>NZ_JBKGFP010000075.1:0-4433 GCF_046557535.1 Pseudomonas sp. S1(2024)
CCCTCCTCCCCCCCCCCCCCCCCCCCCCCCCCCCCCCCCCCCTCCCCCCCCCCCCCCCCCCCCCCCCCCGGGGCCCGCGCTGTTTCTGAAAGGGACGGAGTGATGGCCGGTAGCCTCATACCTCTTGCCAAAAGTTTGGAATACCATAATATGATATCCCGTAGACCTTGAATCTGCAGGCCGGCACCTACAATCAAAAACGGCCAAAAAACACTTTGTTTTAGCTGCTCCCCGAACACTGTTGGCGGGCGCACCACAAGCCCCGCCTCGAATAACAAAAGCAACGAGGGCGTAACCATGCTGTTGAGCAAACGTGTAACCGCAGTGCTGTCCGCCAGCCTGCTGACCCTGGCATGTCAGGCTGCCCAGGCCGCCGACAGCCTGAACTTCGTCAGCTGGGGCGGTACCACCCAGGACGCCCAGAAAGAAGCGTGGGCCGTACCTTTCACCAAAGCCACCGACATCAAAGTCGTCCAGGACGGCCCCACCGACTATGGCAAGCTCAAGGCCATGGTCGAAAGCGGCAACGTGCAGTGGGACGTGGTCGACGTCGAAGCCGACTTCGCCCTGCGTGCCGCCAGCGAAGGCCTGCTCGAACCCCTCGATTTCACCCAGATCAAGCGCGACAAGATCGACCCGCGCTTCGTCTCCGACCATGGCGTCGGCTCGTTCTTCTTCTCCTTCGTGCTCGGCTACAACGAAGGCAAGCTCGGTGCCAACAAACCGGTGGACTGGACCGCACTGTTCGATACCAAGACCTACCCCGGCAAGCGCGCCCTGTACAAATGGCCCAGCCCAGGCGTACTGGAACTGGCCCTGCTGGCCGACGGCGTAGCCCCCGACAAGCTGTACCCGCTGGACCTGGACCGCGCCTTCAAGAAGCTCGACACCATCAAGAAAGACATCGTCTGGTGGGGCGGTGGCGCCCAGTCGCAGCAACTGCTGGCCTCGGGTGAAGCCTCGCTCGGCCAGTTCTGGAACGGCCGCGTCTATGCCCTGCAGCAAGACGGTGCACCGGTGGGCGTGAGCTGGAAGCAGAACCTGGTCATGGCCGACTTCCTGGTCATCCCCAAAGGTGCCAAGAACAAGGACGCGGCCATGAAGTTCCTGGCCAACGCCAGCAGCGCCGAAGGCCAGGCCGAGTTCGCCAACAAGACCGCCTACGCGCCGGTGAACGTCGACAGCGTGGCCAAGCTGGACAAAGACCTCGCGCAGAACCTGCCGACCGCCTATGCCCAGGACCAGGTCACCCTCGACTTCGCCTACTGGGCCAAGAACGGCCAGACCATCGCAGCCCGCTGGAATGAGTGGTTGGTCAAATGAAAGTCGCCATCAACGCCCTGCATAACGCGCAAGGTGCCCCCACGGGCACCGGCGCCCCGGGAACGGCCCCCCGCCGCGTCAGCCTGAGCCAGCGCTGGAAAGGCAGCCGCAATCTGCTGCCGGCCCTGCTGTTCCTTGGCCTGTTCTTCTTCGCCCCGCTGGCCGGCCTGTTGCTGCGCGGTGTGCTAGAGCCGACGCCGGGCCTGGGCAACTACGAGCAGCTGTTCGCCAACTCGGCCTATGCGCGGGTGCTGTTCAACACCTTCTCGGTGGCCGGCGTGGTCACCCTGATCAGCGTGCTGCTGGGCTTCCCGCTGGCCTGGGCAATTACCCTGGTGCCCAAGGGCTGGGGCCGCTGGTTGCTGAACATCGTGCTGCTGTCGATGTGGACCAGCCTGCTGGCGCGCACCTACTCGTGGCTGGTGCTGCTGCAGAGCTCGGGGGTGATCAACAAGGCGTTGATGGCCATGGGTATCATCGATGCCCCGCTGGAAATGGTGCACAACCTGACCGGCGTGGTGATCGGCATGAGCTACATCATGATCCCGTTCATCGTGCTGCCGCTGCAGGCGACCATGCACGCCATCGACCCGATGGTGCTGCAGGCCGGCTCGATCTGTGGCGCCAGCCCGTGGACCAATTTCTGGAAAGTGTTCCTGCCGCTGTGCCGCTCGGGGCTGTTCTCCGGGGCACTGATGGTGTTCGTGATGTCGCTCGGTTACTACGTCACCCCGGCCCTGCTGGGCGGTGCGCAGAACATGATGCTGCCCGAATTCATCATCCAGCAGGTGCAGTCGTTCCTCAACTGGGGCCTGGCCAGCGCCGCCGCCGCACTGCTGGTGGTGATCACCCTGGTGCTTTTCTACCTGTACCTGAAGCTGCAGCCGGAATCCCCGGTTGGCAACGCGAGGTAAACCGCCATGCTCCTGTCTCCCAATGCCATGGGCCGCCCGCTGCGTACGGGCCTGTACCTGACCACCGGGGTCATCGCGGCCTTCCTGCTGCTGCCGGTGGTGTTCATCGTGTTGCTGTCGTTCGGCTCGTCGCAGTGGCTGGTGTTCCCGCCGCCGGGCTGGACCTTCAAGTGGTACGGCCAGTTCTTCTCCAACCCGGAGTGGATGGACGCCGCGCTGGCCAGCCTGAAGGTGGCCGTGCTGACCACCATCGCCGCCGTGCTGCTCGGCCTGCCCACCGCGTTTGCCCTGGTGCGCGGCCGCTTCCCGGGCCGCGAGCTGCTGTACGGGCTGTTCACCATGCCGATGATCGTGCCGCTGGTGATCATTGCCGTGGCGGTGTACGCGCTGTTCCTCAAGCTCGGCTACACCGGCACGCTGTTCGCCTTCGTGGTCAGCCACGTGATCGTCGCCCTGCCCTTCACCATCATCTCGATCATCAATTCGCTGAAGCTGTTCGACCAGTCCATCGAGGATGCCGCGGTGATCTGCGGCGCCTCGCGCCTGCAGGCGATCTTCAAGGTGACCTTCCCGGCGATTCGCCCGGGGATGATCGCCGGCGGCCTGTTCGCCTTCCTGGTGTCGTGGGATGAAGTGGTGCTGAGCGTGATGATGGCCAGCCCCGACCTGCAGACCTTGCCGGTGAAGATGTGGACCACCCTGCGCCAGGACCTCAGCCCGGTCATTGCCGTGGCCTCGACCCTGCTGATCGGCCTGTCGCTGCTTGTCATGTTCATTGCCGCCGCCTTGCGCCGGCGCACCGAAGCCAACGCCTGAGCGCGCGGAGAAAACAACAATGAGTGCAGTGATCAAAGACAACGCGCACGGCAAGACCCTGGTCAGCCTGCGCGGCCTGAACAAGCACTACGGCGACTTCACCGCCGTGGACAACCTCGACCTGGAAATCCAGGACGGCGAGTTCCTGACCTTCCTCGGTTCCAGCGGCTCGGGCAAGTCCACCACCCTGTCGATGCTGGCAGGCTTCGAAACACCGAGCAGCGGCGAGATCCTGGTCGATGGCCAGTCACTGGTCAACGTGCCGCCGCACAAGCGTGACATCGGCATGGTGTTCCAGCGCTATTCGCTGTTCCCGCACCTGAATGTGCGCGACAACATCGGCTTCCCGCTGGCCATTCGCAAGCTCAGTGCCAGCGAAACCAGCAAGCGCGTCGATGCCATGCTCAAGCTGGTGCAACTGGAGAAGTTCGCCCACCGCAAGCCTTCGCAGATGTCCGGTGGCCAGCAGCAGCGCGTGGCTATCGCCCGGGCGCTGGTGTACGAACCGCGCATCCTGCTGATGGACGAACCGCTCGGCGCGCTGGACAAGAAGCTGCGCGAAGACCTGCAGGATGAACTGCGCCAGTTGCACCGGCGCCTGGGCATCACCATCGTCTACGTCACCCACGACCAGGAAGAAGCCATGCGCCTGTCCCAGCGCATCGCCATCTTCAGCCATGGCAAGATCGTCGGCCTGGGCACCGGTTACGACCTGTACCAGAACCCGCCGAATGCCTTCGTCGCGTCGTTCCTGGGCAACTCCAACTTCCTGCGGATCAAGGCCAGCAGCAATGGCGCGGGCAGCTTCGAGGGCCAGCCGGTAGCCATCCGCCTGACCCCGGGCCTGGCCGCCTCGCAGGATGCGCTGATCATGGTGCGCCCGGAAAAGGCCCTGGCCCTGACCGCCGAACAGGCCGCGCGCGAGCCGCTGCCGGCGGGCTGGAACGAGGTCAGTGCCAAGGTTGGCGAAGTGCTGTTCCTGGGCGAGAGCCAGACCTGCCATGTGGTGACCGCGGGCGGTACCGAGCTGACGGTAAAGGCGCTGTCGGCGGCGGGCATGCCGATGCAGCCGGGGGATACCGTGAAGGTGCGCTGGGCGGTGGCGGATGCGTGCATCTATACCGAGTGGGCAGAAAGTGACCTGAGCAAGTCTGCCGGGGCGCATTGATACCGCTGGGGCCGCTTTGCGGCCCTTTCGCCGGCAAGCCAGCTCCCACAGGTACAGCGCAGATTTCAGGATTGGCACGGCCCCTGTGGGAGCAACTGTCTTTAGAAATTTATTTTCAAGCGTGCCATTCGGGCAGGGCTTCGCTCGATACCGCGTAGCGGTGTCGTTGGCGAAGCCCGCATTTGTAGAAAATCGATCCTCGTTCGTGATCA
>NZ_JBKGFP010000076.1:0-26103 GCF_046557535.1 Pseudomonas sp. S1(2024)
CCGCTCCTACAGGGAGCAGTGACAGCTCTCAATGCCGTGGTGCAGTCTCCAACGCCGCCTTCAACGCCGGCGCATCGGCAAATGCCCGCTGGCTCACCAGCTTGCCCTGTTCCAGTTGCAACCACTGCACCTGGCCATCCTGCCCTGGATAACGGCTGGCCACGCGCCCGTCGCGGTCGAGCAGCACGCGGTAGTTGTAATCGCGCATGGCGGGGATGGCGAACAGCTTGCTGATCAGCGCCGGCATGCGCTGGATGTCGGCAACGAACACCGCATCGCGCGCCTCCAGGTAACCCTTGGGCTGTTCGGCCAGCGCCGCCTTCACCAGCTTGGCACCGTCCATGTCGCGTGCCACCAGCAGGATGTGCGTGCCGGCGGCGAGGCTATAGGCCTGGTCGTACTGGTCGAGCAGCGTCCACGGGGCGAGCTTGTCGCCCTGCTCCAGGGCATTGGCCAGCAATGGCATCAGGCAAAGCAACAGGGCAGCGGCGTACTTCATCAAGGTATCCTCAGTGACAGGAGCATCAGCATAGCGGCAACGGGCCAAGCCAGACAGGTTGCCTGAACACGACCTGGAATACGACACGGCCACCCGGGAGATTGTCTTTCCCCCGGCCACCCGCCACACTCTCAAGGCCAGCCAGGAAGCGGAGTCCAGAGTGCCCACGCCACGCCAGTTCAGCAAGAAGACCAGTACCAGCAACATGCTGCGGCTGAAGTCCACCAGCGCCAATGCCCAAGCCCCCTATCGGGTCGATTTCGTATTGCTCGAACACTTCTCCATGGCCAGCTTCACCGTGGCCATGGACGTGCTGGTCACGGCCAACCTGCTGCGCGCCGACAGCTTTCGATTCACCCCGCTGTCGCTTGCAGGCGACCGCGTGCTCAGCGACCTGGGGTTGGAGTTGGTGGCTACCGAGTTATCCGCCGAGGCCCTGAAGGAGTTGGACCTGCTGGTGATCTGTGGCGGCCTGCGCACGCCATTGAAGTACCCCGAGCTTGACCGCCTGCTGGGCGATTGTGCGGCCCACGGCATGGCCTTGGGCGGGTTGTGGAACGGCGCGTGGTTCCTCGGCCGCGCCGGGGTGCTGGACGACTATGGCTGCAGTATCCACCCTGAGCAGCGCGCCAGCCTGTCCGAGCGCAGCCCGCAGACGCGGATCACCCCGGCCAGCTTCACTCTCGACCGCGACCGCCTCAGCGCTGCCAGCCCCAATGGTGCCATGGAGCTGATGCTCGGCCTGGTGCGCCGGCTGTATGGCGACGGCTTGGCCGAAGGCGTCGAGGAGATCCTGTCGTTCTCCGGTGCCCGCTATCGCCAGGTCGGCCCTGGCGCGAAGAAATCCATGAGTTTGCACCTGCGCACCATCGTCGAGCTGATGGAGAACAACCTCGAGGAAACCCTCAGCCTCGACCAGTTGGCCGCCTACAGCGGGCGCTCGCGCCGACAGATCGACCGCCTGTTCCAGGCCCAGTTGGGCACTTCGCCGCGGCGTTACTACATGGAGTTGCGCGTCACCAAAAGCCGCCGCCTACTGCAGTATTCCGACCTGTCGGTGATGGAAGTGGCAGTGGCCTGCGGGTTTGTTTCGGTGTCGCACTTCAGCAAATGCTATGCGGCTTACTTTGGCTACCCGCCGTCGCGTGAGCAGCGGTTGGGCGAGTGAGCAGGGGAAAATGGCAGGAATGTGTGGCCTGGCGAGGCCTCTTCGCGGGCGCGCCCGCTCCCACAGGATCACCACAGCATCCACGCGCGATCCCGGCGAGAGCGGGCTCACAAACCCAAGCGCAACGCCTCCCCCACCCCCGCCCCACGCAAATCGTCCACCGCGCTGACCAGAGCAAAGTTGTAGGCCCCATGCGACCAGTACCGCGCCTCCAGCTGCCCGTCCACGCGCTGCCCGTCCGGCATGCGCCGATAATGATCACCTGGTGAGCGCAGGAACAGGCTGATGCGCTGGCCCTTGCCATCCTCGAACACCAGCAATGCCGCCGGCCCCTGCTCGTTGCTTAGCAGGCGCGCGCCCACCGGTTTGAAGCCGTAGCCCGCCAGGTCCGGCAAGTGGCCAACGCGGCTGAAGTGGCGCCCCAGCCAGTCGCGCAACTGGCCTGGGTCGCTGGCCTGGATATCCAACGCCTGGCTACCGGCAAACAAGCGGTGCGCCTGGACGGCATCGGCCATCGGCAGCTCGGCACGCGCCAAGGTCGCATCGCGCACCTGCCAACCTCCCAGGCCACCTATGCCAAACGCCAGCAGCAGCACCGCCGCCGTAGCCCAGCGGCGCTGGCGGCGTTGGCGCACTTGCCTGCGCAACTGCCCCAGGTCCAGCTGCGCCGGCACTTCGCCAAACCCGGCCAGCGCCGTACGCAGGCGGCGGGCGTCGGCACGCCAACCCTCGACCTTGGCCGCAGCCTGCGGGTTGGCCGCCAGCCAGGCTTGAACCTCGGCCCGGCGCGCAGGCTCCAGGCGCTCGTCGACATAAGCGTGCAGTTCGTCTTCGCTGGGGATCAGGCGCGTCATTTCAGTCTCCGCAAGGCCGGGGGCTGGGGGCTGCCCTCGGTCAGTTCGCGCAAGGCATTGCGGGCGCGCGACAGGCGCGACATCACAGTGCCGATAGGGATGCCCAGGGCCTGGGCGGCCTCCTTGTAGCTCAAACCTTCAATGCTGACCAGCAGCAACAACGCACGCTGTTCTGCCGTGAGCCGGGCGAAAGCCTGCAGGTCGGCCTGGGCCAGGACAATGGCCTCGAGGTTGCCACCAACCGGCTCGTCATCGCGCTCGCCGCGGCCGAACCAGGACAGCCATCGCGCGTGCAGGCGCTCGCGGCGCTTTCCATCGAGGAACAGCCGATAAAGGATGGTGAACAGCCAGGCCCGCAGGGCATCGGCATCACGTTGCTGGTCGCGCCGGCTCAAGGCCCGCTCGACCGTGGCCTGTACCAGGTCGTCGGCGCTGCCCGGCTCGCGGGTCAGCCACACGGCAAAGCGGCGCAGGCGGGCCAGCAGCTCGCGCCACTGGTGGTCGTCCAGATCATGCATGGCAAGGTCCCGGCCTCTGGGGTTGTCAGTGTAAGAGGCAGACGCCTGCGAGGAAAATCTATTCCCGGCAAGGGAATAAGTTTTTCCCTGCGCCGTCGTACCGGCACCTTCACTGAACCGGACAATGACCATGAACTCACCCCTGCACGGCCCGGCCAAGGCCCTGCGCCTGGCCGCCATCGGCGTCGTGATGCTGGGCGCGGGCGCCGCCTTTGCCTATGCCGCCGGCTGGGTTGGCGATACCCGCCTGACCCCACAACGCATCATCGACACCTTCGAAGCCCAGGCCGGGCATTACCCGGGTTACCGTAAGAACCACGCCAAGGGCCTGTGCGTCAGCGGCTACTTCCAGCCCAGCGGGCAGGCCGTCAGCCTGTCCACGGCGCGGGCGTTCAGCCAGCCGCGGGTGCCAGTGATCGGCCGCTTCGCCATCGGCGGCGCCAACCCGTTCGCGCCGGATACCGGCATACCGGTGCGCAGCCTGGCCATCGAGTTGAGCACCGACGACGGGCAAGTCTGGCGTACCGGCATGAACAACCCGTCGGTGCTGGCGGTAAGCACGCCACAAGCCTTCTATGAACAGGTACTGGCGGGGGCACCCGACCCGGCCACCGGCAAACCGGACCCGGGCAAACTGCAGGCGTTTTTCGCCGCCCACCCGGAAAGCGCGGCGTTTCGCCAATGGGCGGCGGGGTACAAGCCCAGCAACAGCTTCGCCAGCACGCAGTACCACAGCATCAACGCCTTCCGCCTGATCGACGCAAGCGGCGCGTCCCACCCCGTGCGTTGGCAACTGGAGCCGCAGACAGCGTTTGCCGCCCTGCCTGCCCAAGTCGATGACAAACAGTTCCTGCAGCACGACCTGCAGCAACGGCTGGCCCAGGGCCCGCTGCGCTGGACGCTGCGCCTGGTACTGGCGGAACCCGGCGATGCAGTGGACGACCCTGCCAGCCCGTGGCCTGCCGACCGGCGCAGCGTGGACGCCGGCACGCTGGTACTGGAACAGGTCGACGGCCCCGAGCAAGGGGCCTGCCGCGACATCAACTTCGACCCGCTGATTCTACCCCGGGGCATCCAGGCCTCTGCCGACCCGATTCTCGCCGCCCGTTCAGCCGCCTACTCGGAATCCTTCAACCGCCGCAGCCGCGAATCGCTCGACACCGGAGCCCACCCATGAAAACCGACGCCTTCCACCCCCTCGCCCGCCTGTTGCACTGGCTGATGGCCGTGCTGATCCTGGCCATGTTGTTCATCGGTGTGAGCATGGTCGCCGACCTGTCGCCGCGCCACCCCGTGCTGATCGGGTTGCACAAGGCAACCGGCCTGGCCCTGCTGGTGCTGGTGCTGCTGCGCATCGCCGTTCGCCTGGCCCTGCCCCACCCAGCCCTGCCGCGCGACCTGCCTGCACTGCAACGCTGGGCCGCCGGGGCTTCGCACCTGGTGCTCTACGGACTGATGCTTGCCATGCCGCTGCTGGGCTGGGCCATGCTTTCGGCCGGTGGCTACCCCCGCCCGCTGGGCTTGCCGGCCATTGCCCCCCATGACCTGCAACTGTATGCAGTGCTGCGCCAGGCCCATGGCTGGGCTGGCTACTTGCTGTTCGCCACGGTGCTGGTGCATGTGGGTGCGGCCTTGATGCACGCGTGGGTGCGCCGCGATGGCGTGTTGCGTAGCATGTGGCCTGGCCCGCTGCGCCGCAGCCAATGACGCTCGGCAGCCCGGGGGCTCGACACCGATAACGATTCCCAACAAGATCGGCTTTCTATTTGCCGTACCGCCCTGGACTGCCCTATGAATGTCGCAAAGGATCCTGCCACACTCGCACCCGCCAGTACCCTGGACTTGCGCCCCCTGCTGCTGGCCAACATGGCCTGCACCATGTCGATGATGGCCTTCGTCGCCCTGATCGGCCCGATCGCCCGCCAGCTCGGCATGGCCACCTGGCAAGCCGGTGCCGCCGTGACCGTGGCGGGCGTGGTCTGGGTGCTGCTGGCCCGGCCTTGGGGGCGCGCCGCAGACCGTCTGGGCCGTCGGCGCATCCTGCTGCTGGGCAGCGCCGGCTTCACCCTGGCCTACTGGCTGCTGTGCCTGTTCGTAGAAGGTGCGCTGCGCTGGCTACCGGGGGCGACCCTGGCCTTCATCGGCCTGATGGTCGCGCGCGGCTGTATCGGCGCCTTCTATGCTGCCATCCCGGTGGGCTGCAATGCGCTGATCGCCGACCATGTCGAACCGCAACGCCGGGCCCGGGCCATGGCCTCGCTGGGGGCGGCCAACGCCGTCGGCCTGGTGGTGGGGCCGGCGCTGGCAGCGCTGCTGGCGCGGCATAGCCTGAGCCTGCCGTTCCATATCATGTCGCTGCTGCCGGCCAGTGCCTTTCTGGTCCTGCTGTTCACCCTGAAGCCGCAGGCGCTTCCGCACAGCCATGCTCCCAGCCCGGTGCGCCTGAACGACCCACGCCTGCGCCGGCCTTTGCTGGTGGCGTTCAGCGCCATGCTCAGCGTCACGGTATCGCAGATCATCGTCGGTTTCTTTGCCCTCGACCGCCTGCATTTGGGCCCTGCCGAGGCTGCCCAGGCTGCCGGCATCGCCCTGACCACGGTAGGCGTTGCACTGATCCTGGCGCAGATGCTGCTGCGCCAGCTGGAATGGCCGCCGTTGAAGATGATCCGGGTCGGCGCCACGGTTTCGGCCCTGGGCTTTGCCTGCGGCTCGCTGGCCACCACGGCGCCATGGCTTTGGGCTTGCTACTTTGTCGCGGCGGCGGGCATGGGCTTTGTCTTCCCGGCGTTTTCGGCGCTGGCGGCCAATGCCATGCACGCCTCCGAGCAAGGCGCCACGGCCGGGTCCATCGGTGCTGCCCAGGGCATGGGCGCAGTGATCGGGCCGCTGGCCGGCACCTTGGTTTATGCCGTCGATCCACGCTTGCCATTCCTGGCGGTGGCGGCGCTGTTGCTGCTGGTGGGGTCATGGCCGATGCCCCGCGATCAGCGGGCCTGAGAAGCACAGCGCGCAAGCGCGCAGAGTGTGTTTTAATGCGCATCGCTCATTATTATTGACACCTCTGATTACAAGGCGGCTATGGACACGGGGACGCGACTCAAACTGGTGCGTGAACGCAACAACCTCTCCCAACGGGAACTGGCCCGCCGCAGCGGGCTGACCAATTCGACGATCTCGCAGATCGAGCAGAATCGCGTCAGCCCTTCGGTCAGCTCCCTGAAAAAACTGCTCGAAGGCATTCCGATGAGCCTGGCGGAGTTCTTCAGTTTCGACGAGCCGGTGCGCGAAGAGCGCTACGTGTTCCGTGGCGGCGAGCAGCCAGATCTGGGCCGCAACGGCCTGCGCATGCTGCTGGTTGGCGCCAGTGTCGAAGGCCGGCAGATGCGCATGCTGCGTGAACTGTATGCACCGGGTGCCGATTCGGGCGAGCCGATCGTGCATGCCGAGGGTGAGGAGTGTGGCCTGGTCACACGCGGCACCGTCGAGTTGTGGGTCGATGGCCAGGTAAGCGTGCTCAACTCGGGCGACGGTTACTACATCCCCACTACCCTGCCGCACAGTTTCAAGAACATCGGCCCGGACGAGGCCGAAATCATCAGCGCCAACACCCCGGCGAACTTCTGACTGCTTTATGCATGGAGATGGCACCGGCTTTGCCGGTGTTCGCAGCTGAAGCCGCTCCCACAGGAAACGCGCCAACCCTGTGGGAGAGGCGCCTTCAGGTAAGGCTGTCGACACCCTGACGCAGGGCCTCTTCGACAAAGTCCAGGCGGTCCTGCCCGAAGAACATCTCGTCACCGACAAAACAGGTCGGCGCGCCGAACACCCCGCGCTCCACTGCAGCTTCGGTCGCGTGCCTGAGCGCGGCCTTCACCTCGTCATCACCCACCAGCGCGCGAAATGCCTGCGGGTCGAAGCCGCCCTGGCTCAGCGTGTCGTCGAGGACGGCGTTGTCGCCCAGGTTGCGGCGCTGCGCAAACAGACCATTGAACAGCACCGCCAGCAACGCATCGAACCGCTCCGGCGAACGCAGCTGGGTGCCCATTGCCCCGCGCATCAGGGTCAAGGTATTGACCGGGAACCCCGGCGGCAACCCGAACGGTACCCCGTAGCGCTCGGCGAAGCGCGCCAGGTCGGTGAACATGTAACGACCCTTGGCCGGGATCATCACCGGCGAAGCATTACCGGTAGCCTGGAAAACCCCACCCAGCAGCATCGGCCGGTAACGTAGCGTGGCACCCTGGCGGGCACACAGCCCAGGCAGTTGAGTCCAGGCCAGATAGCTGGCCGGGCTGCCCAGATCGAAAAAGAAGTCGACAGTCTTGTGCATGGTTACGGTCCTTGCTCGGTGAAAGGGGCTTACCAACGTTCCATCCAGGGGCGCAGGTCCAGCTCGAAGGTCCAGGCGTCGCGGGGCTGGGCATGCAGGAACCAGTAGCTGTCGGCGATGTGGGCCGGATCTAGGATGCCATCCTGGCCCTTGAGGGCGTAGCGCTCGGGGAATGTCTCACGGATGAAGGCGGTGTCGATGGCCCCGTCAACCACCACGTGGGCGACATGGATGTTCCGCGGCCCCAGCTCGCGCGCCATGCTCTGGGCCAGGGCGCGCAAGGCATGCTTGGCCCCGGCGAATGCCGCAAAGCCCGCCGCGCCACGAGTGCCAGCGGTGGCGCCGGTGAACAGTATGGTGCCACGCTCGCGCTGGACCATGCGCCGGGCCACCGCCTGGGCGGTGAGGAAACCGGCAAAACAGGCCATCTCCCAGATCTTGAAGTATTTGCGTGGGGTTTCCTCAAGAATGCTACAGGGCACATTGGCACCGATATTGAACACAAACGCTTCGATCGGGCCGATATCACGCTCGATGGTTTCGACCAGCGCCGCCACCTCCTCCTCCTTGCGCGCATCGGAGCCAAACCCGTGGGCCTGGCCGCCGGCAGCACGGATTTCGTCCAGCAGCGGCTGCAACTTGTCAGCCTGGCGCCGGGTAACACAGGCAATGTAGCCCTCGCGGGCAAAGCGCTTGGCGATCTCGCCGCCGGTAGCATCCCCCGCGCCAATCACGAGCACCACTTTTTGTTGTTCTGTCATGCCTGTCTCCATTGGTGAATGATCGTTTAGTAAACGAACGCTATGTTATGATCGCCGCCACCGTCAAGCCCGCCTGCAGAGGCAACTGAATGCGCTACACCAACGAACACAAGCAGCAAACCCGCGAGCGGCTGCTGGCCAGCAGCGGCGCGCTGGCCAAACGCGGGGGTTTTTCCAGCACCGGCGTAGCCGGGCTGATGAAGGCGATCGGCCTGACCGGCGGAGCCTTCTACAACCACTTCCCGTCCAAGGACGACCTGTTCACCGAGGTAGTGCGGCAGGAATTGTGCAACAGCCCGCTGGCGCGCCTGGCAAACCAGGGCGCCAGTCGCGAACGCCTGGGCCGTTGCCTGCAGCAGTACCTGAGCCTGGCCCACCTGCACAATGCCGAAGGTGGCTGCCCGCTGCCGCCATTGGGGGTGGAGATTGCCCGGGCCGAAGCACCCGTGCGCGCCGTGGCCGAGCATTGGCTGGTGGAGCTGCACCAGGCCTGGAGCGCGACCCTGGAAGACAGCGAATTGGCCTGGGTGCTGATCAGCCAGTGCGTCGGTGCCTTGCTGGTCGGGCGCATGCTGGCCACGGAAAGCGTGCAGTCGCAGGTACTGGAGGCCAGCCGCCACTTTGTCGAGAAGGCCCTGCATGAAGCGGATTAGTCTACTGCTGGGGCTACTGATGAGCTTGCCTGCACTCGCCGAACAGGCCTGCCCGCCAGGGCAATACCAGGTGTGCCTGATGGGATGTTTCTGTGCGCCCATCGACCCCGGCCAGGCCGGGCAGATTTTCAAGGACGTGGAAGTACTGGCTTCGTCCAGCCTGACCTTCGCCTTGCAGCAGGCCCGCGACGAAGCCACCGCCAGCGGCGTCGAGCCGATCCCGTTGCATATCCGTGCGCAACTCGAACCTTGGTACGACTTTGCCGTGCTCGACGCGGCGCGCTTCCGGGTGGGTGACGAACAGCAGATGAGCGCGGCCAATGCGCTGCTGCAGAACCCCGATGTGAACGCCGTGACGCTGATCGACACGATCATCTTCCGCCGCCCCGCCGACGCCGAGGACAACGTGGCGTTGTGGGCACATGAGCTCAAGCATGTGCAGCAGTATCAGCAGCTGGGTGTAGAAGAGTTCGCCCGGCGCTACACGCGCAACTACGACGACCTGGAAGCGCCGGCCTACAAGATCGAGGCCGAGGTAGGCAAGGCGCTGCGCGAGCGTGGTTCAGGGCAGGCCAGATAATTCCTGGTCATTGCGCGGTCGCCGTGTAGGAGCGGCCTTGTGTCGCGAAAGGGCTGCGCAGCAGCCCCTCGATTTCAGCTTGGAGCAAATATTGCCGGGGCCGCTTTGCGGCCCTTTCGCGACACAAGGCCGCTCCTACATGGCGACCGCATCAGTGGCCAAACCAGGTGTCAGGACGCCGCCGAAGCTTCTTCAGCCACCTGCTCACGGCTGGCATAACGTTGCGCCAGCACTGCACAGACCATCAGCTGAATCTGGTGGAACAGCATCAGCGGCAGGATCATCGCGCCAATGCCACTGCCGACGAACAGCACCTGCGCCATCGGCACCCCGGTAGCCAGGCTCTTCTTCGAACCGGCGAACAGGATGGTAATGCGGTCCTCCAGGTCAAAGCCCAGCAACTTGCCGAGCAGCCGTGTACCGTACAGCACCACTGCCAGCAAAAACCCGCACACGGCAAACAACCCGGCCAGGTGCTGCGGCGATACCGTGTGCCACAGCCCGGTGACCACCGCCTCGCTGAACGCGGTGTAGACCACCAGCAGGATCGAACCCTGGTCCACCACCTTGAGCCAGCGCGCATTGCGCTTGACCCAGGCACCGATCCAGCGCCGGGCGACCTGCCCGGCCACGAACGGCACCAGCAGCTGCAGGGTGATCTTCAGCACCGCATCCAGACCAGAACCAGTATCACCGCTGGCCCCCAGCAACATCATTACCAGCAACGGCGTGAGGAAGATACCCAGCAGGCTGGATGCCGCCGCACTGCAAATGGCCGCCGGAACGTTACCACGCGCCAGCGAAGTGAAGGCGATGGCCGACTGCACGGTAGCCGGCAAGGCACACAGGTAGAGCACGCCCAGGTAAAGTTCGTTGCCCACCAGCGGCACGAACAGTGGCTTGAACGCCAGACCCAGCAGCGGGAACAGCACGAAGGTGCAGGAGAACACCAGCAAGTGCAGGCGCCAGTGCCCCGCTCCGGCAATGATCGCCTCGCGCGACAGCTTGGCGCCGTGCAGGAAGAACAGCAGGCCGATGGCCAGGTTGGTCAGCCAACCAAAATACACTGCGCCGTCGCCCGAGCAAGGCAGCACGGTGGCAATCAGTACCACCCCGAGCAAGGCCAGGGTGAAATTGTCGAATAACATGCGCAAATACTTCATCACAGTTTCCGTCTTGTCATTGTGCAAGGGCAGACGATAAGGTCTTCGGTTTTTCGCCGCTAACGCCGGAACCCCCACCGGTGTCGCTCAACGGACACGCTCCAGCACAGGACCCGCTCATGCCCCTCTCCCGCCTGGCTGCACTTGCAGCCGCCATCACTCTCACCCTGGGCCACAGTGCCGCCCAGGCCGACGACCAGTTGCAGGCCAAGGTCGACCAGATCATCCGCCCGCTGATGCAGGAGCAAGGCATCACAGGCATGGCCGTGGCCATCTATGCTCGCAACCACGCGCACTACTTCAGCTATGGCGTGGCCAGCAAGGCAGACAATGTGCCGGTCAGCCGCGACACGCTGTTCGAGATCGGCTCGCTGAGCAAGACCTACACCGCCACTTTGGCCGCACTGGCCAGTGCCGAAGGCAAACTGGACCTCGATGCCCCGGCCAAGCGCTATCACCCTGCCCTCGCCGGCGCCCCCATCGGCGACGCAAGCGTGCTGGAGCTGGGCGCCTATAGTGCCGACTGCCTGCCGTTGCAGTTCCCGGATGCGGTGCAGACGCCGCAGCAGGTGGTCGATTTCTTCCGTCACTGGCAACCCCGCGCCAAACCCGGCACCCAGCGCTGCTACTCGAACCCCAGCCTGGGCTTGTTCGGTGACCTGGCCGCCCGCGCGCAGCATCAGCCGTTTTCCACGCTGATGAGCGAGGGCCTGCTGAAACAGATGGGCCTGGAAAACACCTATCTGCAGGTCCCGGCCAGCGCCCAGGGGTTGTATGCCCAGGGCTACGACAGTGCCGACAAGCCGGTGCGTGTCGGCCCCGGCCCTTACGCCGACGAAGCCTACGGCATCAAGACCAGCGCCAGCGACCTGCTGCGCTATGTACGCCTGCACATGCAGCCGGAGGGGCTGCCACCGGCGCTGGCACAAGCCACGGCCATCACCCAGCGGGGCTACTTCCAGGTCGGCGCCATGACCCAGGGCCTGGGCTGGGAGCGTTACCCCTACCCGGTCACGCTGGCCACACTGATCGATGGCAACGGCCCGCAGCTAATCCGTGAACCGCAGGCAACCACAAGCTTGCAACCAGCCCTGCCGCCGCTGCCGGCAGCCTGGTACAACAAGACCGGCTCGACCAATGGCTTCGGCGCCTACGCCGCGTTCGTGCCCGCCGAACAACTGGCCGTGGTGTTGCTGGCCAACCGAAACTACCCGAACGAAGCCCGGGTGCGCGCAGCCTTCGACATTCTCTCCGGGCTGTAGTGCGGGCAGCGATTGTCGAACAAAACGACACAATGTAGTGAGCAAAAATATTCACTACAAAATGGTTGACGCCGTTCATCGCCCTTGGGCATGATGAAGCCGTCTCCCTGATCGGGAGCGGTGGCAAGGGTGTTCCAGACGGCCTGCGCGGTAACGCAGGCCGTCCGTGGAGAGGGAAACTGTCCAAAAGGCAGCGTGAGAAAGCCCCTGTTGCGATGCTGCTGTAGCAGCCTTGGTAGTGCGCTACACCGTGGTAGCGCCAACTGCGAAAAATCACCTACGAATGGGTAATGGGGGCTTTATGATGAACTTGAACAACAATCCGACTATCGACCAATTGGCCCAGCTGTTCGCCGTACGCAAGGACAGCCTTGACGACCATCTGCTGTGGGTAAGCCAGACCGGTGAAGTGCGCCTCGACCGCCTGCCACCGAACACCGTCGAAGATGAATTCGAAGAGCACCTGCCCAGCATGCGTGCCCGCTTCAAGGTCTACCGCCGTGGCCAAGGCTACGTCGGCAAGAAGGCCGCCGCCGACACCGAGTTCGTTGGCCGCGTCCTGCAGACCCTGCAACAAGAATGGCCCGCTGCCCGTGAGCAGCAGGCAGTCAAGGTGATCGAACCGCTCAACTGAGGGTTCCCACCCTTACCTGAGCCCGGCCCGCATAGGCCGGGCTTTTTCATGCCTGGCGTCGCTGGCTGCGGTGCTCTGGCAGCGGCAAGGCGCCGGTTGCCATCGCCCGGGCACGGTCGACACCCCACACCAGGGCGCGGGTCATGGTCTCGCCTGGCCGTGCGGGGTAATACTCCTCCAGCAATGCTCGCCCATCCCCGGCATACAGCCCCAGGAACAGCTGGGTCGCCCCCAGGCGCGACAGGCGCACCTGCACGTCCAGCGTGGTGCCGTCACTGAGTGCTTCGTCGTGGCAGCGGCTGTGCAGCTGTGCGTCGGCCCATTGCCAATAGGTCTCTTCCCTGACTCGCATGAGCATTCAATCCTCCGTTGCTGGAATGCCGCGCAAGAAAACCACAGCCTTGGCCATCCTGCGAGCGCTACCCGGCAATGCCATGAGACGGATCAAGAAATGGCAATAAAAACCCCGCCATTCGGCGGGGTTGTGCTGGAGCGGGATCACTTCTTCAGCGGAACCCGCGGCATGAAGCGGCCTTTTTTGCTGCGCTGCAGGTGTGCAGGCTGGAGCTGTTCGGAATCATCCAGCGTCATGTGGGCGAAGCCCAGGCGAAATGCCGCCTGGCCGCAACGCACCTGGCTGTTGATGGGGAACGCGTCGTTCAGGTCTTCGAAAAAGGATTCGCTCATGCCCTGTCTCCCTCCAGTGGCGGACGCGCCGGCAACCAGAACAGTTGCTCCACCAAACGCGACCTGTGAAGGTGAGACTAGCTGGTCATTTGCGGACCGCCCGGACCTAAGCCCTGGACCCGACCAGCGGCAGACGCTCTACTTCAGGCGCACCGCTGTACCGGTAGCAAATACCACGACCATGCCGCCCTGTACCGACGGCATGCTGATCTCGAAATCCACACCCACTACCGCATCGGCTTGCAACTGGCGTGCCCGCGCCTTCAGTTCTTCGGTGGCCTGCTCCCGGGCTTGGCGCAGCGCGCTTTCCAGGGTTTGCGAACGCCCGCCGAAGAAGTCGCGAAAACGTGCAAAGAAATCGCGCACGAAATTGATGCCCTGCACCGATTCGGAGCTGACCACACCCAGGTATTCGGCAATCGGGCGGCCTTCGAGCTGGCTGGTGGTGGAAATGATCATGGGTGTGCTCCATTGGCCGGCAAAAGAGACCGATTCTAACAGAGCGCAAATCCACTCGCAGATATGCCGTCATTGTGGGAGCGGGCGTGCCCGCGAAGCAGGCACCGCGGTGGTTGGCACGGGCTTCGCCCGTGTTCGCGGGCAGGCCCGCTCCCGCAGGGATTGCGCTGGCTTGCGATTTTCAGTCGGGCAGTGGTTGAAGGATCAACTACGCGCTGACCGCGCGCAGCCGTTGGCCAATGCGGGCGCCAAACACGTTCACCAGCAACCCGGCCATCACCAGCAATGCGCCCCAGCCCTGGGTCGTGGTCAGACGCTCGCCCAGCAACAACGCCGACGAACTCAGGCCAATCACAGGCACCAGCAGCGAGAACGGCGCCACCTTGCCGGCCGGGTGGCGCGACAGCAACTTGCTCCACAGGCTGTAGCCGAGCATGGTGGCGACAAACGCCAGGTAAGCCAGGGCCAATACCGAACTCCAGCTGATATTGGCAATGGCGTGGCCGATGCGCTCCGGCCCCTCCAGCCACCAGGACAACGCAAGGAACGGCAGTGGCGGGATCAGCCCGCCCCAGATAACCAGCGCCACCAGGTCAACCGAGCCAAAGCGCCGGGTGATGATGTTGCCCATGCCCCACATGGCGCCGGCACACAGGGTCAGTACCAGCGCCAACATCGGTACATGGCCGCCGTCTTCGCTGCCGATAAGCGCCAGGCCGCTGGCGGCCACCAGCAGCCCCAGTACGCTGGCCAGGCGCAGCCGCTCGCCGAGGAACAACGCGGCGAAGCCGAGGGTGAAGAACGCCTGCGATTGCAGGATCAGCGAGGCCAGCCCTGGCGGCATGCCGCTGTACATGGCCTGGAACAGGAAAGCGAACTGGCCCAACGAAATGGTCGCGCCGTAGGCGATCAGCCAGCGCCAGGGCAACTTCGGCCGCTTGACCAGCAAGATCGCCGGGAATGCCACCAGCAAGAAACGCAATGCCCCCAGCAACATCGGCGGCAAGCCATCGAGGCCAACCTTGATGACCACGAAGTTGACTCCCCAGGCGACAATCACCACCAGGGCGATGAGCAGATCCTTGAGTGGCATTGCGACATCCTTCTTCAAGCTTTCTAGACATATTTCGTTACAGCATAAGGCTATTCCTTTGACAGGGACCAGCACAGTTGCGGCCCAGAGGTGCGCAACAGTGACTGTTATCGTGCAAGGGTTGCCGAGGTGATTGGTGGAGCGCGTCAGCTCCGGTATCCAGGTGCAACCTTTTCCAGCATCCGCAACAATGCCGCCCATGCCAGCTGCAACGCATCCGGATCCGCCAGTTCGCCCTGTTTCAACCCTCGTCCAGGCTCATTGAACTGCCGCTCGGTATGCGCGCACACTTCGGCCGGCGGCAAAATCACCTGCCCCGCACTCTGCGCCGCCAACTGGATCTCGCAGGCCTTTTCCAGGTAGTACATGCGCAGGAATGCTTCGGCCACGCTGCGCCCGGTGGTCAGCAGGCCATGGTTGCGCAGGATCATCACCGGCTTGTCGCCCAAGTCGGCTACCAGCCTTCGCTGCTCATCCATGTCCAGCGCAATCCCTTCATAGGCGTGGTATGCCACCTTGCCATAAAACTCCATGGACATCTGGTTGAGCGGTAGCAGCCCACATTCCAGCGCCGCGACCGCACAACCTGCCCGGGTGTGGGTGTGCAACACACAACGGGCATCCTCGCGGGCAGCATGGATGGCGCTGTGGATGACGAAACCGGCCGGATTGACCGGGTGCGGCGTCGCTTCAACCGGCCGGCCCTGCAGGTCGATCTTCACCAGGCTGGAGGCCGTGATCTCATCGAACAGCGAGCCGTACGGATTGATCAGGAAGTGGTGCTCCGGCCCCGGCAGGCGCAGGGAAATATGGGTGAAGATCAGGTCGCTCATGCGGAAGTGGGCGATCAGCCGATAGCAGGCGGCCAGCTCCTGGCGCAGGCTTTGTTCCGTTGTGGTCATCATCGTTATACCTTTGCAGTACGCTATTTGCTGGCCCACGCATTGAAGCGCTGTTCCAGCTCTTCGCCATGGTCGACCCAGAATTCCACATTCATCGCCAACGCCCCCTGCAGGTTCTGCGGCGAAGTAGGCACCCAGCTGGCCAGGGACGGGTCTAGCTTCGCCGCCGCCTGGGTGTTGGTCGGCCCATAGGGAATCTGCTGCACATAACGCACCTGGGTGTCCGGCTGGTTGGCGTAGGCAATCAGCCGCTTGGCCTGGTCGACATGCCGCGAGCCTTTGATGATCGCCCAGTAATCCATGCCATACAGGCTGCCAGGCCAGACCACCGCCAGCGGGCTGCCCTGCTGGGCCGCCACGGCGATGCGCCCGCTATAGGTCGAGGTCATCACCACATCTCCCGCCGCCAACCACTGGGCAGGTTGGGCGCCGGCGTCCCACCACTGGATATACGGCTTGAGCTCGCTGAGTTTGGCAAAGGCACGCTCGACCCCTGCCGGGGTGGCCAGTACCTGGTACACATCCTCGACCTTCACCCCATCTGCCATCAGGGCGAACTCCAGGTTGTACACCGCACGCTTGCGCAGGCCGCGCTTGCCAGGGTACTTGTTCACGTCCCAGAAGTCGGCCCACGACGCAGGCGCCTGGGCCAGCTTGCTGCGGTCATAGGCAATGGCCACGCTCCATACCAGCGCGGCCGAGCCACAGGCTTGTGCCGCGTCGGCAATCAGTTCACCCGCATGGCCCATGCGCTGCCAATCCAGCTGCTCGTAGATGCCCTCGTCGCAGCCACGCATCAGGTCAGGCCCTTCGATCTGCACCACATCCCAGTCGACATTGCCGGTGTCGGCCATTACCTGGATCCGTGCCATCTCGCCGTTGTACTCGCTCTGGATCAGCTTGCTGCCATCCTGGGCACTGAACGGTTTGAAGATCGCCTCGTCCTGAGCTTTCTGGCCGGCACCACCATAGCCGACCACGACCATCTGCGGTGCCGCTTGCGCACTGCCCAGGCCCATGGCCAGCAACGCTGCGCAAAAGCTGCTTACACGTGGGAATACCTGCATCGTAGTTGCCTCCTGCCGGTGCCCGAGGGGCCCGTTTTCTTGTTGTTGTGAGGTCACGCCCTCGCCACGAGGGTGAGAAAAACCTAGTCGCCGACCAGTAAAAAAACAAGTTGATTTTTTACTGGCGCTACACTTTCATAAAAAACAAGAACAACACCGCACCGGAGCCGCCTGTATGCAGACCGCCTTCCCTCACCTGTTCGAAGCCTTGCAGATCCGCGGCAAACGCTTGAAGAACCGCATCATGTCCACCGGCCACGACACCTGCCTGCCTACCGACAACCTGGTCAACGACAAGCTCATCGCCTACCAGCGCGCCCGCGCCGCCGGTGGCGTGGGCCTGATCGTGCTGCAGGTGGCCGGGGTGCATGACAGCGCTCGCTACACCTCGCATGTGCTGATGGCCACCGTCGATGCCTGCATCGACGGCTACCGCCAGCTTGCCGAGGCCTGCCATGAGCATGGCACCGTGGTGCTGTCACAACTGTTCCACCCCGGGCGGGAGATCATGGAGTCGGCGGACGGTTTGCTGGCGGTGGCCTACTCGGCGTCCGCGGTACCCAATGAACGCTTCCGGGTGATGCCGCGCGCACTGGACCAGGCGATGATCGACGAGATCGTCCAGGGCTATGCCAGCGCTGCCCGCCGCCTGCACCAGGCCGGGCTGGATGGCGTTGAAGTGGTGGCCAGCCATGGCTACCTGCCTGCGCAGTTCCTCAACCCGCGGGTAAACCAGCGCTCGGATGGCTACAACGGTGAGCTGGAGCAGCGCCTGCGGTTCCTGCGCGAAGTGCTGGCCGCCGTACGCGCGGCTACCGACGAACAGTTCATCATCGGCCTGCGCATCAGTGCCGACGAGCGCGACAGCCAAGGGCTGAGCGAGGATGAATCGCTGGCCGCAGCGGTTGCCTTGCAAGGCCAGCTCGACTACCTGCACATCGTTGCCGGGACGTCGGCGTCCCTCGGCGGCGCCGTGCATATCGTGCCGCCGATGGCTATTCAACCGGCCTACCTGGCCCGTGAGGCCGGCACCTTCAAACAACACCTGAGCATCCCGCTGTTCGTCACCGGGCGTATCAACCAGCCCCAGGAAGCCGAACTGATCCTGGCCCGTGGCCAGGCCGACGTCTGCGGCATGACCCGCGCGCTTATATGCGACCCGCAGATGCCCAACAAGACCGAGCATGGCCAGGTCGAGGACGTACGTGCCTGTATCGCCTGCAACCAGGCCTGCATCGGCCATTTCCACCGCGGCCTGCCCATTTCCTGCATCCAGCGACCAGAGACTGGCCGCGAGTTGCAGTACGAGCAACTGCCACCCACCACCCGCCCCAAGCGCATCCTCGTGGCCGGTGGCGGGCCCGCAGGCATGAAAGCCGCCGCCGTGGCCGCTGCGCGCGGGCATCAGGTCACGCTGTACGAGGCTGGCCCGCAGCTCGGTGGCCAGGTGCTGCTGGCCCAGTTGCTGCCACGGCGCAGCGAGTTCGGTGGCGCCAGCACCAACTTGCAACGGGAAATGGCCCTGGCGGGCGTGGAAGTGGTGCGCAACACCCGGGTCGACCGCGCACTGGTCGAACGGGAACGCCCCGACCTGGTGATCGCCGCCACCGGTGCCACCCCCTACTGGCCGGCCTTCGAGCGCACCGGTGATCTACAGGTGGTGGATGCCTGGCAAATACTGCGCAGTGAAGCAAAACCGGGCCGCTCGGTACTGGTGATCGACTGGCGCTGCGACTGGATCGGCCCCGGCATCGCCGAACGCCTGGTACGCGACGGCCACCAGGTGCGGCTGGCGGTCAATGGCACCCATTGCGGCGAAAGCCTACCGCTGTACGTGCGCGACCAACTGGCCGGCGAGCTGCATCGCCTGGGTATTCCCATCACACCGTATGCCCGCCTGTATGGCTGCGACGACAACACGGTGTACCTGCAGCACACCGCCAGCGGCGAACCGATGATCTTCGAAGGCATCGACACCCTGGTACTGTGCCAGGGCCATCAACCGGAAGACCGCCTGGCAACGGAGCTGGCCGGCCTGGTCGAGGTGCGCCGCATTGGCGACTGCCTGGCGCCGCGTACCGCCGAAGAAGCGATTCACGATGGCCTGACGGTTGCCTGGGCGCTCTGAGGCTGTACATACTGCGGCTTTTACGATGGACCGACGTGCATGAGCCAACTCCCCCAGCCCCCCGCCAGCGAAGCCGGGGGCGCCGCGCCGCAGTTTCTCGGCAGCCGCATTCGCGGCCTGCGCAAGCGCCGTGGCATGACCCTGGCGGAGCTGGCCGCGCACAGTGAGCTGACCGCCGGCTACATCAGCCAGCTGGAGCGCAACCTCTCCTATCCATCGATTCCGGCGCTGTTCAACATCGCCCGCAGCCTGGGGGTGACCATCCAGTGGTTCTTCGCCAGCGAAGCCATCACTGCGCCCGAAGACCAAGGCTATGTGGTACGACGCAACAGCCGCCTGAGCGTGCATTACGAAGACGGTATCGTCGATCAACTGCTCACGCCCCAGCCCAACCGTCAGCTGGAAATCCTGCATTCGCGCTTCCCTCCGGGCAGCTACAGCCAACAGAGCTACAGCCACGACGGTGAAGAGGCCGGCTACATCCTCAGCGGCAGCTTCGAGCTGTGGGTGGGCGAGCGGCATTTCCAGCTGGGTGAAGGGGACAGTTTCAGCTTCTCGAGCCAGGAACCGCACCGCTACGGCAACCCCGGTGAAGTCGATGCCGTGGTGATCTGGGTGATCACGCCGCCAACATTCTGAAGCATGCTCGCTCCCCAATATCCAGCAACAGGGTCTACCTTGTTAACCGAACTTTAGAGGAGCACAACCATGAAGCAGATCCTGATCATAGGCGCGGGCTTTGCCGGCCTGTGGAGCGCGCTCAGCGCCGCCCGCCAGCTTGACCTCCATGGCCGCAAGGATGTCGAGGTCACCTTGCTTGCACCCCAGGCCGAGCTGCATGTGCGCCCGCGCTTCTACGAACCCGACGTACATACCATGGCCGCGCCGTTGCAGGAGCTGTTCGATGCCGCCAACGTCCGCTTCGTGCAGGGCACGGCCTTTCATATAGATGAAGCGGCCCGCCGTGTGGGCTATCGCACCCGCAGCGGAACCCAATGCACCCTGCCCTACGACCGCCTGATCATGGCCTGCGGCAGCGTGCTCAACCGGCCCGACATGGTCGGCATCGAGCATCTGTTCGATGTCGACAAGCTCGACAGCGCCGCGCGCCTGGAGACCCACCTGAAGTCACTGGCCAACCTGCCCGACACACCGGCGCGCAATACCGTGGTGGTGGCCGGTGGTGGCTTTACCGGCATCGAGACCGCCACCGAATTGCCGGCCCGTCTACGCGAAATCCTCGGCGAGGACGCGGCGTTGCGCGTGGTGGTGGTCGACCGTGGGGCGAGGATTGGCGCGGCCCTGGGTGAAGGCATCCGCCCCGCCATCGAACAGGCCTCCGAGGCCCTGGGCGTGGAGTGGATCTGTGGCGCCACGGTAGCCTCGGTCGATTCTGCCGGCGTGGTGCTGGACAACGGCCAGCGCATCGACGCCAGCACGGTGATCTGGACCGTGGGCTTCAAGGCCAACCCGCTCACCGAACAGATCAGTGGCGAGCGCGACCGCCTGGGCCGCTTGCATGTCGATGGCAATCTCAAGGTGAAAGGCAATGATGCCGTGTACGCGGCGGGTGATGTGGCCTACGCCGCCTGCGACGAGGCTGGCAATCATGCGGTGATGTCCTGCCAGCATGCGATTCCGCTGGGGCGTCATGCGGGCAACAATGCGGCGGCCGAGCTGATTGGCGTGGCACCGAAGACTTACAGCCAGCCCAAGTACGTGACCTGCCTGGACCTTGGGGCCTGGGGGGCGGTGTATACCGAAGGGTGGGAACGCACGGTGTCGCCACCGGAGGACAAGGCCGAAGCCAAGGTTTTGAAGGCGCAGATCAATACCGTGTGGATCTATCCACCGGCGGCCGAACGTGCTGCGGCGCTGGCAGCGGCTGACCCGGCTATTCCAGTGGCCTGACACAAGGCCGCTCCTACATTCGATCGCGTACCTTCGATCAGGCAGCAGCAAACAGCTCGTTGGCAATCTGCGCCTGGGCAGCATCGATCGCCTGGCTGCGGTGCTCAGGGCCATAGGCCAGGCCATGGGCGCGGACGATTTCCAGGTCGGTGATACCGATGAAGCCCAGGAATACCTTGAGGAAGTCCTCATGCCCGGCGCCAGTCGGCTGGCCAGCGTGCAGGCCACCGGCGGTGGACACCAGCACTACCTTCTTGTTGCCACACAGGCCTTCCGGGCCGGCTTCGGTGTAGCGGAAAGTCTTGCCGGCGACGGCAACGCGGTCGATCCAGGCCTTGAGCTGGGTCGGCACGGTGAAGTTGTACATCGGCGCACCAATCACCACGGCATCGGCAGCCAGGAACTCTTCCAGGGTTTCCGCGCTCAGCTTGGCTTCGAAGGCCTGGGCTGCGTCGCGCATGTCTTCCGGGGTGCCAGCCGCTACCAGGGTTGCCGCGGAGAAGTGGGCGATGGCGTCAGCGGCCAGGTCGCGGTACACCACTTCCACGCTCGGGTCGGCGGCTTTCCAGGCTTCGACCACTTCACGGCTCAGTTGGCGGGAGGCGGAATTGTCGCCCAGGATGCTCGAATCGATGTGCAACAGTTTCATGGGATTCTCCTGTGAATGAAGACCGCGACATTGGGCGATCACGATGGGGAGAATCCTACCGACATCAACAATGGCTGATAAGGCAGCAAAAATGCGTTAGTTTGTCCTACTGGTGGAACAGTGAGACATTCCCATGCAAGACCTCAACGACCTTTTTTACTTCGCCCGAGTAGTCGAAGCCGGCGGTTTCGCCGCAGCGGGCCGCCAGCTGGGCATCCCCAAATCGCGCCTTTCGCGGCGTATCGCCGAGCTTGAAGAACGCCTGGGCACGCGCCTGCTGCAACGCACTACACGGCAACTGAAGCTCACCGCGGTGGGCGAGCGCTACCTGCACCACTGCCAGGCCATGCTGCTGGAAGCCGAAGCCGCCGACGAGGCCGTGGCCAGCATGAGCAGCGAACCGCGCGGGCGCTTGCGGGTGTCGTGCCCGGTGGCATTGGCCCACGCCTTTCTGCCGGATGTGATCAGCCGCTTTCTTGCGCAGTACCCGCTGGTGCAACTGGACATGGTGCTGCTCAACCGCCGGGTAGACCTCATTTCCGAAGGTATCGACGTGGCCCTGCGCGTACGCGACCTGGGCGATGAGGACCCGGCCCTGGTCACCCGCCGCCTGCGCCAGGCGCAGATGCAACTGGTTGCAGCGCCCGGTTTCGCCGATCACATCCGCGAACCGGGCCAACTGGCATCATTGCCGGTGCTGGGCGCTGCCGAGGCGGACCGGCTGGTACACTTCCGCCTGTTCGGCCCCCATGGCAAACAGCAGGAAATCGCCCTGGAACCGCGCCTCGCCATCGATGATTTCGTAGTACGTAATGCTGCTGTACGGGCAGGCCTCGGGTTTACCGCACTGCCCAGCATGTTCTGTGAAGAAGAACTGGCGCGCGGCGAACTGGTGCGCCTGCTGCCGGACTGGTCGCTGCCGGGTGGCTACCTGCAGGCGGTGTACCCGCACCGGCGCGGCTTGCTGCCGGCGGTACGGGTATGGATCGACCACCTGGCGGCGTCGTTCGAGGCCTGTGGAGAAAAGTATGTCTGAGCGAAACATGAGCGAAGCCCAGGTGGCAGCGTTCTGCCTGAGCCTGCCGGGTGCGCGGGAAGACTACAAATGGGGTGGCATCCGGGTGTTCTCCGTGGCAGGCAACAAGATGTTCGCGGTGCTCGACCTGGCGGGTGCGGGGTTGTCGTTCAAAGTGGCCGACGAACTGTTTCTTGGCTACTGCGACCGCCCGGGGGTGCGGCCTGCGCCGTATCTGGCACGGGCGCGGTGGATCAGCATGGCATCGCCCTACCCGCTGGGGCGTGATGAACTGTGTGATCTGTTGCAACGCTCGCACCAGCTGGTGGTGCGGCGGTTGCCAAAGCGGTTGCAGGTGGGGTTGGTAATCTAGCTAGCCTGTGCCGGCCTCTTCGCGGGCGTGCCCGCTCCCACAGGTTTTTCACTGCCTTCAAGACCAGTGGAATACCTGTGGGAGCGGGCACGCCCGCGAAGAGGCCGGCACAATCACATATCAACTGAAGGGCAAATACCGCCCGCCAAGAAACAGCCAGTCCGCCCAGAACACCTGGTGCACCAGCACAATCCCCCAGAACACCAGCTGGTACGACACCTTGCGGGTCTTGTGTCGATACAGCTGCTGCGCCAGCAGTGCCCCAGGCCAGCCGCCCAGCAGCTCACTGGCATGCAGCACCTTCTCGGGCGTACGCCAGGCCTGGGTACGCGCCTGCTGTTTGTCCTGCCAATACAGCAGCAGGCTGATCAGGCTCATTGCCGGGTACAACGCCAGCGGCCACCAGGCCTGGTCGACCCAGGCCATGCGCGCCGCGCCCAGGGCGGGCAGCAGGCACAGCAGGCCCAACAGCAGCAGCTTCAGGCGCACATTACGTACGCCCTCCACCCTTTGCCCCCGTGCCACCTCAGCCATGGGCCGTCGCCCAGTCAACCCAGCCGAACTGCCAGGTCGCCAGAATCAGCAGGCCAAAGGCAATGCGATACCAGGCGAACGCCGCGTAGCTGTGGTTGGCAATGAACTTGAGCAGGCCACGCACGGCGATCATGGCAAAGATGAACGAAGTCACGAAGCCAATGGCAAATACCGGCAGGTCACTAGGCTGGAACAGGTCGCGGTACTTGTAGCCCGAATACACTGCCGCACCGACCATGGTCGGCATCGCCAGGAAGAACGAGAACTCGGTCGCTGCCTTGCGCGACAGGCCGAACAGCAGGCCACCGATGATGGTCGAACCGGAGCGCGAAGTGCCCGGGATCATCGCCAGGCACTGGATGAAGCCGATCTTCAGCGCGTGGCTCCAGCGCATGTCGTCCACGTGGTCCACCTCCACACGGTGCTCGCGACGCTCGGCCCAGAGCATGATCACCCCGCCCACCACCAACGCAGCCGCCACGGTGATCGGGTTGAACAGATATTCGTGGATCAGGTCGGCGAACAGCACGCCCAGCACCACTGCCGGCAGGAACGCCAGCAAAAGGTTACCGGTGAAACGCCGCGCCTTGGGCTGGCTGGTCAAGCCGAAGACCACGTCGAAGATCTTGCCGCGGAATTCCCACACCACCGCCAGGATCGCCGCCAGCTGAATGATGATGTTGAAAGCCATGGCCCGTTCGCCACCAAACCCGATCAGGTCGGCGACGATGATCTGGTGACCGGTACTGGAGATTGGCAGAAACTCCGTCAGCCCTTCGACCACGCCTAAGATGATTGCCTGGAAGGCAGTCCAAAAATCCATCGTTCCCCCGATGGAGCACTGCTCGTTGCAGGCCCCTTGTTCTTGATTTGCTTGAAATTGCCGCGCGCGGCCCGGCTGTTTTACAGCGACTGTTGGGCGTAATGCCAGTAGAAAAGTTCACGCCGCCTAAAGGTTTCATCTTGCGCGGCCGAAATCCTAGCAGAGCGCCTTCGCAATCACCTTGTACAAACTGCTGCAGACTATTGAATGGATAGCACTTAGCCATTAGTCGTGTGGGGGCCTCGCGCAAAGCATGCTTGGATGCGCCTGAATAAAAAGAACAATGCGGGAGCTGTGGTATGAAAACCCTGAGATCGATGTCTATCAGCCGCCGTCTGTGGCTGATCCTTTTGGTGGCGGTGGCAATGCTGGTGGTATTGGGCCTGCTGATGCTGCGCCAGATCCACGGTGACCTGTACCAGGCCAAAGCGGAGAAAACCCGCCACGTGGTGCAGACCGCAGCCGGTGTGCTGGCCTATTACCAAGGCCTGGAGGCAGCCGGCACACTCAGCCGTGAAGCGGCCCAGCAACAGGCGCTGCAAGTGGTACGCGCGCTGCGCTACGACCAGAACGACTACTTCTGGATCAACGACCTGGGGCCGAAGATGATCATGCATCCGGCCAACCCCAAGCTCGACGGCCAGGACCTGTCGGCCATCCGCGACCCCGACGGCTTTGCCGTGTTCAACGAGATGGTCGCCCTGGCTCGGCAGCAGGACGCCGGGCCGGTCAACTACCGCTGGCCCAAGCCCGGTGCCAGCGAGCCGGTGGCCAAGACGTCCTACATCCAGCTGTTCAAGCCCTGGGGCTGGATCATCGGCTCAGGCGTGTACGTCGACGACGTGCAGGCCGAATTCGCCCGCCAGTTGCGCGACGCCTCGCTGGTGGGCGTGGCCATTGCCCTGCTGATGGCGCTGGTGGTCATGCTGATTGCGCGCAGCATCGCCCGCCCGTTGCAGGAAGCAGTGCAGGCCATGGGCAACATCGCCAGCGGCGAAAGCGACCTGACCCGGCGCCTGGACACTCACGGCCGTGACGAAATCACCCACCTGGGCGAGCACTTCAACCGCTTCAATGGCAAGCTGCAAGGCGTGGTCGGCCAGTTGCAAGGCGCGGCCCATGCCCTGGCCCGATCCGCCGGGCATGTCGGCGACAACGCCGGTGCCGCGCAGCAGCACAGCGCCCAGCAATCGCTGCAGATGGACCAGGTGGCGACCGCGGTCAACGAAGTGACTTACGCCGTGCAAGACGTGGCCAAGACCGCCGAGCAGGCCGCCGGTGAAATGCGCACCGCGCAACAGCAGGTGGCACACGGCCAGGAGGCCATTCACGGCAGCCTGGCGCAGATCGACCGGCTGTCGCTGACCATCGACCAGGCCGTGCAGGTGATCCGTGAACTGGCCGGGCACAGCACGCGCATCGGTGGTGTGCTGGATGTGATCCGCTCCATCGCCGAACAGACCAACCTGCTGGCGCTGAATGCGGCCATCGAGGCGGCGCGGGCCGGCGAGCAGGGCCGTGGCTTTGCCGTGGTCGCCGATGAGGTGCGCCTGCTGGCCCAGCGCACGGCGCAGTCGACGGCCGAGATCCATACCATGATCGAGCACCTGCAAAGCCAGTCGGACGCTGCGGTCAAAGCCATCGACACCAGCAGCGAGGCCTCGCGCCAGACGGTCGAGCAGGCCCGCGAGGCCGGTGCCAGCCTGGATGCCATCAACCAATCACTGAACAACCTCACGGCGTTGAATGCCTCCATCGCCAGCGCCACCTTGCAGCAGTCGCACGTGGTAGAAGAGATCAACCGCAACGTGCTGGATACTGCCGGGTTGTCTCAGCAGACCGCCGATGCGGCGCGCCAATCCAGCGATGCCGGGATGGCGCTGGGGCAGTTGAGCGAAGAGCTGGAGCAGTTGTTGCGGCAGTTCCGGGTATAAGGTTGAGAATGCCGGGGGCGCTTTGCGCCCTTTCGCGACACAAGGCCGCTCCTCCAAAAAAGAACATCCCCCCGTCGGAGCGGACCTGTGTTGCGAGGGGGTGCAA
>NZ_JBKGFP010000077.1:0-71521 GCF_046557535.1 Pseudomonas sp. S1(2024)
TCGATAACAAAAGACATTTTCCAGGGACACTCCCTTCCCTTGGGGGGGGTTTTTTTGTTTCCCGATGGGCTGCAAAGCAGCCCCAAAGACCCCAACGCCCTACACCTTCCCCGGCCGACCCGCTACAATCGCGCCCTTCCCCCGCAGTCTCCAAGGATCGCCGATGTCCGGCCTTGAACTCATCGCCGCCGTCCTCGGCGTCACCGCTGTCTGGCTCACGGTCAAGCAGAACGTCTGGTGCTGGCCCATCGGTCTGGTCATGGTGCTGATCTATGGCTGGCTGTTCTACGAGGTGAAGCTGTACTCCGGCATGTTGCTGCAACTGGCCTATGCCATCCTGCAGGTCTACGGCTGGTGGCAATGGAAGCGCCCGGGCCATGCTGAAGACGCCCGCCAGGTCACCCGCCTGCAGCGCCCGGCATTGCTCGTCGGTTTGGCCGGCGGGGTGCTGTTGAGCGCCACCTTGGGCGCGGCGATGGCCACCTGGACCGACGCCGCCCTGCCCTGGCTGGACGCCACCCTGACCGGCTTCAGCCTGGTGGCACAACTGTGGATGGCGCAGAAGCGCCTGCAGTGCTGGCCGCTGTGGGTAGTGGTAGATATCGTCTACGTGGGCCAGTACCTGCACCAGCAGTTGTACTTCACCGCCGGTTTCTTCGCCGTGCTCACCCTGATTGCCGTGCGCGGCTGGCTGGAATGGCGCCGTGACCCGGCGTTGGTGCAGCCATGAGCGCGGCACAATCAATGAAGGTACTGGTGCTGTGCGGCCCGGAATCCAGTGGCAAGAGCTGGCTCAGCGGTGTGATCCAGGCGCATTTCGGCGGCGTGGTGGTGGCCGAATACGTGCGCCACTTCATCGATCAGGAACGCCGCGACACCTGCTATGCCGATATCCCTGCCATCGCTCGTGGTCAGCTGGCCTGGGAAGACCAGGCCCGTGAGCAGGCACCGTCGCTACTGATTCTCGACACTCACCTGCTCAGCAACATGCTCTGGAGCCACGCCCTGTTCGGCGACTGCCCGGCCTGGCTGGAACAGGCGTTGCTGGCGCGGCATTACCACCTGCACCTGCTGCTGAGCCCGCAAGGCGTGGATTGGGTTGCCGATGGCCAGCGCAGCCAGCCGGAACTGCGCGACCGCCAGCGCTTTTTCGACGACAGCCTGCACTGGCTGCAACGGCATGAGCAGGCGTACAAAATAATTGAGGGCAATTGGCCACAACGCCAGTTGCTGGCACTGCAAACAGTCGCTAAGCTCATTGATAGCGATACGCCATCCTGCCCCACCGAGTGTTAACCCACTGACACACCCTTGTGGGGCGAAGCCCCTGAAAACATGAGGTCTTGCGGGGCGTCGAAAGTAATGTCAAGGCGCTGAAACACTCCTGCAAAAACCCTTCCAATCAAGGCCGACACTGGCTTTGCCTGCACCACTCGCGGCTGCCTGTTTCAGCCCTGAGACAGAATATGCCGCAGCTTGTCATGGTGCCTACCTTAACCTTTTGATCTGAAACCGCTTCTCGAAAGCGGCACACCTTCTGCTCCCTCGTTCACATCGCCGAACAGGGCCAGCGCTCATTGAAGGAGTTGCCGTCGTGAGGAAAACTGACAAACGCCTTTATCACCTGCTGCTGATGGGCTATGTGCTGGGTTCGTTGAGCCTGACGGCCCAGGCCGACAACGGCATCATCGTGATAACCCGTGATGTGCAGACACGCAACGCTGTGGTCCCGCCGTTAAGACCCGACCCCAACCCCACCACCGTCAATGCCAATCCTTCCGCTCACATCCTCAAGCAAACCAACGAACTGAGTGATGGCGACTTCGCCAACATCAGCAGCGGTGCGGGCATCAGCACCCTGATTACCCAGCAGACCAACAACCTGGGCGGCAACCTCAATAACCAGTCCCAACTGCCCAACCTGGCCGGTGGCCGCGGTACAGGCTCGGGAAATGGCATCTCGAACATGGTCAACTCGAGTGTGCAGCGCGGCCTGGCGCCGCTGCAGATCCTGACCGGAGGCAAGTGAGATGAAGCACACGCTGCTGATCCTGGTCACGCTGTGCAGTACATCGGCCTTCGCGCAATCCCCGGTCCCCGTGATCAACAACGCCGACATCGACAGCTCGGGCAGCCGTTACCAGGGCAACCTGTCGGTCAACCAGGCAGCCGGCGACCAACAGCAACAGGCCAACGCGCGCGCCTTCGCCGCAGGGCCCGAGGCTGGCGCCACCACGCAGATCCGCCAACGGCTGAACGCCCCCGCAACTTCCGCGATGGACGCGCGCGCGACCATACAGGGCGACGCCTTCAGCAACGGTAGCGGCGCCCTGGGGGTCAACCAGAGCGCCGGCGCCAACACCCAGCAAGCGAACGCACTGAGCATCAGTCTCGGTGCCCAGCCGCAAAGCATCGACGACAGCGTCCTCATGCAACAGAACGTGGCGCTGCTCAACAACTCCGGTCCGATTGACACTTCAACTGGCAATCGCCAGGTCACCACAAGTGACCAGGCCTTCACCGGTAGCCGTGGAGTGATTCAGTTGAACCAGAGTGCCGGGGTGGGAAACCGAATGGCCAACACCTTGAGCATCCGGGTCGCGGATTGACCCATCCAGTTAAGAACAACACTTAACCTAAAAGTACGGAGAATCACCATGAAACCCTCGATGGCAATCAAGCCTCTGGTTTTCGCAATTGCTGCGGTCATGGCTGTTGCTGTACAAGCTGATCAGAACGACCGGCGTGGCGGGCACCACAATGGTCACCACAATAACGGGCATCACACCCCTCCTCCCACCCGGATCCCTGTGTATGCCACAGCCAACGCCATGGACAGCCAACGCAGCACGGGTAACACCATCACCAACCAAGGCACCATCAACGAAGCCGAAATGAGCAGCTCGGCCACGGGTGCAAGCGGCAACGTGGGTGTCAACGTGGCAGCCGGTAACGGCAACCAGCAGGACAATGCTGCGGCTATTGCCAATGCATCGTCCGAGTCCAGCCTGGACAACAGCTTCGTGTTCGGCACCGCCGAAGCCACCGCTGACGTTCGCCAGTTCAGCAACAACAACCGTGTCGACAACTGGTCCACCCAGAACTCGGCAGTCATGGCCGGCTCGGCCGATGGTGCGGAGGGTAACGTCGGCATCAACATCGCTGGCGGCGACCTGAACCAGCAGAAGAACACCATGGCCATCGCCAACACCGGTGCCCCGCTGGGCAATGCCACTGCCACCGCCTCTGCCGACCAGAACGGCCCAGGCCTGACGGTGAACAACGGCGCCGACCGCACCTACCGGGTGGACACGCTGACCATCACCACCACCAAGAGCGGTTCCAGCTCGCGTGAGGGCACGTTCAATTCGACCGACGACCGCAGCTCGTCCTCGAGCTTCAGCGTGGCCGGCTCGCGAAGTGCCAGTTCCAGTGGCTCCAGTGGCTGGAACTCCAGCGGTTCGAGCAGCATGAACGCCAGCGGCTCGCACAGTTCCACTGCCAGCGGCTCCAACAGCTGGAACGCCAGTGGTTCGATGGCCGGCAACTCCAGTTCGTCCAGCAGTGCCAGCCTGAGCGCCTCCTTGGCCGCGGCAGCCGATGCGACCCGCACCACGACCACCGATTACGGCCGTCACGAGCGCACTCGCACCGACAGCTTCGATGCCTCGCTCAATGCATCGCTCAATGTGGATGTCGACCACTCGCGGGAAAGCTCTTACGACAAGTCGTTCGAGAAGGCATTCGACTCGTCGTATGACAAGGCTCGCCAATCGAGCTACGAGAAGTCTCGCGACTCCTCGTATGAGAAGGCTCACGAGTCGTCCTATGCCAATGCATCGGAATCGGCGTTTGAAAAGTCTGGCGAGAAATCGTCTCAATCGTCGAACGACGTGTCGAAGAGCTACAGCGAAAGCAGTGCCTACGACTTGAGCAATACCGTGTCCTTCCAAGTGCTGACCCCGACCGGATGGGCAAACCCTGTTACCAACACTGCAACCCTTAGTGGTTCGGTGAATGGCGGCAGTGGCAACCTGGGCGTGAACGTGGCAGCCGGTGTGGGCAACCAGCAGAGCAACTCGCTGGCCATCTCCAACACCTCGTTCTGATCGCTGTGCTTGAGGCCCCCTTCGGGGGGCCTTTCTTCAACAGAACCGGAAGGCATCCGATCATGCGCATCATTGCCCTGGCGTTTTTGCTGTGCCTGGCCAGCATGAGCGAAGCTGCACAAATGCCGCTGTCCGTCCTGCCGGGCGGCGCCGTGGTGTTCAAGCCCATCCAGAGCATACGCGAGCGCAAGTTCGCCGACCTGGTGCAACAGAAAACCGACTTCAGCTGCGGCGCCGCCGCGCTGGCCACCATCCTGCGCCAGGCCTACTGGCTGGATGTGGACGAGCAACAGATCATCGAAGGCATGCTGGCCCACGCCGACCAGGACCTGGTGCGCACGCAAGGCTTCTCGATGCTCGACATGAAACGCTACGTGGAAAGCCTGGGGATGCGTGCCCGCGGCTACCGGGTGGCACCCGAGACCCTGCACAGCGTGCGCATCCCGGTCGTGGTGCTGATGGACGTGCGCGGCTACAAGCACTTCGTGGTCATGCAGAAGGTCGACAAGGGTTGGGTGTATATCGGTGACCCGGTACTGGGCCACAAGCGCTACAAAGTCGAAGATTTTCTCAAGGGCTGGAACGGCATCATCTTCGCCGTCATCGGCCAAGGCTACGACAAGAACAACATCCTGCTTGACCCGCCCCTGCCGCTGACCGCCAAGGGCCGGGTGAACAACTTCACCCCGGTGCAGGATGCAGAGCTGCTGGACTTCGGTTTCATCAAAAGCGACTTCTTCTAACGACTCTTGCAACGACAAGGAGCACGAGGCTCCGGGGAGCACCCCAATGAAGAACCCATTCTGGCTCGCGATCGCATGCCTGGCCGTCAGCCTTCCCACCCATGCCGAAACGTTCAAGCCCATCGAGCTGAAGGACCATGAGTTGGCGACCCTGCGTGGCCGCTACGTGATGCCGGGGCGGATCGTGAGTTTCGGCATTGTCATGTCCAGCACCTGGCAGAATGCCAAAGGGGACGTGATCGGTGCCACGAGCACGATGCAGATTCAGCAGTCGACCATCAAACCGCAATTCTATGTGTCGTTGATCGACGAAAGCGGCACCGGCACAGCGTCAGCTGGATCCACCGCACCAGGTACCGGTACCGTCACGGGCGGTGCCGGCCTCAACACCACAGAGGGTGTTACCCAGGTGGTACGCGCCGCTGGCGACAACAACACCGCCTACAACGATGTCGCCATCAATGTCTCCAAGGCCAACCAGGCGCCCGCCATGCAGCCGCAGGGCCAAGCACTGGCCAACGGCCAGACGCTGACGGGCGAAAACGGCGCGGGTGCGCTGAGTGTGTCTGCCAGCGGCGTAGGGGTGCAGTTCAATATCAATGCCAATAACAACCAGGGCAGCAGCGTGCAGCGTCTGGCGCAGGGTGGCTTGATGCAGAACTCGACGCTGCTGGGCAATGGCAACCGGGTGAACAACGTCACCACGCTCAATGTGGTGATGCGTGAAAGCGTGCCAACAGCCGCTTCGCTGAACGGTAGCCTCGATCAGCTCAAAGGTCTTCGCACATTCGGATACTGATCTACGCTCAGTCTCATCAAAAGAAGTCGGCAGGGACGGCAATTCCATGCACCGATCTTTATCGCTCAAAGTTTTTGTGTGTTTGACCACCTTGGCCCCGGCCACATTGCTCTACGCCGCCTCCGACCCACAGGTTGAGGCTCTCAAGCAGGAACTGATGGAACTGAAACGTCGCTACGAAGCCCAGCAGCAAGCGCTGATGGTGCTGGAGCAGCGCGTACGCCAGGTCGAGGAAACCCCGGCAGCACCACCGCCCAAACGCCTGGTCAGGTCCCCGGCCGAAGGGGTCAAGGGCGCACAGACGGTGGCATCGGGTGCACCGGGCACCACCGGCAGCTCCTATGGTCAGGCGCTGACCGCCGACGCCGAACCGGCACAGAGCGTGTCCAACCTGTATGACGAGGCCAGCGGCTTCTTCGGCGGCGGCAAGTTCAGCTTCGAGACCGGTGTCACCTATACCCACTACGATACTCGGGCGCTGGTGCTCAACGGCTTCCTGGCACTGGACTCGATCTTCCTCGGCAGTATCAACCTTGACCGGGTGAAGGCAGATAACTGGACCCTGGACATGACTGCCCGCTACAACCTCGCCCAGCGTTGGCAGTTCGACATCAACGTCCCGGTGGTGTACCGCGAATCCACTTATTCTTCCGGCGGTGCAGGGGGAGCCGGGGCGAGCACCTCGGACGAAACCGTAACCCGCGACCCGGAAATTGGCGACGTCAACGTCGGCGTCGCCTACAAGTTCCTCGACGAAGACGAGACCTGGCCTGACGCCGTCGCTACCTTGCGCATAAAGGCACCGACCGGCAAAGACCCGTATGGCATCAAATTGCGCCAGGTCGAGGGCAACGACAACCTGTCGGTACCGGAAAGCCTGCCGACCGGCAACGGCGTCTGGTCGATCACGCCGGGCATCTCGCTGGTCAAGACGTTCGACCCGGCCGTGCTCTTCGGCAGCCTGTCGTATACCTACAACATGGAAGACTCGTTCAGCGACATCAGCCCACAGGTCAACAGCAAGGTGCCCGGCGACGTGAAGCTGGGCGACTCCTGGCAGATCGGCGGCGGTATCGCCTTTGCCCTGAACGAGAAGATGAGCATGTCGTTCTCGGTGTCCGACCAGTTCGCCCGCAAGAGCAAGATAAAGCCGGATGGTGGTGACTGGCAGTCGATCTCCAACAGCGACTACAACGCAGCCAACTTCAACATCGGCATGACCTTCGCCGCCACCGACAACCTGACCATCGTGCCCAACCTGTCCATTGGTCTGACCGATGACGCACCGGACTTTTCCTTCAGCCTGAAATTCCCCTACTACTTCTGATACTTGCCATCGGCCGGGCCCGCGCTAAAGGGCCCGGTTTTGGTTACCAGCCTTGTCCCGGACCGCCTTCCATGCCACGGCCTGTTATCATCAAGCACAGTTGCATGACGATTTAATGGCAAAAGGGATGTTTTCGTGAAGAACCTGTCAGACCACCCACGTACCCGGCTTGTCGCCCTGGCGACCCTGGTACTGGTGATCCCACTGGGTACGCGCGCCATGCTGGGTTGGTCCAACCCGCTCGGTTACCTGTCCGACCTCGCACTCGGCAGCCTGCTGGTCTTGCTGCTGCACCGTCGGCCGTGGTGGTTGGCGCTCCCCGTATTGCTGGCCTGGGCGGCCCTCTGGGTGGCTTCGGCCGAACTGGTCAGCGCGGTTGGCCGTTTGCCCACCAGCGCTGACCTCACATACCTGCTCGACCCGCAGTTCATGGAAAACTCGACCGGTGGTGGCCTGGCCCATGCCTGGCTGCCCTTGATCATGGGCACCGGCCTGCTGGGCTGGCTGGCCATCGCCTGGCGCAGCCGTAGCCAACGCAGCCAGCCGGTGCCCATGATCAAGGGCAGCCAGGCCTGGGCCATTCCGCTGCTGCTGTTTGGCGCCCATTGGGGCAGCCAGCAACTGGTACCTTCCGACGCCGACCAATGGCGGCAATACAACCTCACCCACCAGTTGCTGTCGGCCGGGGCCGGCAACCTGCAGCGCCAGGTCGAAGGCTGGATGGGCCGCACACATACCTTCACCCCTCTGGCCAGTACCGGCCTGACCCAGTCCGACCTGCATGGCCAGCGGCTGCTCGCCGGGCCAGGCAACGCCCGCAACCTGCTGATCATCACCGTGGAAGGCATCCCCGGGGCCTACCTGCGGCCCAACCGCCACGCCCTGCACAGCCGCTTCGACGAAGAGCTGATGCCAAAGCTCAGCCAGTGGGCCGAGCGCGGCATGAACACCCCGGACTACGTGCTGCATACCCACCAGACCATCCGTGGCCTGTACGCGATGCTCTGCGGTGACTATGACAAACTGGCCAACGGCACGCCCAAGGGCATGGAGCTGCTGACCCAGAACGATCGCAACCAGGCCTGCCTGCCGGCGCAGTTGCGCCAGGCCGGTTTCACTACCCACTACCTGCAGGGTGCCGGCCTGCGCTTCATGGCCAAGGACCGCATCATGCCGCACATCGGCTTTGACTCGGTGCACGGCCAGGAGTGGTTCCGCAACAAGAACTACCTGGACTTCCCCTGGGGCAAGGATGATCGCTCCTTCTTCGAGGGGGCGCTGGACTACGTCGGCCAGCTGCAAAAGCAGGACAAGCCATGGATGCTGACCCTGCTCACCGTGGGCACCCACCAGCCCTACTCGGCGCCGTTCGAGTACATGGAGCGCTACGACACGCCGAAACAGGCGGCAGTCGCCTACCTGGACGATGCGCTCGGTGCATTCCTCGACAACCTCGAACGCCAGGGCGTACTCAAGGACACCCTGGTGGTGGTGACTTCCGACGAGTCCCACGGCATCGACGGTGTGCGCCTGGCCTCGTCCTGGGGCTTCAACCTTACTCTGGCGCCGGAGCAGGCGCAGTTGCCACGGATCAAGCGGGGTACCTACGGCCATATCGACCTGGCCACCTCCCTGCTCGACTATTTTGCGCTGCCCATCCCCATGGCGCTCGGCGGTCGCTCGCTGTACCGCGATTACGACAGCGGTCGTGAAATGATCTCCTACACCAACGGCATGCTGCGCTATCACGACGGCCGGGGTGTGTTCACCGAATGCGATTTCCAGCAGCGCTGCCGGCGTTACGCCAGCGAGGGCTTCATCGCCGACCAGGCACGTTACCTTGGGCTGGGCGACAGCCTGCTGGGCCAGCAGATCGGTGCCCTCGCGGGGGTGCTCGACCAGTCCCTGCTGCAGACACCGCTCAACCTGCGTTACCAGTTCGGCGGCCCATCGCCGATCCAGCTGCGCAAGCGCATCAAAGATGACTGGGCCGACAACCTGATCGGCGCCCAGTACCTGGAAATGCCCGAGGGTTCGCATACCCGCGTACGGGTCAAGGTACGATCGCTGGACCCCAAGCGCGCAGCCTATATCCAGCTCAAGGCCAAACAGCTGGAGCAGGACGTACCGCTAGGCTTGCCTTACGAAGTGAAAGTCACCGCCGACGAGCCGCTGGAAATGGAGTTCAGCTTCGACAACCCGACCGCGCGCAAAGCGTTTTCCTTCCATTTGCTGGGCTATGGTGGTGGCCAGGTGGAAATCAGCGACTTCAGTGTGATAACCGCGCTGCCAGGGGAAGATGAAGCAGCGGATGAGCTGACCGAAGGGCATATCGCCCATTCGGGCTGAACGGTACCACTCATCGCCGGGCCGCCGCGACCTGTCGATTCAACCCGCCCGTGCTCGACTAGTGTGTGAATCACCCAATGTGGAGATAACACCATGAGCACGAGCGAAAGCAGGCACCCGGTGGTTTCCCGCAGCCAGTGGCTGGCGGCCCGCCGGCAGCTGTGGCTGCACGAAAAGGCCTTCACCCACCACCGCGACGCGCTGTCCGCAGCCCGTCGCGCCCTGCCCTGGGTCAAGGTGGAGCACGACTATCGCTTCCAGGGGCCCGACGGCGAACTGAGCCTGGCCGACCTGTTCGCAGGCCGCAGCCAACTGCTGGTTTACCACTTCATGTTCGCCGAAGGCTGGAGCGAAGGTTGCCACGGCTGCTCATTCCTGGCCGACCACTTTGACGGCGCCAACCTGCACCTGGCCCATCACGACGTGTCGCTGGTGGCGGTGTCGCGTGCGCCGTATGCCGAGTTCCAGGCATTCCGCCGGCGCATGAGCTGGCAGTTTCCCTGGTATTCGTCACATGGCAGCGGCTTCAACGAGGACTTTGGCGTCAGCGTCGGCAGCGAGGGCCAGCGGCAGTACAACTATGAGCCATATGAGGGCGATGAAAGCGAGCTTCCCGGGCTGAGTGCGTTCTACCGCGAGCCGGACGGCAGCGTGTACCACACCTACTCGACCTATGCCCGCGGGCTGGACATCCTGGTCAACACCTACAACTTCCTCGACATCGCGCCACTGGGGCGCAACGAGGCCGGGACCATGGACTGGGTGCGGCACCACGACCGTTATGAAGGGCAGCCGGACAAGCCTAACTGCTGCCACAAATAACGTGAGGCAACACATATCCCTTGTGGAAGCGGGCATGCCCGCGAACACCGGCAAAGCCGGTGCCAGGCACCGCATCGCCTGTTTCGCGGGCGCGCCCGCTCCCACTGGGGCCGCGGTATGTCAGCCGCGCACACCCAGCATCCCGCGCTCGACGATGAAGTCGATCACCGCCTGCAGCCCCTCGCCCTTCTTCAGGTTGCTGAAGGTCCATGGCCGCTCCGGGCGCATGCGCTGGGTATCGCGCTCCATCACTTCCAGCGAAGCCCCCACATAGGGCGCCAGGTCGGTCTTGTTGATCACCAGGAAGTCCGACTTGGTAATCCCTGGCCCACCCTTGCGCGGGATCTTCTCCCCTTCGGCCACGTCGATCACGTAGATGGTCAGGTCGGCCAGCTCAGGGCTGAAGGTGGCACTCAGGTTGTCACCGCCGCTTTCGACAAAGATAACCTCGAGGTTGCCAAATTTGCGCGCCAGTGCTTCGACCGCCGCCAGGTTCATCGAGGCGTCTTCACGTATCGCCGTGTGCGGGCAGCCGCCGGTTTCCACGCCGACGATGCGCTCCGGCTCGAGGGCCCCGGCTTCGGTCAGGATGCGCTGGTCTTCCTTGGTGTAGATATCGTTGGTGACCACTGCGATCTGGTAATGGTCGCGCATGGCCTTGCACAAGGCTTCGAGCAGCGCCGTCTTGCCGGAGCCGACCGGGCCGCCGACACCGACGCGCAGGGGTTGTTGATAGCTTTGCATGCAGGCAGTCCTCAGGAACGGAACAAACGGGTGTATTGGGTTTCGTGACGCGATGAGGCAATGGCCAGCAATGGCAGGCCACCGCCAAGCTGGTCATCGCCCAGGCCCAGTGCCTGGTCGAGGGCCGCGGGCAGCCCTGCCCCCAGGTCGCGCAGCAAGGTCTGGGCGGCCTGCTGGCCGAACGGCACCAGCTTGACCCCGGCCATTACCGCGCCCTCCAGCCAGGCAAAACCATGGCCCAGGGCCAACTGGCGCAGTGGGATCGCCCAGTGCGCAGCCAGCCAGGCCATACCGCCCAGCTGGGTGAGTTCTAGGCTGGCCCGCCAGGCCGGCGCCTGGCCCAGTTGCCAGCCGTCCAGCAGCCGTGCCAGCGCCGCGCCGCGCTGCTGTTCTTCCAGGCGCAGCTCGGCGGTTTCACGGTTGGCCAGCAGAAAGCGGCTCCAGTGGCCGAAGGCTTCGGCGTCCTCGGCCTGGCAGGCGTGGTACAAGCGCGCCAGCACCGGCCAGTCGAGGCAGGCCAGGGTGTCGTCGATCTGCTCGCGCTGCCAGGCAGCGAAACCATCCACGTCCCGTACCCAGCCCGCCTCGACCGCCCACTCCAGGCCTTGCGAGTAGGTGAAGCCACCCACCGGCAAGCCAGGGCTGGCCAGCTGCAGCAGGCGCAACAGCGCCAGGTCGCTGTCCATCAACCAGCCAGTACCAGCGCGGCGCCGGCCAGCAGGCCGCCGCCAAAGGCCTTCTGCAGGCCGCTATGCCTGCGCAACAGGCAACCGACCGCAAAGCCGGCCGCCAGCAACAGGCCGCTGACCGTGACGAAGCCGGCGCTGAACTGCCAGAACGCGCTTGGCGTGGCTTCCACGCCATGGGCCCAGCCATGGAACAGGGCGAACACCGGCATGGCCATTGCCAGCAGCAGCTGGCGGCTGGGCAGCAGCACGGCACCGGCAGCCACCAGCAGCGACACAGCAATCAGGGTTTCCATACCCAGTACATCGCCGAACAGGTGGCCGCACACCGCGCCGCCAAACATCGCCGCCAGGGTTGCCAGGGGTAGCGTCAGGTTGCGCCGGGTCAGCGCGGCGAGCGCACCGGTGCCCAGCAGCATCAGCAGGTGGTCAAGACCGGTCAGCGGGTGTAGCAGGCCGTCCTGCAGCGGGTTGGCGTCGTGCCCGGGGTGGGCGAAGGCAGGCAGAGCCAGCATCAGCAGAAACAGGGCGAAAGTCTTTTTCATCGGTTGCTCCAGGCAGTTCAGGAATGGGCAGGCAGGCGCACGAACGGGTGATCGTGGCCGTGGGCATGGCTATGGCTGTGGCTGTGCGGTGCGCTCTGGTAGGCGCCCGCTTCAGGCTCGAACGGCGCCTGTTCGGCCTCTACCGTCAGGCCCAGGCCACGCAACATGTCGTCCAGCACGTGGTCGTGCTGGAAGCGCAACAGGCCGGGTTCGATCTGCAGCGGTACATGGCGGTTGCCCAGGTGATAGGCCGCGCGGGCCAGCAGGTGCGGGTCGGCGCAGCGCACCGTGGACACCGCCTCGGGCGCCGCCAGCACACGGATCAGCTGGGTGCCCTCGGCATCGGCCAGCAGTTCGCCTCCGCGCAGCAGGTGGCCGCGTTCGAGCATCAGCCCGGCCTCGCGACCATCATCCAGGGTCACCCGCAGGCGGCTCTTGATGCGGCTGTCCACGTCCAGGGTGACGGTGCCGGTTTCGCCCAGCTGGCCGGGCTCGGTGATACGGCGGGTCAAGACAATCATCGGTGCTCCTTCAGAACAGGAAGTAACGCTGGGCCAGCGGCAGTTCGCGGGCCGGTTCGCAGACCAGCAGTTCACCGTCGGCACGCACCTGGTAGGTCTGCGCATCGACCTCGATCAGCGGCTGCAAGGTGTTGTGGACCATGTCGGGCTTGCGCACCCGGCGGCAGCCGTGGGCCACGCCGATCAGGCTGCGCAGGTTCAACTCCTCGGCCAGGCCACGGTCCATCGCCGCCTGGGGCAGGAAGGTCATGCGCGTGGCATGCCGCGCCGCGCCCAGGGCGCCGAACATCGGGCGGTAATGCACCGGTTGCGGCGTGGGGATGGAACCGTTGATGTCCCCCATGGGCGCGGTGACGATCATCCCGCCCTTGATGACCAGGGCCGGCTTGACCGCAAAGAACGCTGGCGCCCACAGCACCAGGTCGGCCAGTTTGCCGACTTCCACCGAGCCCACTTCGTGGCCGATGCCGTGGGTCAGGGCCGGGTTGATGGTGTACTTGGCGATGTAGCGCTTGACCCGGAAGTTGTCGCTGTAGCTGGTGTCCGGCGCCAGTGGCCCGCGGCGCAGCTTCATCTGGTGGGCCACCTGCCAGGTGCGCAGCACCACCTCGCCAACCCGGCCCATGGCCTGGGAGTCGGACGAAGTCATGGCAAAGGCGCCCATGTCGTGGAGGATGTCCTCGGCGGCGATGGTTTCGCGGCGGATGCGCGACTCGGCAAAGGCCACGTCTTCGGCGATGCTCGGGTCCAGATGGTGGCAGACCATGAGCATGTCCAGGTGCTCGTCCACGGTGTTGACCGTGTACGGCAGGGTCGGGTTGGTCGAGGACGGCAACACGTTGGCCTGCCCTGCCGCGCGGATGATGTCCGGGGCGTGACCGCCACCAGCACCCTCGGTGTGGAAGGTGTGGATGGTGCGGTCGCCGATCGCCGACAGGGTGTCTTCGATGCAGCCGGACTCGTTGAGGGTGTCGGTGTGGATCGCCACCTGGATGTCCATTTCCTCGGCCACGCCCAGGCAGCAGTCGATGGCTGCTGGTGTCGAACCCCAGTCTTCGTGCAGCTTGAGGCCCACGGCGCCGGCTGCGATCTGCTCGCGCAGCGCTTCCGGCCGCGAGGCGTTGCCCTTGCCCAGCAAGCCGATGTTGATCGGCAGGCTGTCGGCAGCCTGGAGCATGCGCGCCAGGTACCAGGGGCCGGGCGTGCAGGTGGTGGCGTTGGTGCCGGTGGCCGGCCCGGTACCGCCGCCGATGAAGGTGGTGACACCGCTGTTCAGCGCCTCGTCCACCTGTTGCGGGCAGATGAAGTGGATGTGCGAGTCGACACCACCGGCGGTGACGATCTTGCCCTCGGCCGCGATCACCTCGGTGCCGGGGCCCACTGGCACGTTCACGCCCGGCTGCACATCGGGGTTGCCAGCCTTGCCGATCACCGCGATACGCCCGTGCTTGATACCGATATCGGCCTTGACGATGCCCCAGTGGTCGATGATCAGGGCATTGGTCAGTACCAGGTCCATGGCTTCGGCAGCCAGCATCTGGCCCTGCCCCATGCCATCGCGGATGACCTTGCCGCCACCGAACTTCACCTCTTCGCCATAGATGGTGAAGTCGTGCTCCACCTCGACCCACAGCGCGGTGTCGGCCAGGCGCACGCGGTCGCCCACGGTGGGGCCGAACATGTCGGCATAGGCCTGGCGGGAAATGCGGCTCATGCCCTGCCCTCCAGCGCGCCCATCACCTTGCCCTGGAAGCCGTAGACCTCGCGCTTGCCGGCGTATGCCACCAGTTGCACGGTACGCGCCTGGCCAGGCTCGAAGCGCACGGCGGTACCCGCGGGGATGTCCAGACGAAAGCCCAGCGTAGGCGCGCGCTCGAACACCAGCGCCTCGTTGACTTCGTAAAAGTGGTAGTGCGAGCCGACCTGCACCGGCCGGTCGCCATGGTTGGCCACGCTGACGCTGACTGTCGCGCGGCCGCTGTTCAGCTCGATGTCGCCGGCGGCGACCTGGATTTCACCTGGGATCATGCGGGGCTCCTGGGCAACTTCAAACGATGGGGTCATGCACGGTCACCAGCTTGGTGCCATCCGGGAAGGTCGCTTCGACCTGCACGTCGTGGAGCATTTCGGCGATGCCAGGCATTACCTGCTCGCGGCTCAATACTTCACGCCCCAGGCTCATCAGCTCGGCGACGGTGCGGCCATCACGGGCGCCTTCGAGCACGGCGGCACTGATCAACGCCACCGCTTCCGGGTAGTTGAGTTTCAGGCCACGGGCCAGGCGCCGCTCCGCCAGCAGCGCGGCGGTGAACAGCAGCAGTTTGTCTTTCTCTCTCGGGGTCAGCTCCATGGCGCTCTCTCAGGTGGCCCAGATACGCGGCGGGCAGGCCGGCAGGCCGAGGACGGCCGGGCGCAGCACATGCCACAGGCGTTGCAGGGTGCGTTGCAGGTGTTGGTTGTCATGGTCGAGCACGCGAATCACCAGCAACGACCCGAGCAGGGTCGCGCCGGCCGGGTTGGCCATCTCATCGAGCAGCGGGCGCACCAGATCCAGCACGGCCTGGTCGGCGGGTGCGGCGCAGAAGGTGGCCAGCAGCGGATGCCCGCCAAGCTTGCTCAGGCGCCCGCCTTCGACGCGTAGGCGCTCGTGCAGGCCCACTTCGTCGGGCAGTTCGATGTGCAAGCGGCTGTCGAGGGCTCCGTGATCGAACCGCTCGCTCATCACCGGGCGCCCCAGGCACAGGGTTTCCCAGGCCAGCAGGCGCGCCCCCGGTTCGAGGGTGAAACGGCTGTCGAGGCTGGCGCGGGCGCCGGAGAAGAAGATGCTGTCCTGCGGCAGCCACTCCAGGGTGCTGTCGGCGCCCAGGTGAAAACGCTGGACCAGCCGCGCGGTCGGGCCGATGCTGCGGTAGAACTTGCTGGCGCCGGGCATGGTCAGCAGCGCGTGGCTGCCCGGCTCCAGCTGGATATCCAGCTCCAGGCGGTCGCCAGCGACGATCCCTCCAGGAGGGTGCAGCACGTAGACATGGCACGGTGCACCTTCCGGATAGAACGGTCGCTGCACCAAAAGAGGTCCGAAATGCCGCCACGCACCAAGGCGGGTCACCTTGTCGCGTCTGACGAAGCGCAACTGCAGGTGAGCACTCCAGCCGGCATCGTCGTGTTGTTGTTCGATCTGCTCCGCGAGCGACATCCTGCGGCCCCTGAAATCCGTGGCCTGCTGGCCGTTTAGAGTGGCAGGCACGCACGGCTACGGCGTGCGCGCCCTGACCACTCGATCAAATTCGCAGGCTGGATATAGCAGGTTGCGGGCCAACTCCGCAGGTGAACGAAGATGAAGGATTTGCCATGGCCGCTCTGGCATCGGGCATACGGGGGGATGGCGCACAAGGCAGGGGCGTGCTTCGGCCCTGTTTCGGTGCCGGAGCAAGGTGAAAATGGGGCTGCGTTGCAGCCCTTCGCGGGCGCGCCCGCTCCCACAGGATGGGTGGGTGGTGGGGGGTTGTGTGGTACTCTTGGGGGTGGAGGAGCTCGCGAAGGGGCGCAAAGCGGCCCCAACTATCAAAACTCAGTAATCGAAGCGGTCCACCGCACGTCGGCGTTCGTTGTCGTCACGCCGGTCATAGATGGCGGTGGTCTGGATATTGGCGTGATGCGCCAGCTTCTGCGCAATGGACAGGTCGTGCTCTTCGATCACCCGGGTGATGAACGCGCGACGGAAGTCGTGCGGCATGATCTTCACGCCCACCTGCGCACCACGCTGGCGGGCGATGTAGTAAATGGCATGCTTGGTGATGCGCGCTCGGGTTATATGGCTGCCACGGCGGATGCGGTTGAACAGGAATGGGTCGTCTTCGGCCCCTGCGGGCAAGTCCTGGCGGCGCAGGTCCAGCCACGCCTGCAACTTCTCGAACGCCCATGGCGGGGCGTACTTGATCAACTGGCGGTTGCCCTTGCCCAGCACCTGCAGGCTGCGCGCCTCGAAGTCGACCTGGTCCAGGTCGATGTCCACCGATTCCGACTTGCGCATGCCGGTGCCGTACAGCAAGGCGATGATCGCCGCGTCACGCACACCCTGCGGCCGTGGGTCGGCCGCACACACATCCATCAGCTCGCGAATCAGGCTGCGGCGCAGGTTGCGCCCCGGCGGCAGGCGGCTGCCGGTGGCCGGCTTGACCTCGCGAATGCGCAGCAACTGCTCGTGATCGATCAGGCCCTGGCGCCAGGCTTCGTTCATCACACCGCGAATGGCGTTGACGTACAGCGACGAACTGTTGGGGGCGTAACCGTCCGCACGCAGCGCCGCCACCAGGGCGATCACATGGCCGGGCTCGAGCCGATGCCAGGGCACATCGACGATATTGCAGTCGACAAAACCCAGCCGATCGGCGGCGTCCTGAAGTATGTAGCGCATGGTTTGCTGGCTGGATGGGGCCAGGCGGGCCATGTACTGCAGCAGCGGATTTTTCGAGAGATCGGACAAAACGTGAATCCTGTAGCGAAGCGTTGGCCAGCGGCGAACCGGCCAGACCCTGAAGCAAGTCAATACGACATACAAGCAGGTCCAAATAACAGCGGAATACACATGTCATTCGGACCCGGAGAAGTGCCATCACCTTGATATACAAGGGGTTCGGAGCTGGCACGGATCGTGATCTTACCCCAATTGAGCCCACTGAACGAACGAAGGTCAGCCCATGCTTGTGCAGCCGATCGATTCACGCCCACGCCAGGCCGTCTGGGGCCTGGGTTTCCGCCCATTCTTCCTGGGTGGCAGTTTGTTTGCGCTGCTCGCCTTGCTGTTGTGGGGCGGCGTACTGGCCGGTGCGCTGGAGCCCACGCCCCCCGGCGGCATGCTCGCCTGGCACCGCCACGAAATGCTCTATGGCTTTGCTGCTGCCATCATCGCGGGTTTCCTGCTGACCGCCGTACAGAACTGGAGCGGCATCCCAGGCTTGAACGGGCGCGCGCTACAGGGTTTGTTCCTGCTTTGGCTGCTGGGCCGGGTGAGCTGGTTCCTGCCACTACCGGGCGGCCTGCTGGTAGTGATCGAGGGCAGCTTCCTGCCACTGGTGGCACTAGCCCTGGCACGGCCGATCGTGCAACGGCGCTTGCGTAACAACTACCCGATCGTCGGCCTGGTGCTGTTGATCGCCGCCTGCCAGTGGCTGACCCTGGCCGGCTGGCTGCGCCAGGACGAACTGTGGCAGCGCCGCGGGGTGTTTGCCGGGTTATGGCTGGTGGCCGCGGTGATGACCGTGCTTGGCGGGCGGGTGATCCCGTTCTTCACCCGGCGCGGCCTGGGCAACATGGCACCGACCCCTGCCCGCCCCTGGCTGGACCGGGCCTGCCTGCTGCTGAGCGTGGCGGTACCGCTGGCCTTTGCTTCGGGTTTGGCCGATACGCCGCATATCGGCCTGGCCGTGCTGTTCGGCACCTTGTTTGCCTTGCATACGGCCCGCCTGACCTTGTGGCATGACCGCGGCCTGTGGCGTGTACCCCTGCTGTGGTCGCTGCATCTGGCCTATGCCTGGATTGCCATTGCCTGCCTGGGCATGACGCTGTGGCATGCCGGGGTGGCGCTGGGCCCGAGCCTGGTGACCCACGCCCTGACCGTGGGCGCCATGAGCGGGCTGATCCTGGCGATGATGGCACGGGTCAGCCTGGGCCACACCGGCAGGCCGCTGCAGGTGCCGACCAGCATTGCCTGGGCCTTTGCCTTGATCCAACTGGCGACGCTGGCGCGGGTGGTGCTGCCGCTGTTCACGCCGCTGGGGGTGAGCCTTTCAGTAGTTTGCTGGAGCCTGGCGCTGCTGCTGTTCCTGCGCCACTACCTGCCCATCCTTCTGCAGCCACGGGCTGACGGTATGCCGGGCTAGCCTTGATGCCTAGATTGGGGCCGCTTTGCGGCCCATCGCCGGCAAGCCAACTCCCACACCGACCGCGCCGACCTCAAGGCCAGCGCTGTACCTGTGGGAGCTGGCTTGCCGGCGATGGGCTGCGAAGCAGCCCCAAGGTTTCAGCACAGATGCACAAATTGCCGGGGCCGCGTTAACCTCCCGGCGCCGGCCACCACCCCGGGAACATCTGCTGCACCCGGGGTTCGGCGAAGCGCTCGTCGATCAAGACCAGAACGCCACGGTCCTGGTCGCCCCGGATGACCCGGCCTGCCGCCTGGATAACCTTGCGCACGCCCGGGTAGAGATAGGCGTAATCGAACCCCGCACCAAACTGCCGCCCCAGGCGCTGCTTGAACTGCTCGTTGACCGGGTTGACCTGGGGTAGCCCGAGGGTGGCGACAAACGCGCCGATCAGCCGTGTGCCCGGCAAGTCCACCCCCTCCCCGAATGCACCACCCAGCACCGCAAAACCCACGCCGCGGCCATCCGCCACAAAACGGTCGAGAAAGCCCTGGCGGGCCGCTTCGTCCATGCCTGGTTCCTGGGCCCACATGGGTATCTGGGCATGCCGCTCGGCCAGCAGCCCGGCCACCTGTTGCAGGTACTCGAAACTGCTGAAGAACGCCAGGTAGTTGCCCGGCATGCACTCGTACTGCCGGGCAATCAGCTCGACGATCGGCGCCAGCGAAGCCTGGCGTTGCTGGTAGCGGGTGGATACCTGGTTGGCGATGCGCACTTCCAGCTGTTCGGCGCGAAACGGCGCGGCCACTTCCAGCCAGGCGGTATCGACCGGCATGCCCAGCAGGTCGCTGTAGAAGTGCCGTGGGCTCAGGGTGGCGGAGAACAGCGTCACGCTGCGCGCCGCCTGCATGCGTGGGCCCAACAGGCGCGCCGGGGTGACATTGCGCAGGCACAGGGTGGCCAGCCGCCGCTTGCGTGGCCCCTGGCGCTGGCTGATGTCGAAGAGGAAGTGCTCGTCGAACAGCTCGGCAACCCGGCTGAACTGCAACGCCTGGTAGAAGAACTGCAGCACCTGCGGGTCCATTTGCGCAGGCGTCTGGTTCATTTGTTCCTGGATCAGCCCGATGCATTGCTGCAGGGCACGCAGCAAAGCATCTGGCAGCGACTCGCTGGCCTGGTACGGCGCGCGCTGCTCCTTGTAGAGGGCGTTCCACTGCCGGTTCAGCCGGTCCAGCGCACTGACCAGCCCAGGCGGTTTGCTCTGGCGCAGGGCCTGCAACTGCCCCTGGTCGAGGCTGGCGCTGTACATGCCGCGGCCGCGCTCGACCAGGTTGTGCGCCTCGTCCACCAGCACCGCGACCCGCCACTGGTTGGCCTGGGTCAGGCCGAACAACAAGGCATGGGCATCGAAGTAGTAGTTGTAATCCGCCACCAGCACGTCTACCCAGCGCGCCATCTCCTGGCCCAGGTAATACGGGCATACCTGGTGCGCCAAGGCCACTTCGCGCAGCTGGGCGCGGTCAAGCATGGGCAACGCTGCCGCCGCAGCGCGCGCGGCCGGCAGGCGGTCGTAGAAGCCTGCGGCCAAGGGGCAGGATTCGCCATGGCAGGCCTTGTCGGGGTGCTCGCAGGCTTTGTCGCGGGCGATCAGCTCCAGCGTGCGCAAGGCCGGCTGCGGCGTGGCATCGGTGATCTGGCGCATGGCATCCAGGGCCAGGGCCCGGCCCGGGGTCTTGGCCGTGAGAAAGAACAGCTTGTCCAGTTGCTGCGGCACCATGGCCTTGAGCAGGGGGAACAAGGTACCGAGGGTCTTGCCAATTCCGGTACTGGCCTGGGCCATCAGGCAGCGGCCGGTACTGACCGCCTTGTACAGGGTTTCTGCCAGTTGTCGCTGGCCCTGGCGGAACGCCGGATAGGGGAAGCCCAGCGCTTGCAGGCCCTGGTTACGCTCGGCCAGGCGCTGCTCCTGCCCTTGTGCCCAAGCCAGAAAGCGTTGGCACTGGGTTTCGAAGAAGGCCTGCAGTTCGGCTGCCGTGCAGTGTTCACTGATCAGCGTCTGGCCATCGCTGTCCACGTCCAGGTACACCAGCGCCACCTCGATGTCCGGCAGTTGCCGTGCCTGGCACATCAACCAGCCATAGACCTTGGCCTGCGCCCAGTGCAACTGGCGATGATTGGCCGGCTGGCGCGCCAGGTCGCCACGGTGGGTCTTGATCTCTTCCAGGCGGTTGCAGGTGGGGTCGTAACCGTCGGCGCGGCCACGAACTTTCAGGGTTTCGAACTGGCCTTCGAGGGTAATTTCCGACTCATAGCCCGCAGCGCGTCGCGCCACCACCCGACGGTGCCCATCGATCCCCTCCTGAGCGGTGGGTGATGGGGTGAAGCGCAGGTCCAGGTCGCCGACCTTGGCGCTGAACTCGCACAAGGCCCGTACCGCCACGCTATAGCTCAAGGCGTTTCGCTCCAGCGTACATGGCACACCGCGACAGGCAAACCGTGCGCCCGGCAGAACTCCAGCCAGCGCAGCTGGTTGTCCTGCAGGCGGTCGCCGGGCCCCTTGACCTCGACCATGCGGTAGCGGCCCTGTTCGGGCCAGAACTGGATCAGGTCGGGCATGCCGGCGCGGTTGTTGCGGATGTCCTGCAGCAGGCGCAGGAAGCACTGTTTCAAATGGACCGCCGGCAGGCAGGCCAGGGCTTGCTCAAGCAACTCTTCGCTGAGCACGGACCAGAACACGAACGGCGACTGCAGGCCTTGCTTGGCGGTGTAGCAGTCGAGAATCGCGCTGTGATGGCTGCCATCGTCGAGTCGCCCCAGGCAACGTTCGAACAGAGCACTGCGGCGTTGCTGGAAATCACCGTCGTGCAGGTCCTGCGGGGCGGCCTGGAACGGGTTGAAGAAGGCGCCAGGCACCGGGGCGAAGATCGCCTCCCAGCACAGCAGGCCGAACAGGCTGTTGAACAGCGTGTTCTCCACGTAATGCACCGGCCCACCGGCTTCGGCCAGGTACTGGCGTACCGCCTCCTCCACGCCCAGCGCTGCGTGTTCCCGGGGCAGCTCCAGCTCGATCAGTTCCAGCGGCGCGACACGCTGGCGCCGCTGTGGCGGGCCACCGAGCTTGCGTGCCAGGCGTGGCAACATGCGTTCCAGCGCCTGCACTTCCAGGGCGTTGGCCGGTGCCGCGGCCAGTTGCAGCGCCAGCGCATGGGCTTGGTGCCACTGCTCGCTGCGCTCCAGCACCCGCACCTGGCGGATGCGCGCTTGGGCGTGGCTGCACTGCGTGTAAACAGCCATGGCCTGCGTCCAGTCGCCCAGACGCTCGCATTGCTGGCCCAAGGCGAATTGCAGGCGCGCATGGCGCCGGGCCAGCCATGGGTTGTCGCTGTGCAGGCCCTGCATGGCTGCCAGGATCGCCTGCGGGTCGTCGCCTTGCTCAAGGCGCTCGGCGCAACGGTGCAAGGCCATGGCCAGGTCGACTTCGGCACGTTGTTGCAGGGCACGCGAATCGGGGCTGAACGGCACCTGTTCGTAGCGCAACAAGCCAAGGTCGGCGAGGACGAAGTCCGACCAGTCCTGGTACAGGTTGCCGAAGAACAGCAGGCGCATGCGGTCGCACAAGGGTTGCAGGCACCAATGGAGGATGCGCATGCCGCTGTCCGGGAACCACTCGGCCAGTGAACGGGCTTGCAGGCCCAGAGGTTGCAGCTGTGCAAGCAGGTCATGCTTGGCGGCGCGAGGGCGGCTCAGCTGTGGGGCAAAACAACGGGCAAATTCGTCCTTGCGCAACAGGGCGAACAGTTGCTCCAGTTCCAGTTGCGCGGGCTCCCGTACCCAGCCGAGGGCCAGCAACGGCTGCAGGGCCTGCCCGGTATCGCCGATTTCGGCATAGTCGAGGCGGTCGCTGCGAAACAGCTCGCCCTTGCGCATGACCATGCGCACCATCAGGGCCTGTGCCGGGGCGTCCAGTTGGCCGAAGGTGCGGATGAAAGCGAGTTCCTGATCGTCGAGCAGGTCTTCGTAGCGCTGTTCGACCCACAGCAGCACCTGGCGGAAGTTGTGCAGGTAGTAGAACGGGTCGTCGACGGAATGGGCGATCACGGGCTGGGGTCAGGCGGCTGGAATGAATACTGGTTATACATACAGACCAGTATGCCTGGCAAGTGCCGTGGGTCATCTCGGTGGCGCTGTCTGTAGGAGCGGCGCAAAGGTTACTCAGTCGCGGCAACCATCTCCGCCGCCTTGACCTTGGCACTGCCAATCGGCGCCTGCAGCAGCAGGAAGTAGGCCACCGCCGAACACAGCGCCACTACCGCACTGATCATGAACGCCGTGGTGAACGAGCCCGAATACTGGATGCTGAAGCCGGTGACGATCGGCGCCACCGAACCGGCAATGTAGCCGCCGAAGTTCTGGATCGAGCCAAACGACGCCACGCGCTGGCTGTCGACGATGGTGTTGACGATCATCCAGGCGGTGGCACTGGCCATGTTGATGCTGAACAGCGCCAGGCACAGCAGGATGATGCAACCGGTCAGGCCAGTGACGAACGACAGCGGCAAAGTGAACAGCGCCGCCAGCACCAGGCCGGTGATGACACTGAACTTGCGGCTGGCCAGCACGCTCATGCCGCGCTTGACCAGCAAGTCGCAGAAGCGCCCGGCAACGATCGTGCCCGCTGCGCCAAAGCCATAGGCCAGCGACACTACCCAGGCGGTCTTGTACAGGTCCAGGCCGTGCTCACGCTCGAAGTAGCCAGGCAGCCAGGTCAGGTGCAGCCAGAGCATGTAGATCACGCCCATGAAGCCGAGCACCGCGCCCCAGGTACTGCGGTGCTTGAACAGGTCGAGCCAGCCGGCGAAGTACGAGGCTTTCGGCGCATGTGCAGTGGCTGCAGGCACCTGCTGCCCACTCGGCAACGGCTTGCCCTCGGCAGCAAGCTCCGCCAGGTAACGTGCCTTGCTTTTGTAGAAGGTCAGCCAGCACAGCGCCAGCACCACGCCGATCACACCGGTGATGATGAACATGCCGCGCCAGCCGAAGTTGACCATGAACAGCGTCAGCAAGGGTGGCGCCAGGCACGGGCCGAGGCAGGTCGAGGACCAGACCACGCCGGTCGGGGTACCGCGTTCATTGGCATCGAACCACTCAGACAGGGCCTTGGCCGCCGACGGGAACATCGGCGCCTCGCCAATCCCCAGCAGCACCCGCAGGCCCATGAAGCCGGCGAAGCTGTTGACCATGCCGAACGCTGCCTGGGCCACCGACCAGCCCAGCAGCGAAGCGCCGAGGGCGATCTTGCTGCCCAGGCGGTCGATGATCATGCCCATCGGCAGCTGGGCAAAGGCATAGGCAATGGAGAACGCCGACAACAGGATGCCCATCTGCGACGGGCTGATCATCATGTCTTTCTGGATCGAGGTGTTGGCGATCGACAGTGCACTACGGTCCAGGTAGTTGACGATGCCGATCAACAGCAGGAACACGACGGTGATGCGTTGGTACTTCTTCATAGGGTTCATGTGATGACCTTTATTATTATTGTTGCCGCGCTGTCAGCGCCTTGGCGGTCCTTCGTTCAAGCTGCGCCCTCCCTGACGCAGCGCGCCGCTCAAGGCTGGCGCGCGGTGGTTGCAACTTCCAGCAGCCCGCGTCGGCCGAGGCTGTCGATCAGCGCACGCAGGCCAAAGTGCCACTGCGGTGCCAGGTCGCTGGTGGTCACGCGGTTGCACAGGGTACCCAGTTGCGGGTTGCTGATGCTCACCACATCGCCCGGCTTGTGGGTGAAGCCGTTGCCCGGTTGGTCGCGGTCCTGCTTGGGGGCGAACAAGGTACCGAGGAACAGCACCAGGCCGTCGGGGTACTGATGGTTCTCGTTGAGGGTTTGCTGCACAAGGTCCTGCGGGTCGCGACTGATCTGGCGCATGGAGCTGCGCCCGGCGAGGATGAAACCGTCTTCGCCCACCACCTGCAAGTCCACCTCGGCGGCGCGCACGTCGTCCAGGCCGAAGCTTTCGTCGAACAGGCGTAACAGCGGGCCGAGCGCAGTGGAGGCATTGTTGTCCTTGGCTTTTGACAGCAGCAAGGCGCTACGGCCTTCGAAGTCACGCAGGTTGACGTCGTTGCCGAGCATCGCGCCCTTGATGCGACCATCACTCGACACCGCCAGTACCACTTCAGGCTCCGGGTTGTTCCAGCTCGACTTGGGGTGGATACCGATGTCGGCGCCGTGGCCGACCGCCGACAGCGGCTGGGCCTTGGTGAACACCTCGGCATCCGGGCCAATACCCACTTCCAGGTACTGCGACCACAGGCCCTGCTCCACCAGTACCTTGCGCAGCGCCTCGGCCTGGGCCGAGCCCGGCACGATCTGCGACAGGCCGGCGCCGATGCGGCTGGCCAGGGTGTCACGGATGGCATCGGCCTTGGCCGGGTCGCCCTTGGCCTGCTCTTCGACCACGCGCTCCAGCAGGCTGGTGGCGAAGGTCACCCCAGCGGCCTTCACCGCCTGCAGGTCGATGGGTGCCAGCAGCCATGGCTGGCGCGGGTCGCGTCGGGCCGGGTCACTGTTGCCCAGCAAGGCTGGCAGCCCGATCAGTGGCTCGGCCAGCGGCAGGCCGCGCAGGTAGGCCACCGGGTCGGCCACTTCCAGCAGGGCCGAGACGGTGGCTACATGGGCGCTGATGTCGTGCACGGCACCGGCCTTCACCAGTACCACCGCAGGGCCCTGCTCCGGCAGCCAGACCCGCCCTACCCAACTGCCGCTGTCGAACGCGCTGGCATCGTGATTCAGAGGCAGCGGTCGCTTGCCGTTCGCTCGATCAGTCATCTGTGTACCCTTACTGTCATTCATTGGGAAAGTGCCGGCAGTTGCAGCTGCCCGGCCAGGCGGTCAAGGTCGGACACCAGCTGTGACGAAAGGCTTGCGCCCTGCTCCAGGGCCTGGCGGCGCAAGGCAAGGCCAGCCTGCCCAGGCAGGCGCACCGGGCGCTCGGGGTCGAGTGGCCGGCTGGCCAGGACCAGCCGGCCGAGGAAGCTGGTTTCGTCGGTGAACGCTTGCAGGCCGCCGAAGAAACGCGGGTCGATGACCACGGCGGTGGCCGAGGCACCCCACTGGTCTGGTGCGTCCTTGCGGCCATGGCCGGCCAGCCCCGAGGTCAGGGCTTCTACCAGCAGCGCCAGGGCGAAACCTTTGTGGCCGAAAGCCTGGCCACCCAAGGGCAGGATGCTGCCTTGCGGGCTGGTGAAGAAGTCGCGTGGGTCGTCGCTCAGTTGCCCGTCATTGCTCACCAGCACCGGGTGCGGCAGGCGGCTGCCGGCGTCGCGGCACTGGCCGACCAGGCCGAGGGTGACGGTGGACATGCTCACGTCCAGCAGAATCGGCTCGCCCTGGGTCGGGATGCCCGCGGCAATCGGGTTGGGGGTGTACACCGGGTCGACGCCACCATGGGCGCAGACCAGCCCTACCGACGGGTCCGAGGAATACAGCATGGCTACCAGGCCCTGGTCGGTGTAGGGCTTGAGGTAGGCTGCCAGGCAGCCGATATGCGCGGCACGGCGCACAACGGCGATACCGATACCCTGCAAAGTGGCGCCCTTTGCCGCGCAGTCCAGGGCACGGCTGACGCAGTACGGCCCCAACACGTAGTGGCCATCGAACAGGCTGGAAATGCCACTGTCCGACACCTGCTCCAGTACCTGAGCGCGGGCCTTGACCTGGCCGCCGAGCATGCCGTCGATGTAGCGGCTGACCAGGTTCAGGCCATGGGTGCGATGGCCCAGCAATTCGCCTTCGAGGAGTACCCGGGTCACTACCTGGGCGACTTCGGCATCGGCGCCGGCCTTTTCGAACAGCCGCTCGACGAAGGTGGTGAGCGTTTGCACGTTGTAATGTGTGGCTTGAGTCATTGCGGTTGCCTCGGAAATGGGACAGGGCTGGCGATCAGGTCACGGCACCGATCTGCCAGGGCACGAATTCGTTCTGCCCGTAGCCGTGCAGCTCACTCTTGCTGCGCTCACCGGAAGCGATGCGCAGCATCTGTTCGAAGATGAACGCGCCGCGCTCCTCGATGCTGGTGGAGCCGTCGGCGATGCCGCCGCAATTGACGTCCATGTCTTCTTCCTGGTGCTCGAACACCCGGTTGTTGGTGGCCAGCTTGATCGACGGCGCCGGGGCGCAGCCGTAGGCCGAGCCACGGCCGGTGGTGAAGGCAATCAGGTTGGCACCGCCAGCGACCTGCCCGGTGGCCGAAACCGGGTCGTAACCGGGGGTATCCATGAATACCAGGCCCTGGGCGTGCACCGCTTCCGCGTACTGGTACACATCGACCAGGTTGCTGGAACCAGCCTTGGCCACCGCACCGAGGGACTTCTCGAGGATGGTGGTCAGGCCCCCGGCCTTGTTGCCGGCCGAGGGGTTGTTGTTCAGCTCGGCGTTCATGCGCTGGCAGTAGTCTTCCCACCAGCGGATGCGGGCCACCAGCTTTTCGCCAACCTCGCGGCTGACCGCACGGCGGGTGAGCAGGTGCTCGGCACCGTAGATTTCCGGGGTCTCGGAGAGGATTGCGGTGCCGCCGGCGGCCACCAGACGGTCGACGGCATTGCCCAACGCCGGGTTGGCGGTAATGCCGGAATAGCCATCGGAACCGCCACATTGCAGGCCGACCACCAGGTGCCGTGCACTGACCGGCTGTCGCTGCACCTGGTTGGCCTCGGCCAGCAGCGCCTTGACCTGCTCGATACCGGCGGCGATGGTTTTGCTGGTGCCGCCGATACCCTGGATGGTGAAGGCGCGCAGCTGGGCGCTGGCCTGCAGGCCCTGGGTTTCCAGCAGGCTTTCGATCTGGTTGGTTTCGCAGCCCAGGCCGATGATCAGCACGGCAGCGAAATTGGGGTGTACGGCGTACCCGGCCAGGGTGCGGCGCAACATGCCCAGGGCTTCACCGCTGGGGTCCACCGCACAACCGGCGCCGTGGGTCAGCGCCACGACGCCGTCGATGTTCGGGTAATCAACCAGCACTTCAGGGTGGATGTCGCGGCGAAAATGGTCGGCCACGGCCCGGGCCACGGTCGCCGAGCAGTTCACCGAGGTGAGGATGCCGATGTAGTTGCGGGTGGCGACCCGGCCATCGGTGCGCACGATGCCCTGGAACTGCGCCTCGCGGCCGGGCTGGCTGCGGGTGTCGACACCGAAGGCGTAGTCACGGGCGAAATCGCCCATCTGCACGTTGTGCACATGCACGTGTTCGCCGGCGTCGATGGCCCGAGAGGCAAAACCGATGATCTGCCCGTAACGGCGCAGGGGCTGGCCCTGCTCTACACGCTCGGTAGCGAGCTTGTGGCCCGAGGGGATCGGCTGACGCACGGTAATCGCCTCGGCGTCCAGGCGCAGGCCTTGCGGCAGGGCCTGGCGGGCGATGAGCACGTTGTCCAGCGGGTTGAGGCGGATGACGGCAAGGTCACCGGATTTGGCAATCAGTTGCATGGGACCTCTCAGGGCGGTGCGGCTGGCTTCTTGTTATGGCTGCGACCACTGTAAGAAGCCTTGGGCAACATTCCCAATGAGATGATCCGATCGTGCGATAACCTTGGGTTATCAAAAGCAGGTATCAGAGCGCGTTTATCAATCACTTTGAGGGCCATTGGGGCCGCTGCCCAGCCCTTCGCGGGCTTGCCCGCTCCCACAGGTACAGCGCATGCCTTGAACCTTGTGCTGTGCCTGTGGAAGCTGGCTTGCCTGCGATGGGCTGCAGAGCAGCCCCAATGGCTTCATCCCCGCTCTTACTGACGGCGCCGAGCCCCCTCCAGCAAAATCTCGACAAACGCACGGGCCGAAGCACTCAGCGGCTCGTCCTTGCGGGTAACTACGCCGTACTCCAGCGCCGCCAGGTGCAAGGGGCTGCGCAATTCTTTCAGTTGGCCGCTGGCCAACTGCGCGGCAACCATCGAGCGCGGCAACATGGCGATCATCGGCGCCGCCTGCAGCAATTGCAGGAACATCGGCATGGAGATGGTTTCAACGCTGTCGGCAGGCGTGGCAATGCCGGCAAGCCGGAAGGCCTGCTCCAGGCGGTTGCGGATCGGCGTACCCACCGGGTACAGCACCCACGGCCAGTCGCCCAGCGCTGTCAGCGGCGTGCTTTCCAGCTGGTTGAGCGGGTGCTCGCTGTTGACCACCAGGCTGAACGGTTCCGGCTCAAGGGGCTGAAAGTCGAACAGCTGGCTGAAGCGTTCTTCGGTGAAGCGGCCAATCATGATGTCGAGCTTGTTCTGCTCCAGCATGGTCAACAAGTGATCGCTGGAATGCTCCACCACTTCGATCGACAGCAACGGGCTGCGCGCCTTGATCGCGGCGATGGCCTGCGGCAACACCAGCGCGGTGGCGGCAAAGATCCCGCCGACGCGGATAAAGCCGTGCCCGCCATTGCGCAGGCGGTTTACCTGGTCGACGAACTGTTGCGACTCGGCCAGCGCGCCTTGGGCATAACGCACCACATATTCGCCCAGTTCGGTGGGTGGCATGCTCCGCGGCAGGCGCTCGAACAGGGCGAAGCCGAACTGCTCCTCAAGGTCACGCAACATCTTGCTCAGTGCCGGCTGGCTCAGGTTCATGCGCGTGGCGGTGGCGTGCATGTTGCGGGTGCGCGCCAAGGTGTCGATCAGCACCAGGTGCTTGTAGCGGATCCAGTTGCAAAAGCTGGAATGGGTCATGTCCGGCGGCATTGACGCAGGGCCTCAGGCAAGTGAAAAGGCAGGGCTATTGCGCCCGCAGGTAGTGCAGCAAGGTGTCCAGGGCAACCGAGTTGGGCCGCGAGCGCAGGGTCAGCACGCCCAGGTTGGCCATGGCCAGCGGCAGTTCCACCGGCAGGATGGCGACCATGCCATAGCGGGCATAATGCTTGGCCACGTCATCGGGCACCACCGCAATCATCTCGGAGGCTTCGAGCATGGCGGTGGTAGCCAGGATCGAGGCAGTTTCGACGATATCCAGTGACTGCACCATGCCGCCGGCCTGCAGCGCGCTTTCGACGCGGCGGCGCATCGGGCTGCCGATCGGGTGCAGTATCCAGGTCGACGCCACCAGGTCGGCCAGTTGCAGCCCGGTGGCATTGGCCAGCGGGTGGTCGGCGCGGGCGATAACCCGCATCTGCTCACCGCCTTCGAACAGTTCGATGTTCAATTCCTGGCTGTCGCTCTGGTCCGGCAGGCGCCCCACCACCATGTCGAAGTCGCCACGCAGCAAGGCCGGCAGCAAGGTGTCGCTGGTGCCAACCTCCAGGGAAATGCGCACTTTGGGGTGATCGCGCTTGTAGGCCAGTACCGCCCTGGTCAGCACACCCGGCACCGGGCCCATGACGCTGCCCACCCTCACCAGGCCCTGAGCCCCGCGCGCCAGCTCGGCAATCTGCGCCTGGGCGTGCTCGAACTCATGCAGCGCGTTCTGCGCATAGCGGATCATCACTTCGCCATACAGCGTCGCTTGCATGCCCCGTGGCAAACGCTCGAACAAGCGTACGCCAAGGCGTTCCTCGAGCTGTTGCAGCAACAGGCTCGCTGCCGGTTGCGTGGTGTGCATCGCCGCGGCAGCACGGCGCAGGTTAGCGAACTCGCCCAAGGCGTTGAGCAGCGTGATCTGCCGGCTGGAGATCTTCAATGCGCCGAGGCTGGCAGGCGTCTGGGCGCTGTCGGGTGGCAAGCGAGACATATCGAATCCGGTATCGCTGGTTAAGATTTGGCGATTATGCCTGTATCGCTCGACAACCTACAGTCAGGTCCCCCAGTGCTTGAACAGAACAAGAGCCGACCATGAGCATACGTATTACCCACCTGAGCGTTCGCGACATTCGTTTCCCCACTTCGCTGTCGCTGGACGGCTCCGACGCCATGAACAGCGCCCCCGATTATTCAGCGGCCTATGTGGTGCTGCACACCGACGCCGAGGCCCTCGAAGGCCACGGCCTGACCTTCACCATCGGCCGAGGCAACGAGATTTGCGCGGCGGCGGTGCAGGCGCTGGCGCCGCTGATCGTCGGCCTTACCCTGGAGGAAATCACGGCCGACATGGGCGGTTTCTGGCACCGCTTCACCGTCAGCGACAGCCAGTTGCGCTGGCTGGGCCCGGAAAAGGGCGTGATCCACCTGGCCACTGCCGCCATCATCAATGCCGTGTGGGACCTGTGGGCCAAGCACGAGGGCAAGCCGGTGTGGAAGCTGCTGGCCGACATGACGCCCGAGCAGCTGGTGCGCTGCCTGGACTTCAGCTACGTCACCGATGTGCTCACCCCCGAAGAAGCCATCGCCCTGCTGCGCCGCCAGGCCCCGGGCAAGGCCCAGCGCGAAGCGCAGATGCTGCGCGAAGGCTACCCCGGCTACACCACCGCGCCTGGCTGGCTGGGCTACAGCGAAGAAAAGATGCGCAAGCTGGCCCGCGAGGCGGTGGAAGATGGCTGGACCCACATCAAGCAGAAGATCGGTGCGGACCTGGAGGAAGACATTCGCCGAGCCAGCATCCTGCGCGACGAAATCGGCTGGGAACGCACCCTGATGATGGATGCCAACCAGGTATGGGGCGTCGAGGAATCCGTTGCCAACATGCGCCGCCTGGCCGCCTTCGAGCCACTGTGGATCGAAGAGCCGACCAGCCCGGACGACATCCTCGGGCACGCCACCATCCGCCAGCGCATTGCGCCGATTGGCGTGGCCACCGGTGAACATTGTCACAACCGGGTGATGTTCAAGCAGATGTTCCAAGCCGGCGCGCTGGACTTCTGCCAACTGGACGCGGCCCGCCTGGGTGGCCTGAACGAAGTGTTGATCGTGCTGCTGATGGCAGCCAGGTACGACGTACCGGTGTGCCCGCACGGCGGCGGTGTCGGCCTGTGCGAATACGTGCAGAACATTGCCCTGTTCGACTACATCGCGGTGTCGGCTTCGCTGCACAACCGGGTGCTGGAGTACGTCGACCACCTGCACGAGCATTTCATCGACCCGGTGGTGATCCGCCGCGGGCGCTACATGCCACCGCGACGCCCGGGCTACAGCATCGAAATGCATGCCGAGACCCTGGAGCGCTACCAGTACCCCAACGGCGCGGTGTGGCTCGACATCAACCGTTCCTGACCCACCTACCTGGGTGTGCCGCCTTTGCGCGGCACGCCACCAGCACTTTTCACGGGGAAAAAACAATGACAATCCTCACCGGTACTGCAGCGGCGCCCGCCCCTGCAGCCACCACCGAACAGCGCCTGAACGGCCTGCTGCTGCGCAAATTGATGCCACTGCTCATCGTTGTCTACGTGATGAGCTTCCTTGACCGGACCAACATTGCCCTGGCCAAGGCCAGCATGGGCATCGACCTCGGCCTGTCGGCAGCGGCCTACGGCCTGGGCGCCGGCCTGTTCTTCCTCACCTACGCCCTGGCCGAAGTACCCAGCAACCTGATCATGCATCGGGTGGGCGCACGCTTCTGGATCACCCGCATCATGATCACCTGGGGCCTGCTCTCGGCGGGCATGGCCTGCGTCCAGGGCGAAACCTCGTTCTACGTCATGCGCCTGTTGCTCGGGGTCGCCGAAGCGGGCCTGTTCCCCGGCGTGATGCTGTACCTGACCTACTGGTTCGACCGTGAACAGCGTGCCCGCGCCACGGGTTACTTCCTGCTGGGCGTGTGCCTGGCCAACATCCTCAGCGGCCCGCTGGGGGGTGCGCTGCTGGAAATGGACGGTGTGCTGGGCTGGCACGGCTGGCAATGGCTGTTCGTGCTCGAGGGCCTGCCGGCAGTGGCCCTGGCCTATGTGGTATGGAAGAAACTGCCCGATGGCCCGGCCTCGGCGCCCTGGCTCTCGCCCGCCGAAGCCGAGGACATCGAGCGCCGTCTGGCTGCGGAGCGTGCCGCCGCACCGCAGCAGAGCAAGTTGGGGCAGATGTTCCGCGACCGGCAGATCTGGCTGGCGATCGTGGTGTACTTCGTGCACCAGATCACCATCTACACGGTGATTTTCTTCCTGCCGGGCATCATCGGCACCTACGGCGCGCTGTCGCCCTTCCAGGTCGGCCTGCTGACCGCCGTACCGTGGATTGCTGCCGCCATCGGCGCCGCCACCTTCCCGCGCCTGGCCACCTCGCCGAGCCGTTGCCGTACCCTGCTGTTCGGCGGCCTGCTGACCATGGCGGCCGGGCTGCTGCTGGCGTCGCTGGCCAACTCGTTCATCGGCCTGATCGGGTTTTCGCTGACTGCCCTGATGCTGTTCGTGGTGCAGTCGATCATCTTCGTTTTCCCCTCCAGCCGCCTGAGTGGCAGCGCCCTGGCGGCAGGCCTGGCCTTTGTCACCACCTGCGGCCTGTTTGGCGGTTTCGTCGGCCCATCAGTGATGGGCCTGATCGAGCAGGCCACCGGCAGTACCCGCAATGGCTTGTGGATCATCGCCGCGTTGCTGGTGGTGGCAGCGCTGGTCAGTACCCGCTTGCGACAAGGGCAGGAGCAAGCGAATCGCTGACAGGAGGCGTTTGCCTGCCAGGGCCTAATCGCCGGCAAGCCGGCTCCCACAGGTACAGCGACAACCTTGAGTTCAACGCTGCCCCCGTGGGAGCTGGCTTGCCGGCGATGGGTTGCAACGCAACCCCGGCGGCTCAAGGTGTAGCGCCGGCAGGCCGGCCGCAGCGCAGTTCCAGCACCTGAGCCAGGCGCTCTACCGCCTGTTGCAGCTCCCCCGGGTGATCACCCAGCCACGCCATCGCCAGGCACTGCTGGTAGCGCCCCTGCAAGCTGAACTGCTCGCCCGGCATTGCATGCAGCGCTGAACCCGCCAACGACGCGGCAATTTCCGCCCATGGCAGTGGCTGGCGAAAGCGCACCCACAGGGTCCGACCGCCCTCCGGCGTTTCCAATGCAACCCGCTGGCCAAATTGCAGCTGCAGCTCACGCGCCAGGCATTGCATACGCTTTTGCAGGTCCGTACGTAGCCGCACCAGTTGCGTCTCGATCTCGCCTTTGCCCAACATGTGCGCCAGCGCTTGCAGGCGAAGCGGTGCAAGCCGAAACGCACGCTCCGCGAAAGCCTCGGCCAGCCCGGCATCATGGCCCAGCAAGTAGGCATAGGGCGCCTCGCTCCCCACTGCGGCATCGAACGCCCCCATCACCAATAGCCAGCGGGGGTCGACCCAATCGCGCAGGCGCATATTCGGCGGCCCGCTGTAACAGTGCTCACTGTCCAGGTCGTTTTCCAGCACCCATACAGAGTGCTGCCCAAGCATCTGGCCAAGCTGCTGCTGAAAGTGCGGTGATACCAGCCGCCCCTGCGGCATGCCAAGGCACGACGGCATCACGAGCATGCACACCGGCTCGCTATCCAGTAGCCAGGCCAGGGCGCGCAGGTCCGGGTTGCCGCAGGTATCCAGTGGTACCTCCAACACTCGCATGCCGGCGCGGGCCAACGCGCGCAGTACCTGCCAGCAACAGGGCGAGTGCACCACCACGGTTCCTCCTTGCACGGCCAACGCCGCCAGCAAGGTCTCCAGCAACGCCTGCACATCCGGAGCCAACTGAACGTCCTCGGCACGCCAGTACCGGTTGGAGGAACGGGTATAGCGTTCTGCGACGGCATTGCGCAGGCGGGCGCTGCCGGGCGCGTCCCAAGGGGCACCATTGTGCGTGCGCTGACGTGCCAGGCGCCGTTCGTGGCTGAGCAGGGTTCGCTCCAGCATCGGCTGTGCCGGCAGGGGTGCCTGCAGGGGCAGGGCCGCAGCAGCATCCTTGGCAGCGCCCTGTACGTAATAGCCCGACCTGGGCAGGCATTGCACGCGGCCCTCCTCTTCCAGCAGGCTGTAGGCACTCTGTACGGTGGCCAACGACACCCGCAACCGCCGGGCCAACTCGCGCAACGACGGCAAACGGCAGGGGCCACTTCGTGGAGCCTGGTCGATCAGTGCTTCCAGGTAGCGATAGACCTTGCGATAGGCGAACTCTCCGGCGCCCGATTGCTCCATCAAGGCGGCCCCGCATGACCACGCCGCCGCCCCGCTGCCCGCCGCGGCAGCAACCTCAGCTGTACATCGCGACGGGCCAGATGGCTCATCAGGCGCCAGGAGGCCAGCGGCAGGCCCCCGCCATAGATCAACCTGAGTTGCCCCAGCGGCAGGCCGCTGGTGTTCACCAGCCAGTTTTTCACCGCTTCAGGGCAGGGTTTACCCTGCAAGGCCCGATGCAGATATGGCAGCGCCACCAGCATGTCGGCATGCCAGCACTGCAGAAAACGCTCCAGGTTCTTCCCCTGCCTGGCAAACGGGCTGAACAGCAGGCACACCTGTTGGATCTGGTTGATGCCGTATGCCCTGCCGAACTGCAGTTGATGCACATCGCGCCGCTTGTTGGCGCCCGGCTGGCCAGCCAGCCGCAATGCCGGGCGACTTGCCTGCGGTTCGAGACTGCGCGCGTGCAGTTCCTGCAACTGCGCCGGGGCCAACGGCTCGACGAACGCGGCCAATGGCCGGGCGTCCTGGCCCCCCTCGAAGCGGCAACCGAGCATGAGGTCAAGCTGCTGTTCTTCGAGCAACGGCGGCAGCAGGTCGTCAATGGCAATCAACCGCACCGGCGTATTCTGCGGCACCGCCCCCACGGCCGGTTCCGCCAAGGCGCTCGATGGGCCCCCGATGCTGCCGTGCAGGCGACTGAGCCCCTGTGCCAGCGTCGCCAGGCACTGGTGCACCGCATGCGAACCCCGCTCCCCTGCCAGGCGCAAGCTGCGCCGTGCCCAGGCAAGGTACCGGCGGCGCTGGCACGCCGGGATGGCGGTGATCAATACATCCGCAGGGGTATGGGCCTGCAGCGCAAAGCCCACCGCGGCCGCCAACTCCAGGTGCAGGCGACTCCCTAGCAGCGCTTCGGGGCTGGCGTCGACCAGGTGACCGAACATCAGCATGGCGTCCCTCGCCAACAGCCAGCTCTCCTGCGTGGCAGGGGTATGCCGGCTGAACGGCACTACTTCACGCCCCTTGATCATCTGCAGTTGCACCCGCGGGTCATCCTGCAAGAACAGCGCATTGAAGCCGCGTTCATGGCATTCGAGCGTGGCACTGTCAGCCACGGGCAGGCTCACTACCAGCACCCGCAGCTGGAAGGTTACCGGCGCACGCAGGGCGATACTCAGTTGTGCGGCACGCAGCATCGCCAGCAGCCGGGCGCTGCGGTGATCGTTGCCTTGCAGCACCAGCAAGCGGTAGGTGCCGATGTATTCTGGCCCGCCTGCAGCAACCAGCAGCCGTTGTATCAACAACTGCAAGGAAGCACGCTGCGCCTGTGACATATGACTGAGCAAGCGCTCGAGTACTTGCTGGTAGATATAGTGCATTGCCTGGTCGTGAATAGCAGTCACGAAATCACCTCATCAACTTCATGCAGCCAGCGCACGTTGATCAGAGAACCTGAACATCAACATGCCCTGAACTTTTCCAGAAGAAATTTCCTACAACTAATTGGAAGTAATGACGTAACCAGTCACTGTCGCCAAGACATCGAGAAAAACGCATCGTAGCGACGCCCCGCCGCTGCCATACACCGCCCTGGCCTGGGCATAGCCATGCTCATTCCACGCTCCTTGCGCAAACTATCATTGAGCCATTATCGAGGGATGCAAGGCGAATAGAAGATACAGATCAGGGTAAAAAAACCATTCAGCGGAAGTGAGAAAACACATTGACTGCCAGACGGGAACAGTACAAGACAAAAAACTTGGCGGGATATTTCGGCAAGCCACGGAGCAATCAGTTCAAATATAGTCCGCGTCGTATTTAATTGTAGGAAACTTCTTTTTTTAACGTAAAACCAGTCTCTATTAGGCACAAAAAACCCGGGACTCTGCCCGGGTTTCCTGATAGATGCAGACCGCTGTCAGTGTTGCGCCATGTCCAGCACCACACGCCCGCCGCACGGGCATTGGTCCATGTAGCGATGCGCCTCGACCACCTGTTCGAACGGGTACACCTTGATGATCTGCGGTGTCAGCAACTGGTCGGCAGTGAACTGGTTGATATCGCGCAAGGCGCGCTGCAGCGCCACCTGGTCCTGGCTGATACCCAGCTCCGGCTTGCCGGTGAAGTTGCCGATGCAGTGCACATAGAACTGGATGTTCTTCTGGAACGCCGCACAAGCCGGGAACGGCGTCTGATTGCCGCCTTGCAGGCCATACAGCACCAGGCTGCCGCGCGGTGCCAGCACATCGCCGAGCAGCGACATCTGCGGCCCACCCATGCCATCCAGGACCATGTCCACACCACGGCCATCGGTGTACTTGCCAACCTGCAGCAGCAGGTCCTGCTCTTCGGTGACAATAACCTTGTCGGCGCCCAGGCCCAGCAGGTACTCACGCTGTTCCGGCTCCTTGGTGGCGGCGAACACCTTCAGCCCCAGGGCCTTGCCCAGTTGCACGAAGGCAGGGCCCGCGCAGTGGCTGGCATCGGTGACCAGCGCCGTCTGCCCGGCTTTCGCCCGGGCCAGGTCGACGTAGGCGAAATAGGCGATCAGCAGCGGCGTGTAGTGCACGCTGGCCTCGATCGGGGTAAGCACATCCGGATAACGGGTAATGGCCGAACGCGGCAGCACGATGACATCGCCATACACCGGGTGGTCGTTGGCACTGGTGGCCGGGAAGCTGGCAACCCGGTCACCCACCGCAATATCCTCGACCCCTTCACCGACCGCGGTCACCACCCCGGCCATCTCGTGGCCGATCCCCGCCGGCAGGCGCGCCTGGGACGGTGCCAGGTTCTGGCGCCAGAGCACGTCATACCAGCTGACGCCAACCGCCTCGACGCGGATCTGTACCTCGCCGGCAGCGGGTGACGGTTCGGGCTGCTCCTCGCAACGGAGCACATCGGCAGCGCCGAACTTGTGGAAACGGATCATGCGGGACATCGCATACCTCGCCATTGTGAACCTCTAATTACCACGAACTCTATCCGGGCTTTGCCGGTTAGACCATCAGTGGTCATTAATAGTCGACATGCTTGTCATCGATTGGGCACCTGACTTTCCCTGCGATTGGTCCCCCTAAACCCGTGCAGGGTACCAGCCTTTGGCCTTAAGATTCACCTCTGCCCCACTTCAGGCGAAGCTCACCGATGAATCGAAACGACCTGCGTCGTGTAGACCTCAACCTGCTGATCGTGTTCGAAACGCTGATGCACGAACGCAGCGTGACCCGTGCCGCGGAAAAACTGTTCCTCGGCCAGCCCGCCATCAGCGCGGCGCTGTCGCGCCTGCGTAACCTGTTCGACGACCCGCTGTTCGTGCGTACCGGCCGCAGCATGGAGCCCTCGGCCCGGGCCCACGAGATCTTCGCCCTGCTGTCCCCGGCGCTGGACTCGATTTCTACCGCCGTCAGCCGCGCCGCCGAATTCGACCCGGCCACCAGCAATGCGGTGTTCCGCATCGGCCTGTCTGACGACGCCGAATTCGCCCTGCTGCCGCAGTTGCTCAAGCGCATCCGCGCCGAAGCGCCGGGTATCGTGCTGGTGGTGCGCCGGGTCAATTACCTGCTGATGCCGACGCTGCTGGCTTCGGGCGAGATCTCGGTGGGGGTCAGCTACACCAGCGAGCTGCCAGCCAACGCCAAGCGCAAGGTGCTGCGCCGCAGCATGCCGAAACTGCTGCGCGCCGACAGCGTGCCCGGCGCCATCACCCTGGACGACTTCTGCGCGCGGCCGCATGCGCTGGTGTCGTTTGCCGGGGACCTGTCGGGGTTCATCGACGAGGCCCTGGAAGAGATTGGCCGCAAGCGCCATGTGGTGCTGGCGGTGCCGCAGTTCAACGGGCTGGGGAGTTTGCTGGCGGGCACCGATATTGTCGCTACGGTGCCGGACTACACAGCGGACGCGCTGACCGCGGCGGGTGGGTTGCGGGCTGAGGATCTGCCGTTGGATGTGCGTAGTTTCGAGCTGCACATGGCCTGGCGCGGGGCGCAGGACAATGACCCGGCGGAGCGGTGGTTGCGGTCGCGAATACAGATGTTCTTCGGCGACCCTGACAGCCTATAGGGGCTTCGCGCATGCTTAATAACTAATCATTTCTGCCTCTTCCTAGCCTCGAAGAGCCATTTTCCTCCAGCTAATTGCTAAATTTGGGGCATATTTGAGGGCATGCTTTGGATGGTTTGAAAAGGATGCCCCCAACCTGATGTCTACACCCCCTGCCGCTCCCAAACTGAAATCGATGGCCATTTGCTCGCTTAAGATTGTCGACTTGAACCTCTTTCCTTACACACCTGAGATAATGAAAACCCAATTCAGGAAACGGCACAGATCATCAAGAACTGACGTTGTTGTGAGAGTTGGAGCGCTGCTGTTTAGGTAGGGCCGCGCAGCAACCATGCCTAGTACTCTTTATCAAGAATTTACGCCGGCGAAAAATAAACCGACAGCAACTTGGCACGCGAATCAATACGCTTTAGTCACTTCTTCGGAGTATCGAGAGCGTTACATGTTCCTGTACGTCAATACCTTCATTCGCCCCACCCAGTCCGCTTCGTTCGCAAAATCCTGCAAGACCAAGCCCCTCGCCCTGTTGCCCGTCCAGACTGGTCTTGCCACATTCCTGATGATCGGGCCAGCACTGGCGGATCCACTTCCTACCCCTGCCATCGCCAGCACCCTGCCATCCACCCCCAACCCCTTCGCCGTGGACACGACACTGCTGGGCAAGGTCTACGTCAGCGGTCAACTGACCGGGCTCGGCCTGTGGCAGAACCATATTATCGATGCTCCCGGTAACGATAACGACACCTTCCGCGCCGACCTCAGCAATGCCCAAGTCGAGATCCAGACCATCGACGGGCCGCTGCAGTTCTATATCCAGGCCGGTGGCTACTCGTTGCCGTCCCTGGGCAGCACCTACATGAAGTCGACCAAGACCGCGACATCGGCATCCATGCAGCCGCCGAAAGCTATGGCGCCGCGCTCCTGGCCAAGTACAGTTTCGATGAACACTGGGCCTTGGGCGTGCGTGCCGAATTCATCGACAGCCAGGGCGGCAGTTGCGGCACCGACCAGAATTGCGCCTCGACCAACCTGCTCTACGGCCCAGGCTCCGCCGCCTGGGCGTTGACCGCCACGCCGACCTACCGTGACGGCCCGTTCTTCGTACGGGGCGAGGTGGCCTACGTCAAGGCACTGGGCGCCGACGATGGTTCGGTGCCAGCGGTGATGAGCGTGACCAGGTTCGGGTACTCGCCGAAACCGGCCTGATGCTCTGCCCCTAAAGCCCTGTGGTCGCACAGGGCTCGACCCACGGGCGTCAAGGAATAAATGTCCAATCCGACGAGGCTTTCATGAATAACCCCCTTGAGCAGTTGCAAGAGCAACTGAGGCAACACGGCATCACCGAAGTCGAGTGCGCGCTCAGCGATTTTTGTGGCATCGCCCGAGGCAAGATCGCCGCCACCGCTCGCTTTCTCGAAGAAGGTGGCATGCGCCTGCCGGAAAGCGTCCTGCTGCAAACGGTGACCGGTGAATACGTCGATGACCATGTGTTCGATACCCTGCTCGACGAGGCAGGTGCCGACATGTACTGCCGCCCCGATCCGCAGGCCTGCTTTGTTCTACCCTGGCTGGCCGAGCCTACCGCCATGGTCATCCACGACCCGTTCGACAAGGCCGGCAACCCGATCGAACTGTCGCCGCGCCATGTACTCAAGCAGGTGCTCGGCCTGTATGCCGATGAGGGCTGGCAACCGGTGGTAGCCCCAGAGCTGGAGTTCTACCTGACCCGGCGCAGCCTTGATCCGGACGTGCCACTGGAGGCACCCGACGGCCGCTCCGGCCGCCCGGAACGGGGTCGGCAAAGTTTCTCCATCGACGCCACCCACGAATTCGCACCGTTGTTCGAAGACCTCTACCACTGGTGCGATGCCCAGGGGCTGGACCTCGATACCCTGAGCCATGAAAGCGGTCCCGCCCAAATGGAAGTGAACTTCCGCCACGGCGACGCTTTGCGCCTGGCCGACCAGCTCATCCTGTTCAAGCGCACCCTTCACGAAGCGGCGCTCAAGCACGGCATCAGTGCGACCTTCATGGCCAAACCGATCGCCTACCAACCCGGTAGCGCGATGCACATCCACCAGAGTGTGCAAGCCTTGCATACCAGCGACAACCTGTTCGCCCGCGATGACGGCGGCATGAGCGAGCAGTTCCTGCATTACATCGGCGGCTTGCAGCGCTACATCCCGCAGCTGCTGCCGCTGCTCGCGCCCAACGTGAACGCGTTCCGCCGTTTCCTGCCGGACAACTGCGCGCCGGTGAACGTCGCCTGGGGCCACGACAACCGCACCGTCGGCCTGCGTGTACCCTGCGCATCGCCCGCCGCGATGCGCGTGGAGAACCGCCTGCCCGGCGCCGATGCCAATCCCTACCTGGCGCTGGCCGCCACCTTGCTGTGCGGTTATCTGGGCATGCGCGAACGGATCGAGCCAAGCGCCCCGTTATCGGGACGTGCCTACGCTCACTGCGGCCTGAGCCTACCTAACACGCTTGACGAGGCGCTGGCTCGAATGGACGCCTGCGACAAGCTCAAGACCTACCTGGGTGACAGGTTCGTGCAAGGGTATGTCGCGGTCAAGCGCACCGAACACCGCCACTACCGGCAAGTCATCAGCACGTGGGAACGCGAGTATCTGCAATTGAGTGTGTAACACCGCTCCAAAAAACCGCACGAATGGACTTGATGCGATCTTTATCCAGAAAGCCCCAATCCTTCTGACATCTTGCGCTGCGGGCCACTAGCCTTCCTTCACTACTGGAGGAAACGCCATGGACCTGATCTTCATGGCCCGGACCTGATCGTGCTCGACCGGTTCATTCCTTAGGCCAACGTCACATCTCGACCTGAGTGCCCAGTTCGATCACCCGGTTCAGCGGCAACTTGAAGTACTTGAGGTTGCTGTTGGCATTCTTGAGCAGGAAGGCGAAAAGGTGCTCGCGCCACTTGGCCATGCCGATCCGTTTGGTGGGCACCACGGTTTCCCGGCTGAGGAAGTAGGTGGTGCGCATAGGGCTAAAGTCCAGCTCAGCAGTGCTGCTCTGGCTTAGGGCAAGCGGCACGTCGGGCTCTTCCATGAAACCGAAGTGCAGGCTGACTCTGAAGAAGCCTGCGCCAAAAGCTTCCACTTCGAAGCGTTTGTCAGCGCTGACACGCGGCGAATCTTCCGAGACCACCGTCAGCAGTACCACCTGTTCGTGCAGCACCTGATTGTGCAGCAGGTTGTGCAGCAGGGCATGGGGTACGGCGTCGGTACGGGCGGAGAGGAACACCGCAGTACCCTGTACACGGTGGGGCGGCTGCGCCTGTACGCTGCCGATGAATAACGGCAGCGGCAACGCGGTTTCGTCCAGCCGTTCGACGACAATGCTGCGCCCGCGCTTCCAGGTGGTCATGAGCACGAACAATGCCAGGCCGGCGATCACCGGGAATGCGCCACCTTGGAAGATCTTGGGCGCGTTGGCGGCAAAATACAGGCCGTCCACCAGCAGGAAGCCCAACAACAGCGGAACGGCCAGCCAGCGCGGTGTCTTCCACAACAGCAACACCACTGCCGACGCCAGGAGCGTGGTGATCAGCATGGTTCCGGTCACTGCCACGCCATAGGCTGCTGCCAGAGCACTGGACGATTCGAAGCCGATCACCAGAAGCACAACGCCTACCATCAGCGCCCAGTTGACCATGCCGATGTAGATCTGCCCCTGCTCTTCGCTGGAGGTGTGCTGGATGAACATGCGCGGCACATAGCCAAGCTGGATGGCCTGGCGAGTCAACGAGAACGCACCGGAAATCACCGCCTGCGAGGCAATGATAGTGGCCAGGGTGGCCAGCGCTACCATCGGCAGCAGTGCCCACCCGGGAGCCAGCAGGTAGAACGGGTTTCGCACCGCGGCTGGGTCGTTGAGGATCAGTGCGCCTTGCCCAAAATAGTTGAGTACAAGGCCCGGTAGCACCAGCATGAACCAGGCGCGAGAAATCGGTTTGCGACCGAAATGCCCCATGTCGGCGTATAGCGCCTCGGCCCCGGTCAAGGCCAGTACCACCGCGCCCAGAATGGCGATGCCCACGCCGGGATGAGCGACGAAGAAGTGCACGGCCCAAGTCGGGCTCAGCGCCTGTAGCACATCGGGCCGCTGGGCAATGCCATAGACGCCCAGCGCGCCGAGCACCACAAACCACAGCACCATCACCGGCCCGAACAGGATACCGATGCGTGCTGTTCCGTGCTTCTGGATAATGAACAACCCTAACAGGACTACGACCGAAATCGGCACGACCCAGTGGTCAATCCCGTCGATCCCCAGTTGCAGGCCCTCGACCGCCGACAGCACGGAAATTGCCGGGGTGATCATGCTGTCACCGTAGAACAGCGCCGCGCCGAACAGGCCCAACAGCACCAGCACCCTGCTCAGCACTGGATAAGGCCGCGCCGCCCGCCTGGCCAACGCAGTCAAGGCCATGATCCCGCCTTCGCCCTGGTTGCTGGCGCGCAGGATGAAAAGCACGTATTTGACCGACACCACCCAGATCAACGACCAGAACACCAGCGAGAGAATGCCCAGCACCCCTTCGATGTTGGCCTGCACGCCGAAGTGGCCATTGAACACTTCCTTGAGGGTATACAACGGGCTGGTGCCGATGTCGCCATAGACCACGCCAACAGCTGCGACCAACAGGCCAACGCCCGTGCTCTTGCCTGCGTGGGATTGATTTTCAGCGGTTGCGGTCTGACTCACAGATAACGTCTCGTCTGTTTTGCGTAAAGTCTGAGTGTAGGCGGGAATTCGGGGGCTTGAAAAAGCTGCACCAGTATTGGCCCTGGCCGTGATCCAGCGCATAAAGAATGGGTAAGAAATGCTCGTCGGTCGTCTCACCGACCACGCAAAAGAACGGCCGCCCTCACCCGCTGCCTGCCAAAGCAGTTCATGCGTGCAAATTCGCCATGACTGACCGGCAGGTGCTGGCAATCCAGGCTGCGACGGTGGCGGCTGTGGTCCACGTCCGGGTCGTGCAGGTAGACGAACTCCTCATCGCAGCCGGTTACCAGTACCCAGTGCGGCGCCTTCAGACGGGTGAAGCGATAACAACTGATCAGCACCAGTGGTCTGAAACCCGCTTGCAACACCGAACGGATATCGAAGCCAGGCGCCACCACCTGTTGCACGTCAGTCTCCCCCAGAGCCTCGACGAACTCGTCCTCTACCAGCCTCATGACGTCTTTTTTCTGCGGGCTGCGCACACCGTCGAGAAAAAGAGACCCCGGCTGGCTAAGCACCACGCGCACCTCGAACCCACGGCGCCAGGCCGCCAGAGCCAGGCCCTGCGGGCTACAGCCGCCATGGCCGGCCGTCATGAAGATGGTGGTGGCCTCACGCCAGAGCTGAATCTCCTCGGCGCGCAACAGCGGCCGCCCACGCTCGATCGCAGCCATGGCCATCAGTAGACAGGCCGCACCGCAGGTGAACTCTGTCGTTTGCGCGTAATAGGGCACTTGCCGAGCAGGTGCAGGTGCGTTGCAGAGGATGCGCTTTTCATAACGCAACGCCTGGCCATGGTCTTCGTAGTAGTCTTCGACCACGGCGAAGCGATAATAGCCATTGCTTTCGTACAGGCTGATCGCCGTCGGGTTGTCGGCGCGCACCTCAAGCCTCAACCAAGCGCAATTGCGCTCCAGCGCTGCCGCCTCGGCCTGCTCCAGCAAACGCTGCCCTAGGCCATGGCCACGCCAGCCGGGGCTCACAGCAATCGAGTAAAGGCGCGCGAGTGACGTACCGCGATGAAACAACAGCAGCGCATAGCCGGCCATTTGCCCCTGCTGCTCGGTAACGATCAGGCAGGCATTGGCACGGCGCACCATCCAGCTGAAATTGCGCGGGCTCAGGCGATCAAGGGTGAAGCAGTCCTGCTCCAGGGCCGCCAGCGCCTCGACATCGGCCACCGACGCAAAGCGAAAATCAAAAACCATGGCACCACCGTAATGTTTGAGTAACGAACCGGGACAGGTCGAGAAACCCGTGATTTATTGAAGCGGCGTGTTCTTCAACAGGGATCGAATACTCATGTCAGCGGTGCAAGCCAACGTGGCCGAAGTATTGGCCAAAAGCGAAACTTCCACAATCACCCTCAACGAGGAACCTCCCAGTACACGGCGCGCCGGTAGCCGCTTGCTGATCCTGGTGGAGCGCAAGGAGGACTGGGCCAGCTACCTGCCCAGCGAAAGCCTGATGCTCGCCCAGGCCTACCTTGAGCACAGCGATGACGCACCCGGTCGCACTCAGGTGCTCAACCTGTGCCGCAACTACAAATACCTGGGCCAGGGCTACTACTGCTCGCTGCTGGCCGAGGCACGTGGGCACAAGGTGTTCCCGTCGGTACGCACGGTCAGCGAACTGAGCCGCAAGGCGCTCTATGGCGTGGGGCTGGACGACCTTGAGCGCACCCTCGAGCGTGCCTTGGTCAACCACCCATATGGCAGCACCGAGGCCTTCACCCTCACCCTGTACTTCGGCCGCACAGCCATCGAACCACTGCAGGAGATCGGCCGCCAGCTGTTCGAGGCGTTCCCCTGCCCCATCCTGTTGGTGGAGTTTCGTCGCGGCGACGCCTGGCAGATCGCCGGCATCAAAGCAGGCGCCCTGCACAAGCTGCGCGATGAGCAGCAGCATTTCTTTGCCGACGCGCTGGATGCCTTCAACCGCCGCACGTGGCGCCAGCCCGCCTCCAAGCGCCTGGCGCGTTTCGACCTGGCGATCCTGCACGATCCGGCAGAGGAACTGCCGCCGTCCAATGCCCAGGCCCTGGAACAGTTCATCGAGAACGGCAAGCCGCTCGGCATCGACGTGGAGCTGATCGAAAAGAAAGATTACGCACGCCTGGCCGAGTTCGACGCGCTGTTCATCCGCGAAACCACGCGGGTGGACGATCACACCTACCGCTTCGCGAAGAAGGCCGAGAGCGAAGGCCTGGTAGTGATCGATGACCCCTCCTCGATCCTGCGCTGCACCAACAAGGTGTACCTGGCCGACCTGCTCAAACGCCACAACCTTGGCGCACCGGCCACCGAGATCCTGTACAAGGACCGCCCCCAGGAACTTGAACTGGTGGGCCGCCGCCTAGGCTTCCCATTGGTGCTGAAGATCCCCGATGGCTGCTTCTCCAAGGGTGTGATCAAGGTTGCCGATGCCCAAGCGCTGGCCTCGGCGGCACAGGAGCTGTTCGAGCACTCGGTGCTGCTACTGGCCCAGGAGTACTGCTACACCGAATACGACTGGCGCATTGGCGTGCTCAATGGCGAGGCGCTCTACGCCTGCCAGTACTTCATGTCCAAGGGCCACTGGCAAATCTACAACCACAAGGCTCAGGCCGGCGAAGTCAATGGCCAGTGCCGTGCGGTGCCGGTGGAGCAGGCACCGCCCGAGGTGGTGAAGCTGGCCGTGGACACCGCGCGGCTCATCGGCCATGGGCTGTATGGCGTGGACCTCAAGCAGGCCGGCGACCGCGTGCTGGTGATTGAAGTCAACGACAACCCCAATCTCGATGCCGGCATCGAAGACGCCGTGCTGGGCGACGAACTGTACCGCCGTGTACTGCAGGCCTTCGTGCAGCGGCTCGAACGCAAACATCTTGGCCAGACCTGGTGAGCGATGATCGAATGCTACTGCACCGAGCACGGTGCCCTTCTTGAGTCGTCCGAGGATCAGGCCAGCATCTGGTTGTGCGTGGCGCCGGACGCAGCCGAACAGGCTCGACTATGCGGGCGTCTGGGCGTCAGCGCCCAGGCGCTGGAGTCGTCGCTGGACCCGGACGAAGTGGCGCGTATCGAGATCAAGCCCGATCACCTGTTCCTGATCTGGAAACGCCCGGAAAGCTTCGACGGCCGAGTATTCAACGTATCGTCATTCGGCGTGGTGCTCAGCGAGAAACGCCTGGTGGTGATTTGCGCCAGCAATTCGCTGCTGGACGGCGTGGATCCTCAGGCCGGTATCAGCACCCCGCTGGATGTGCTGATGGCAATGCTGGCCGAAAGCGTGCATCACTACCTGGGGCATTTGCGGGTGGTCAAGCAGGTGGCCAGGGAGATCCAGCTGCAGTTCGACCGACCCATGGACAGCCAGCACCTGGTGCAGATGTACAGCCTGAGCGAAAGCCTGGTGTATTACGTCAACGCGATCCAGAGCAACGGCGCCGTACTCGCGCTGCTGCGCAGCCACGGTCAGAAGCACGGCTTCAGGCCCGAGCAGCTGGAGGCGCTCAACGACCTGATCATCGAGAACGAGCAGAGCTATCAGCAGGCGAAAATCCACGCCCAGGTTTTCACCAACCTCATCGAGGCCCGCGGCAACCTGGCCAACAACGGCATGAACCACGCCCTGCGCAATTTGACGCTGATCAACGTGGTGTTCCTGCCGTTGAACCTGCTGGCCAGCATCGGCGGGATGTCGGAATTCAGCATGATGACTGCTGGCATGCCCTGGTGGCTGTCATTTCCGGCCTTGTTGCTGGGCATGGCGGCGCTGGGCGGGGGCATGGCCGTGGCGTTGCGGCGCGTAGCATGAGCCCTTGCCCTCTACTTATTGTGCAGACACAGGCCGTTGAGCACTGCCAGCAGGCTTACCCCGACAGCGAACACAGCCATCCACAGGGTCCCCATTTCCAATGCACGGTTTTCTGCCTGGTTCAGGGAGGTCACCGCGAGCTCATGCCAGCCCGACGCAGGCCCTTTATTGAGTCTTTACGCCAGCGTGCAGAAAACCGACAGCAACTTGACCTGGAAAAGCCGTAATCTCGATGCACGCCAATGAAACGGCGTACTGGCAGCGCACGGATCAACTCGCCCAGCGCAAACGCAAGGCAGACATCTCCATTTTTCAGACAGACTGGCAGGAAGATTCTCATGGAAAACTCAGACATCGGACTGTTTTTACTGGCGCTGGTAACCATCACTGGGACGCTCATCAGTCTGTTCGAGCGCCGTATCAATAAACCAGCAAGGCCGTTAATGAAAAGTCAGGCCACCAAAGTTCAGCGGCGTTCATGAGACAGCGCTGAAGCATTGCGCGATCCGCTGTTAGGCTGCCTTGTCAGTGTCCGCAATAATTATGCGGTGTGTTTTTTCGGCTTCCTTGATCCAATGAATCTTCTGGTGGGTAAATCCTATCGGCAACATCTGCTCACCATGCCGGTAGCCACCAGAAGATCGCTTGGTGCACATCAGACAGATCGTGTCCCTGGAAGTGGTGTAACTAATCTTGCGGCGCTATTGAGCGTCCTCCCCGCCTGTGCTTGATCAGCAGAAAACCAAGATTGACCGTGTAAGGATTATTCCTTACCACCCAATCAATACATCCGGGAGAACGCCCATGCCTGCCATCCACGAAATCGCCACGCTAACCTCGAAGGGGCAGATCACACTGCCCAAATCCGTTCGCCAGCTACTGGGCATTGACACTGGTGGCAAGATTGCATTCGACGTACGCGGGGGTGAAATCGTGGTCAGCCGCGTAGAAACCACCCACGAAGACCCTGCCATCGGTGCGTTCCTGGGTTTGCTGGAGGCTGATATCCGAGGCGGCCGCAACCTCACCACTCTGCCGGAAGACTTGGCGCAAACCATGCTCGCCAACGCAAAGCACTCCGTAAACCTGGACGAAGATATCGACGGTGAGGTCGCGATCTGATGCTGCGACATGGCTGGACACTGTTGTTCCATGAAGGTGTGACTTTACAGCTACGCAAATTGCAAGAAGCCGCCGCCCGAGCCGAGCAGAACGATCCGCAAGGTTTTGAGAGCAACGCCAACGTCAAGCTGTTTCGGGCATTGAGCCATCTGATCATGGAGGCTGTGCCTGCCGACCCAGGCCGTGATGAGTTCCGCCAAGGCAACACGCTGGGCACCGCCTACCGACATTGGCGGCGCGCAAAAATCGGCAGGCGTTTTCGGCTGTTCTTTCGCTACGACTCAAGGTCCAAGGTCATCGTCTATGCATGGGTCAACGACGAAAACACCCTACGGTCCGCAGGCAGCAAAGCTGCGCGACTGGGTGAGGGATTGCACGTTTGACACCGGCCCTCCCCTCGGTGCGTCCAACTGTAATCCACTCGTAGCTGCTGTAAAAAAGGGTACATCTGGGGGTACAAAACCAATTCCCCGTTCATAACCATTTGATTTATATGAAGGGCCAAATGTTCTTCGGGGATCCGGACAGTCTCTGAGCACGATCCCCAACACCTCATCGCGCAAATGGCCCAGGCGCTATGGATCAAGGCTTTCAAGCTTGGCCGGCAAGAACGCCACGCCCCCCCTGTGGGAGCGGCTTCAGCCGCGAAGCAGGCGCCGCGGTATTACATGGATTTCATCAGTCCCGGTCAATCTTGGCATTTGACAAGGCTAAGGACAGGGTCGATACCAATGACATCTCTGCCAAAGGAGTCACCCATGTCGAAGCTTTATCCCAGCATTGATCCTGAGGGGCTGGTCGAGTACTCGGTGGTGTACAGCGACCGCTCGCTCAATCACATGTCGCAGACGTTTCAAGGCGTGATGAAGAACATTTCCAGAACCCTGAAACAGGTCTATAACGCCCAGGCTGTTGCGGTAGTGCCAGGCAGCGGTACATTCGGCATGGAATCGGTAGCGCGCCAGTTTGCCACCGGTCAGCAATGCCTGGTGATACGCAACGGCTGGTTCAGTTATCGCTGGAGCCAGATCCTTGAGACGGGCAACATCCCGGCGGCCACCACGGTGCTGAAAGCCCGACCGGTCGACACTGGTCGCCAGGCTGCCTATGCTCCGCCCCCTCTGGACGAAGTGCTGGCGGCGATAAAGGCGCACAAGCCGCAGATTGTCTTCGCCCCCCACGTTGAAACCTCATCCGGGATTATCCTGCCCGACGATTACCTGCGGGCCGTCGGCGACGCTGTACATGCGGTGGGCGGCCTGTTCGTGCTCGACTGCATCGCCTCAGGCACGATATGGGTTGATATGCAAAAGTGCGCAGTCGACCTGCTGATCAGCGCTCCACAGAAAGGCTGGAGCGCCTCCCCTTGCTGCGCCCTGGTGATGCTCAGTGCTTTGGCCCTGGAGCGTATCGAGCAGACGCAAAGCAGCAGTTTCGCCTGCGACCTGAAAAAGTGGCTGCAGATCATGCAGGCCTACGAACAGGGCGGGCATGCCTACCATGCGACCATGCCCAGCGACTCTCTCGCGCGATTTAACAAAGTAATCAACGAGATGCGAGCCTACGGTTTCGACAAGGTCCGCGGCGAACAACAGGCTCTGGGCGATCGGGTGCGCGCCATGTTGACTGGCAAAGGCATCAAGAGCGTGGCCGCAGCCGGCTTTCAGGCCCCGGGCGTAGTGGTGAGCTACACCGATGATGCCGATATCAAGAGCGGTAAGAAATTTGTCGAGCACGGCCTGCAGATTGCCGCCGGAGTGCCGTTGCAATGTGACGAGCCGGCCGACTTCCAGACCTTCCGCATCGGTCTGTTCGGGCTCGAAAAACTGCACAATATCGAGCGCACGGTCAGCACCCTCGAGCAGGCACTGGACGAAGTGATGGTGAACTAAGGCCTCATCCTGGCATTTGCCGCTTTCGTGTCCTCGGTGATCGAAAGCGGCACGCCACCGGCACAGATGGCGGCAATTCGCGAGCGTCTGCGTGTACTTGGCCTGGAACCTTACGACTGCTTGTCGCCCCCCACTCATGGATGCACTCGCGGTTCACGCCGCCAAGCAAAAAGGCACTTACCGCGAATGATGGTGATCTGAACCCTTAAACTGCTTGCAGTTGCCGGTCAGCGTGGTAAGACGAGCGCACCAGCGGCCCGGAGGCCACGTTTCTGAACCCCATCGCCAAGGCCTGCTCGGCAAGCATGGCGAAGGTGTCAGGGTGCACGAAGCGCTGCACCGGCAAGTGGCTGCGGGACGGTTGCAGATACTGCCCCAGGGTCAGCATGTCAACCTGATGCTCACGCATGCGCTGCATCACCTCGACCACCTCGGCATCGGTCTCGCCCAGGCCTAGCATCAGGCCGGACTTTGTCGGTACCGCCGGCAGGCGTTGCTTGAAGCGCTCCAGCAGGTCCAGTGACCACTCGAAGTCCGAGCCCGGCCGTGCCGCCCGGTACAGGCGCGGCACGGTTTCCAGGTTGTGGTTGAACACGTCTGGCGGCTCTTGCGCCGTGATGTCCAGAGCAACGTCCATACGGCCACGGTAATCCGGCACCAGGGTTTCCAGCTGAATACCCGGCGACAGCCTGCGGATCTCGCGCAGGCAATCGGCGAAGTGGCGGGCGCCGCCATCGCGCAGGTCGTCACGGTCCACCGAGGTGATCACCACATACTTCAGGCCAAGGTCGGCAATGGCGATGGCAAGGTTCGTCGGCTCATCGGCATCCAGTGGTTTGGGCCGGCCATGGCCGACATCGCAGAACGGGCAACGGCGGGTACAGATGTCGCCCATGATCATGAACGTCGCCGTGCCGCCCGAGAAACACTCGCCCAGGTTCGGGCAGGACGCCTCTTCGCACACGCTGTGCAGCTTGTGTTTGCGCAGCAGGGCCTTGACCCGTGCCACTTCCGGCGTGGTGGGAATCTCCACGCGAATCCAGTCGGGTTTGCGCGGCACCTGCTCGGTGGGCAGGATTTTCACCGGGATGCGCGCCACCTTGTCGGCGCCGCGCAGTTTCACCCCGGCCTGCAAGGGCTGCGGGTGCGTAGGGGCAGTCTGGATTTCACTCATGCTCATGCTCCGACAGTCTGGCCTTTAGCCACGGTAGTAACGTTGCGCCACGAACGGTGTGCGCACCACCTGCATCGGCACGTGCTTGCCGCGCACCTGGGCGAACACTTGCGTGCCCAGCGCTGCCTGCTCGCTCTGCAGGTAGCCCATCGCCAGCGGCGCGCCCAGGCTGGGACCGAAACCGCCACTGGTGACCCGGCCGATCACCTGCTCCCGAGCATCGACGATCACTGCCCCTTCACGCACCGGCACGCGCTCTGCAGGCAGCAGGCCCACGCGCTTGCTGGCCACGCCTTCGTGCTGCTGGGCAAGGATGCGCTCGGCGCCGGGGAAGCCGCCAGCGCGCTCACCCTCGGCACGCCGGGCCTTGGAGATCGCCCAGCCCAGGCTGGCCTCGATCGGCGTGGTGTGCACCGCCATGTCATGGCCGTACAGGCACAGCCCGGCCTCCAGGCGTAGCGAATCACGGGCCCCCAGGCCGATGGGCTGGACCTCGGCTTCGGCCAGCATCGAACGGGCAAGCATGGGCGCCGCCTCGACCGGTACCGAGATTTCGTAGCCGTCTTCGCCGGTGTAGCCCGAGCGGCTGACGTAACAGTCGACACCCAGCAGCCTCACACTGGCGAACTGCATGAAAGTCATGCCGGCAACCTGGGGCGCCAGTCGCGCCAGTACCTTGGCCGCCGCCGGGCCTTGCAGGGCCAGCAAGGCCCGGCTGGCAAACAACGACTCGACCTCGCAATAACCTTCCAGGTGCTGGCGCATGTAGGTCAGGTCCTGCTCCTTGCAGGCGGCGTTGACCACCAGCAACAGCTCGTCGTCACCCAGCCTGGCCACCATCAGGTCGTCGAGGATGCCGCCATCGTCATTGGTGAACAGCGCATAGCGCTGCATGCCCACCGGCAGGTCGATGATGTCGACCGGCACCAGCGCTTCCAACGCCCTGGCGGCCTCTGCGCCGCGCAGGCGGATCTGGCCCATGTGCGAAACGTCGAACAGACCAGCCTGTTCACGGGTGTGCAGGTGTTCCTTGAGCACACCCAGCGGGTACTGGACCGGCATGGCATAACCGGCGAATGGCACCATGCGTGCCCCCAGCGCCAGGTGCAGGTCGTGCAGCGGGGTTTGTTGCAGTTGTTCTGTGGTCATGGCTGGCTCCTGGCCTTCGATGATATGGGCTGCCGGCACACTGCCGACAGCCGCCAAGCCCTGAGGTCAGGCCGGATAGACAGGGAACAGCTTGCACAGCGCTGCCACCTGGCGCGCCACCTGGGCCTCGACGTCGGCATCACCGAGATGGTCGAGGATGTCGCAGATCCAGGTCGCCAAGGCGCGGCATTCCGCCTCCTTGAGCCCACGGGTAGTCACTGCCGGGGTACCGATGCGCAGGCCCGAGGTCACGAACGGCGACTGCGGGTCGTTGGGCACCGCGTTCTTGTTCACCGTGATGTGCGCACGGCCCAGCGCGGCGTCGGCATCCTTGCCGGTGATGCCCTGGCGGATCAGGCTGACCAGGAACAGATGGTTGTCGGTGCCACCGGAGACCACGTCGAAACCGCGCTGCATGAACACCTGCGCCATGGCCTGGGCGTTGCTGATGACCTGGCGCTGGTAATCCTTGAAACCAGGCGCCAGGGCCTCCTTGAAGCACACCGCCTTGGCCGCGATCACGTGCATCAGCGGCCCGCCCTGCCCGCCTGGGAACACCGCCGAGTTGAGTTTTTTCTCAAGCTCCGGGTCGGCCTTGGCCAGAATCAGGCCGCCACGCGGCCCGCGCAAGGTCTTGTGGGTGGTGGTGGTGACCACATCGGCATACGGCAGCGGGTTGGGGTACAGGCCTGCCGCGACCAGCCCGGCAACGTGGGCCATGTCGACGAACAGGTAGGCCCCGACCTTGTCGGCGATCTGCCGGAAACGCGGGAAGTCGAGGGTCTTCGAGTAGGCCGAGAAACCAGCCACGATCATCTTCGGCTGGTGCTCGACCGCCAGGCGCTCGACTTCGTCGTAGTCAATCAGGCCGTTGGCATCGATGCCGTATTGCACGGCGTTGTACAGCTTGCCCGAGGACGACACCTTGGCCCCGTGGGTCAGGTGGCCGCCGTGAGCCAGGCTCATGCCCAGCAAGGTATCACCGGCCTGCAGCAGGGCCAGGTAGACCGCCGCGTTGGCCTGGGAGCCCGAGTGTGGCTGGACGTTGGCATAACCGGCACCGAACAACTGCTTGGCGCGGTCGATGGCCAGCTGCTCGACCACATCGACATGCTCGCAGCCCCCGTAGTAACGCTTGCCCGGGTAGCCTTCGGCGTACTTGTTGGTCAGTTCGGTGCCCTGGGCCTGCATCACCTGGGGGCTGGTGTAGTTTTCCGAAGCGATCAGCTCGATGTGGTCTTCCTGGCGCTGCACTTCACGGCCGATGGCCGCGGACAGTGCAGGGTCGAAATCGGACAGGGTCAGGCTTTTGTGGAACATGGGTGAGATTCCTTGTTGTTCGGTCGGCAAGCACGGTCCGGAAGCGTCCGGGCCAGCAGGGTCAGGCATCTTGATAGCTCGACAGCGGCGGGCAGGCACAGGCCAGGTTGCGGTCGCCGTAGACGTTGTCCACGCGCCCCACCGGCGGCCAGTACTTGCTGTCGCGCAGTTCGGCCAGCGGGTACACCGCCAGCTCCCGGGCATAGCCGTGGGGCCATTCGCCCACCAGTTCGGTGGCGGTATGCGGGGCGTTCTTCAGCGGGTTGTCGAGCTTGTCCAGGGTGCCGTTTTCCACGGCGCGGATTTCCTCGCGGATGCAGATCATCGCTGCGCAGAAGCGGTCCAGTTCTTCCTTGGATTCACTCTCGGTCGGCTCGACCATCAGCGTGCCAGCCACCGGGAAGGACATGGTCGGGGCATGGAAGCCGAAGTCGATCAGGCGCTTGGCCACGTCCTCGACGCTGATGCCGCTGCTGTCCTTGAGCGGGCGCAGGTCGAGGATGCACTCGTGGGCGACCAGTCCGTTCTCGCCGGTGTACAGCACCGGGTAGTGTTCCTCCAGGCGGCGGGCGATGTAGTTGGCATTGAGGATCGCCAGCTGCGAGGCGCGCTTGAGCCCTTCCCCGCCCATCATACGGATGTACATCCAGGTGATTGGCAGGATGCTGGCACTGCCATAAGGCGCCGCGCTGACCGCGCCCCGCGGGTTCGCCAGATGGGCGTGACCGGGCAGGAACGGCGCCAGGTGCGCCTTGACGCCAATCGGGCCGACACCGGGGCCGCCACCGCCATGGGGGATGCAGAAGGTCTTGTGCAGGTTCAGGTGCGACACGTCGCCACCGAACTTGCCCGGGGCGCACAGGCCGACCATGGCGTTCATGTTGGCGCCATCCAGGTACACCTGGCCGCCGTGCTCGTGAATGATGTCGCAGATGCGGGTGATGGCATCTTCGAACACGCCGTGGGTCGAGGGGTAGGTGATCATCAGCGCAGCCAACTGCGCCCTGTGCTGCTCGGCCTTGAGCTGCAGGTCGGCGACATCGACGTTGCCACGCTCGTCGCAGTTGACCACCACCACCCGCATGCCGGCCATCTGCGCCGTGGCCGGGTTGGTGCCATGGGCCGACGACGGGATCAGGCATACATCGCGCCCTGCCTCGCCACGGCTGGCGTGGTAGGCGCGGATCGCCAGCAGGCCGGCATACTCACCCTGGGAACCGGCATTGGGCTGCAGCGACATGGCGTCATAGCCGGTGGCCGCGCAGAGCATGGCCTCCAGTTCATCGGTCAGCTGGCGGTAACCCTGCGACTGCTCAGCCGGGGCGAATGGGTGCAGGGCGCCGAACTCGGGCCAGGTGATCGGGACCATTTCGCTGGCGGCATTGAGCTTCATGGTGCACGAGCCGAGCGCGATCATGCTGCGGTCCAGGGCCAGGTCCTTGTCGGCCAGGCGGCGCAGGTAGCGCATCAGTTCGGTTTCGCTATGGTAGCGGTTGAACACCGGGTGTAGCAGGAACGGGGTCGCGCGCAGCAGTGGCACGGGCAGGCAATCGCTGCTGCCGGCGGCCAACGCGGTGAAGCTTGGAAGCGCCTGGCCGGGTTCGGCGAACACCTGCCACAGGGCCTCGACACTGGCCTGTTCGCAGGTTTCATCCAGCGACACACCAACCCGCAGTTCGTCAATCAGGCGCAGGTTCAGGCGTGCCGCATTGGCGGCAGCCAGCACATCGGCCAAAGGCCTCGCGGTGACCACGCTGATGGTGTCGAAGAAGTGCGCCTGCTCGACCTTGTGCCCGAGCTGTTTCAGCCCTTGCACCAGGATCGCGGTCAGCCGGTGCACACGCCGGGCGATCTGCTCCAGGCCCTGGGGACCGTGGTAGACCGCATACATGCTGGCGATGTTGGCCAGCAGCACCTGCGCGGTGCAGATGTTGCTGGTGGCCTTTTCGCGGCGGATGTGTTGCTCGCGGGTCTGCATGGCCAGGCGCAGGGCCGGCTTGCCGAAGCGGTCGATGGACACGCCGACCAGGCGGCCGGGCATGTCGCGCTTGAACGCATCGCGGGTGGCGAAGTACGCCGCATGCGGGCCGCCAAAGCCCAGCGGCACGCCGAAGCGCTGGGCGCTGCCCAGCACCACGTCGGCATCGAACTCACCCGGTGGGGTCAGCAAGGTCAGTGCCAGCAGGTCAGCGGCCACAGCCACCAGCGCACCCGCCGCATGGGCGCGTTGCACCAGGGCGCGGTGGTCGGTGATGGCACCAGTGCTGGCCGGGTACTGCAGCAACAGGCCGAAATAGCCGTCCAGGGCTTGGCAATCCAGCAACGCTTCATCAGCGATGACCACTTCGATACCCAGTGGCTGGGCACGGGTACGCAGCACATCGAGGGTCTGCGGGTGGCAATGGCTGGACGCGAAGAACGCCGGGGCCTTGTTCTTCGCCAGGCGCTTGCAGAAGGTCATGGCCTCGGCGGCGGCGGTGGCTTCGTCGAGCAACGAGGCGTTGGCGATCTGCATGCCGGTGAGGTCGCTGACCAGGGTCTGGAAGTTCAGCAACGCCTCCAGGCGGCCCTGGGAGATTTCCGGCTGGTACGGCGTGTAGGCGGTGTACCAGGCCGGGTTTTCCAGCAGGTTGCGCAGGATCGGCGTGGGCGTGTGGCAAGGGTAATAGCCCTGGCCGATGTGGTTGCTGAACAGCTGGTTGTTCGCAGCGATGGCCTTGAGTGCGGCCAGGGCTTCAGCCTCGCCCTGCCCCTTGCTCAGCTCGAGCACGCTGCTGCCCCTGATGCTGGCGGGAATGACGCTGTCGATCAGGGCTTCCAGTGAGTCATGGCCGACCAGCGCCAGCATGGCGTCGATATCGCCCTCGCGCGGGCCGATATGGCGGGCGATGAATTCGTTGTCAGTGCCCAGCGGGATGGATGCGTTGGTCATCTCTGCCCCCTGGCTCAGGCGTTGTCGGCCAGGAAGCGGTCGTAGCCGTCCTGGTCCATCAGGCCGTCGAGCTCCGACGGGTTGGCCGCCTGGATGCGGAAGAACCAGCCGTCCTGCATGGGCGAGGTGTTGACCAGCTCGGGGTCGTCGGCCAGGGCCTGGTTGACGGCCACCACGGTGCCGCGCAAAGGCATGGTGATGTTGCTGGCGGCCTTGACCGACTCGAGCACCGCGACTTCGTTGCCCTCTCCGTACTCGCCCGGCTCCGGCAGTTGCACGAACACCACGTCACCCAGGGCCTGCTGGGCATAGCTGGTGATGCCGACGGTCAACTCGCCAGTCGCTTCCAGACGCAGCCATTCGTGTTCAGGAGTAAAACGCAGCGTGCTCATGGATCTTCCTCTCTTGTTATCAGATAGGTCCTGATGCAGGACTGACTGATACAGAGCAAGGGTGATGCCAACTCACTAAAACCCTTACACATCAATGCCTTACTGTTTTATTTCGGTCCATCCCAAGCCTGCGCGATGGAGCGTATTCGCTCCGTGGCCTGGGCACGGCAGCCAACCCTGACAGCACGGGCCAATGAACCCGGGACCACGCCCGCCTGGAGCATAATCACTCCAGCGGAGCGTATTCGCACCGGGCCGGCTACGAGACCCGACTGGCGATGCCGTACTTGCGCAAACGCTGGCCGATCGCCGTGTGCGAAGTCTGCAAGCGCACCGCCAGTTGCCGGGTCGAGGGGTAGCTCGTGTACAGCTTTTCCAGCAAGGATTTTTCAAATGCCTGCACGGCCGCTTCCAGGCTGACGATCTCCAGCCCCTCGGCTTGCTGGCTGCTCAGGGCGGTGCCAGCCAGCTCCAGGTCATCGCAGTCGATCACGTCCCCTTCGCTGATGGCCGCCGCACGGAAGATCACGTTCTGCAACTGGCGCACATTGCCGGACCAGCGATTGCCCAGCAGCAGCGGATGGGTGGCCAGCGCCAGCCGGCACGGGGCGCGCTGGATCTGCGCACAGGCCTGGCGCAGGAAATGCTCGGCCAGCAGCAGGATATCCTTGCCGCGCTCACGCAGCGGCGGCACCTGCAGGTTGAGCACGTTGAGGCGATAGTAGAGGTCTTCGCGAAAGCCGCCCTCGATCACCATGTTTTCCAGGTTGCGGTGGGTGGCGCAGACCACCCGCACATTCACCTGCACTTCGCTGCCACCGCCCACCCGGCGAAAACTGCCGTCATTGAGAAAACGCAGCAGCTTGGCCTGCAGGTACGGCGACATCTCGCCCACTTCATCGAGAAACACCGTACCGCCATCGGCCAGTTCCAGCAGGCCCGGTTTGCCGCCGCGCTGGGCGCCGGTGAAGGCACCGGCGGCGTAGCCGAACAGCTCGCTTTCGGCCAGGCTCTCGGGCAATGCCGCGCAGTTCAGCGCCAGGAACGAGGCATCGCGCCGGGCACTCAGCGCGTGGCAGGCACGGGCCACCAGTTCCTTGCCCGTACCGGTCTCGCCCTGGATCAATACCGGCGCCTCCAGGCTCGCCACCTTGTGCAGGCGGGCCTTGAGCGCCTGCAGCGCCGCCGACTCGCCCAGCAACGCCCCCAAGCCTTCGCTGTTGTCATGCAGCAGCGAGGCCAGGCGCTCGCCGATGCGGCTGGGTGGGTACAAGGTCAGCAGGCCACCCACCAGGCCATCGGCGCCACCGCTGATCGGCGTGGCCTCCAGCAGCAGGGCCTGGCCCTGAAAGCCCACCTCGCACATTGGCAGGCGGAAGCCCTTGTCGATCAGGGTCTTGGCCAGGTCCGGCTCGGCAAACAACCTGTTCAATGGCTCACCGGCCGGCTCGCGCCCCACCAGGGCGACCAGGGTCGGGTTCGCCAGCAGCACATGACCGCCAGGGTCCACCGCCAGCACCGGGTCGCTCATCGCCGCCAGCAATGCCTCCAGCTGCAGGCGCCGGCGGTGGCCGGGGAGGAAGTCGACCAGCGCCACTTCCTGCACGCCGTCCACGTCCATCAGGGCAGCGTAGAGTTCGTCCAGCACCACCGGGGACAAGGTTGGGGCATCGATGTAGACGTTGGGCGGAATCATCTCCACCGCATCAAGATTGAGGTTGCGCGCCCCAAGCAGCGAGAGGATTTCCTGAGTGATACCGACACGGTCGACAAAGTTGACGTGGATTCTCATAAAGATTCCCTGCTTGGCAAAAAGACGACAGGGGGACAGCGCAGCACGCCGTCCCCCTTGGGCAAAACGTGAATAAGGTGATCAATCGGCATCGAATGACAGCTGCATGGCCTGCTGCCTTTTCCGCCAGATCGATCGATAGGCCAGGCCCAGCACGACAAACCAGACCGGCATCAGGTACAACGCGCTGCGGGTGTCAGCCTCCAGCGCCAGCAAGGCCAGGATGAAGGCGAAGAACACCAGGCACACCCGGCACATGAACGTGCCGCCCGGCATCTTGTACATCGACGCCTGGTGCAACGGGCCACGCTGCTTGCGGTACGCCAGGTACGACAGCAGGATGATCGACCAGACGAACATGAACAGCAGTGCCGACACCGTGGTGATCAGCGTGAAGGCCTCGAGCATGTTCGGCACCAGGTAGATGACCAGCGCCCCGCCAGTCAGGCACACACAGGAAAAGATCAGGCCGTTGGAAGGTACCGCGCGGCAGGACAGCGCACCGAACTTGCCAGGCGCATCGCCATCCACTGCCAGGCCGTAAAGCATGCGGCTGGTCGAGAACACGCCGCTGTTGGCCGACGACATGGCCGAGGTCAGCACCACGAAGTTGATGATGCCCGCGGCTGCCGGCAGACCGGCCAGTACGAACAGCTCGACGAAGGGGCTCTTGTTGGCCACCACTTCACGCCAGGGTGTGACGGCCATGATGGCGACCAGCGCGAGCACGTAGAAGACGATGATGCGCAAGGGAATCGAGTTGATCGCCCGTGGCAGGTTGCGTTCCGGGTTCTTGGTTTCGGCGGCGGTGGTCCCCACCAGTTCGACGCCGACGAAGGCAAACACCGCAATCTGGAAGCCGGCGAAGAAGCCCATGGCGCCATGGGGGAACATGCCACCGTCATTCCACAGGTTGGCCAGCGATGCCGCATGCCCGGCCGGCGACTGGTAAGCCACCGCCACCATGTAGAACCCGGTGCAGACCAGCGCGCAGATGGCGACGATCTTGATCATGGCGAACCAGAACTCCATTTCGCCGAACATCTTCACCGTCATCAGGTTCAAGCTGAGCAACAGGCCGACACACGCCAACGCCGGTATCCACAAGGGGATGTCGGGGAACCAGAACTGCGAATAGGCAGAGATGGCGATCACGTCGGCGATACCGGTGACAATCCAGCAGAACCAGTAGGTCCAGCCGGTGAAGAACCCCGCCCACGGGCCGAGCAGGTCAGCCGAGAAATCGATGAACGACTTGTACTTCAAGTTGGACAATAACAGTTCGCCCATTGCCCGCATGACAAAGAACAGCATGAAGCCGATGATCATGTAGACAAAGATGATGGAGGGCCCCGCCAGGCTGATGGTCTTGCCAGAGCCCATGAACAGGCCGGTGCCGATAGCACCGCCAATGGCGATCAACTGGATATGGCGGTTGGACAGGTTACGCTTGAGTTCGTGTGCGTCACCATCAGGCGGGCGGTGACCGTGGGGCAAGTTATTCATTGTTTTCTACCTTGCTAGTCTAATTGTTTTTATAACGTCACAAGTTCAAACCTCGAGACCGGATGAACAACTTTCAAATCCGATCGCGTGCAAGGTAGAGAGCAAGCTCTGTGCCAAACGCCAATAGCGCTAGTTGGCGGAGTTTTATTCAACCAGGGCTTTCGTGGCTGTAAAGAAGTCACTCCAGAAAACCGTGCCAATCAGGCGTTCGAGCAGCCCCGGGCACACTGAGCGCTGCCCCTCCCCATTCTGTATCGAAATCATTCCAATGGAGCGCATTCAGTCCGCCAGGCTGACGCGATCCCCTGTAGGAGCGGCCTTGTGTCGCGGTAGGGCCGCAAAGTGGCCCCGGCAATGTTCGCTTCTGCGCTGAAATCCTGGGGCTGCTGCGCAGCCCTATCGCGACACAAGGAAGCTCCTGCACCGAACGCGTCAGCCCGGCTATTTAGCGGACAGGCATCTCGCGCAGCGGCGCACGGCTGCGTTGCTGCTCCTCCCAGCCCCCAACCAGGCCAACCGGCACATCGCTCGGTGCCAGCGGCTGGCGCCCGCGCACCAGGTCGGCAGCGCGTTCGGCCAGCATGATGGTCGGCGCGTTGAGGTTGCCATTGGGCTCGCTCGGGAACACCGAGGAGTCGATCACCCGCAGCCCCTGCAGGCCATGCACACGCAATGTCGAGTCGACCACTGCCATGTCATCCTCGCCCATCCGGCACGAGCCGCACGGGTGCATGGTGCTTTCCATGTTGGCGCGCACGAATGCGTCGATCTGCTCATCGGTCTGCACCTGCGGCCCGGGCGCCAGTTCCTCGCCGCGGAAACGGTCCATGGCCGGCTGGGCGATGATTTCGCGGGTCAGCCGCACACAGCGGCGGAAGCCCTCCCGGTCTTCCTCGCTCTCGAGGTAGTTGAAGCGGATTTCCGGATGTTGGTACGGGTCGGCCGACAACGCCCGCACATGGCCGCGGCTCTTGGGCTTGTTGGGCCCGGTCAGCACCATGAAACCATGGCCCTTGAACGGTTTGTCGCCGTCATAGCGCATGGCCGCCGGCAGGAAGTGGAACTGGATGTCCGGCCAGCGCAGGCCCTTGGATGAGCGGATGAAACCGCCCGCCTCAAAGTGGTTGCTGGCGCCCAGACCGTCCTTGAACAGCAACCAGCGCAGACCGATCATCGCCTTGCCCAGCAGGTTCATCTTGCCGTTGAGGGTCACCGGCTCCTTGCACGCATACTGGATGTAGATTTCCGAGTGGTCCTGCAGGTTCTCGCCCACCCCAGGCAAGGGGTGGCGCACCTCGATGCCAGCCTTCTTCAGCACGGCCTCGGGGCCGATGCCGGAGCGTTGCAACAAGTGCGGCGAACCGATCGGGCCGGACGCCACCAGCACCTCGCGGTTGCACAGGACCTTGTGGGTCTGGCCGCCGTGATCATATTCCACGCCCACCGCCCGCTTGCCATCGAGCAGGATGCGCCGGGTCATGGCATGGGTGATCACGGTCAGGTTCGGCCGGCTCATGGCGGGGCGCAGATAGGCGTTGGCCGTGGACCAGCGCACGCCATCCTTGACCGTCATGTGCATGGCACCAAAGCCTTCCTGCATGTAGCCGTTGCAGTCGTCGGTCTTGATATAGCCGGCTTCGGCACCGGCCTCGACCCAGGCGCCGTACAGCGGGTTCTGCATGTTGTTGCCGTTGTTGGTGGCCAGCGGCCCCATGCCGCCGCGGTAGTCGTCACCGCCAAACTTGTACTGCTCGGCACGCTTGAAGTACGGCAGGCAGTAACGGTAGCTCCAGTTCTTCGCCCCCAGGCTTTCCCATTCATCGAAGTCGCAGGCATGGCCACGGATGTAGACCAGCCCATTGATCGAGGACGAGCCGCCCAGCACCTTGCCCCGCGGGCAATGCAGGCGGCGGTTGTCCAGGTGCGCTTCGGCGACGGTCTCGTAGCGCCAGTTGTACTTCTTGGTGTTCATCGGCAACGAGAAGGCACTGGGCATCTGGATCAGCACACTGCGGTCGCTGCCGCCGAACTCCAGGACCAGCACCGAGGTACCGGCGTCTTCGCTCAAGCGGTTGGCCAGGACGCAGCCAGCAGAGCCTGCGCCGATGATGATGTAGTCGTATCGCTTGGTCATGGTTCTAGTCCTGTACACGAAGGCTGGCAGCCTGGATATTGTGTTCATTGCGCTTTGGGTAGCCGCCCCAGCCCAGGCGCGCCGCCAGCAGCCGGGTCAGGCCGTAGTGCACCAGCCCGGCCAGCAGGCAGGACGGCAGCGAGGCGGTGGCGAAGGTGAAGAAGTCGGTATGGGCCAGCGTCTGCGGGTTGAACACCACCACATAGATCGCGAAGCCCGCCACCAGCGCCAGCAGCGCGATGGGGTTGAAGCCTTTGCAGTAGCGCAACGGCGATACGCTCTGTTCGGCGTAGAGCTGGCGCAGGTTCAGGCGCTGCTTGCGCAAAAAGAAGTAATCGGCGATGCCGATGCCGGCCAGGGCGCTGTTGAGCGCGGATGTCCACACCAGGAAGATGAAGAAGCCGTCGTAGATCCCCGGCAGGAACACCACGATCAATAACGGGATGATGCAGAACAGGCCGATCAGTACCCCCCAGCCCACGCTGCGCAGGCGCTCGCCGCCCAGCTGGCGCAAGCCGATCACCGCGGTGTAGAGGATGTTGACCATGCCGGTCAGGTTGGCCAGCGCCAGGAAGCTCAGGGCGATGACGCCGAACCCCATGCCGCCGGCCAGGCGCATCCACGCGGTAGGGTCGCTGCTGCCCAGGGTAGTGGCGGCGAACAGGCTGATTGACTCGCCCAGCGACGCCGCAGCGAAGATGCCCACCAGGTTGGGCCAGAAGGCCGTGCGCTGGTTGCTGCACAGGCGCGACAGGTTGCCGATGTAGGGCCACCAGGAGAAGCCCGCGGCGATGTTGATCTCCACCGCGACCATGAAGTTGACGTGCGGGTTCTCGAACGGTGGCTGCAAAGGCGGCATGGCCAGCAGTTCGTCGAAGCTGTAGCGACCGGAGATGAAGTACATCAGTGCCAGCATGATCAGGATCAGGCTGGGCGCGATCACCGCGCTCAGCCGGCGGATCATGTCCGGCCCGCGCATGGCCACCAGCGCCGCCAGCACGATGGCCAGCAAGCCTCCCGCGGTTACCAGCCAGCCATCACCGTTGGGCTGGCTCTGCTGTACCAGGGTTTCCAGATTGTCCAGCGCCCGCCCGCACATCAGCCCCAGCACCGCCAGCCAGCCCATGGTCAGCACCACCACCGAGAGGAAGTACACCAGGCGGCTGCCATTGAGGCCGAACATGCTGCGCAGGAAGGTGAACTGCTCGACGCCGTACTTGCCACACGGCAGGCAGGTGGACGACGCGGCGAGGACCACGCCGATGATGTTGCCGATGATGATTGCGGCAATCCCTTGCAAGGGCCCGACGAACAGCGCGGTGGCGCCGCCGATCAGGAACACCCAGGTGGCCACCGCCAGCGCCGAGTTGGCGTAGGCAAACCCCCAGAAACCCCAAACCCGCTCACTGGGCAGCAAGGGGGTGTCGCCACGTTCCGCGCTCAGGCGAAATTCTTGCTCGCGGGAAGCACTCATGGCTGGCCTCCCAGGTAGTACGCGCCGGCAACCATCACCAGCGTCAGCAGGGCCAGTGCCACCACGTCGGCCACCGTCAATGCGCCCGGCCAGTGCGCTTTGTTCTCCAGTTCTTCATAGGCGCGCAAGCGCCTTTCCAGGTCTTGCGCTCGCTCGATATCCACTTGGCTGTTCATCGGCATCACCTCGACAGGTTCTTGTTCTTGAAATTTGATGCATTCGATAAACCTGCGCCGCTCGCCAACCTTCAGCGGCGCAGGACGGCCCTGTTACCTCAGGGCAAGGTGATCCAGACCGCCTTGGTCTCCAGCAGGAACTCCAGTTGTTCTGCGCCCATGTCCTTGCCATAGCCCGACTGCTTGTAGCCACCGAACGGCATGGACGGGTCCAGGGTGCTGTGGGCATTGACGTACACCGTGCCCGCACGCAGGCGCGGAATCAGCCCATGGACCTTGCCCAGGTCGTTGGAGTAGATCGCCGCCGCCAGGCCGAACTCCGAATCGTTGGCCAGGGCCAGCGCTTGTTCCTGGGTGTCGAACGGCTGGGTCACCAGCACCGGGCCGAAGATCTCCTCTCGAACCACGCGCATGTCGTTGCTGCAGTTGGCGAAGATCGTGGGCTGCACGAAGAAGCCCGGGCCGTCGAGCGGCTCGCCGCCGTAGTACACCTGTGCGCCTTCGGCCTTGCCCAGGGCGATGTAGTCCAGCACCCGCTGCTGTTGCTGGAGCGACACCATGGGGCTTATGAAACAGTCCGGGTCCAGGCCCGGGGCGATCTTCAGGGTGGCGGTGTACCTGGCCAGCGCTTCGAGGAACGCCGGGTAGACACTGCGTTCGACATACGCACGGGTGCCGGCGTCGCACACCTGCCCGGAGTTGAAGAACACCCCGTTGGCCACGGCTTGCGCCGCTGCCTCGATGTCCGCATCGGCGAACACGATCACTGGCGACTTGCCGCCCAGCTCCAGGGTCAGGCGTTTCATCTGGTCCATCGCCGATTTGCCCACCGAGCAGCCGACCGGTGTCGAACCGGTAAAGCTCAGCTTGTCGATGCCCGGGTGACGGGACATCGCTTCGCCGACCACGCTGCCGCGCCCGGTCACGATGTTTACCACCCCGTCGGGAATACCCGAGGCCTGCACCAGCTCGGCAAAGCGCAGCGCCGACAACGAAGTCAGCTCTGCCGGCTTGACCACCACCGTGCAACCGGTGGCCAGCGCCGCGCCGAGCTTCCAGGCCATGGTCTGCAGCGGGAAGTTCCACGGCACGATGGCACCGACCACCCCCACCGCCTCCTTGCGCGTGTACGCCAGGTAGTTCCCTGGCAGCGAAGGCTCGACCGTGCGGCCGTGGATCTTGCTGGCCCAGCCGGCGAAATAGCGCAGGGTATCGACCGTGCCCTGGATATCGACCGCGCGTGCCTGGGCGACCGACTTGCCCATGTCGATGGCTTCGATCTGCGCCAGTTCGTCGCCGTGGGTCTCGATCAGGTCGGCCAGGCGATGGATCAGGCGCTCGCGCTCCAGTGGCTTGAGCTGGCTCCAGGCACCGCCATCGAACTGCGCACGTGCTGCGCGCACGGCACGATCAAGGTCATCCGCAGTGGCCATGGGGATGCGCGTCAGCACACCCTCGGTGGACGGCTCGACCACCTCGGCACTGCCACCGTCGCTGGCCTCGAGCCAGGCGCCGCCAATGAACATGCGCTGCGGTTTGCCGAGGAAGTGCTGGGTCGCCTCGGATACACCAAAGGCCTGCAAGTAGTCTTTTACCTTGTGGTCCACAGGACAGTCTCCGGGTCAGCGGGCTTTGGCGCGCGCGTGGAAGATGAAGCCGATGCTGTTCATCAGCAGTTGCGCGGCGAGGATCGAGGTCATGCCGGTGGGGTCGTAGGCCGGGGCCACTTCTACCAGGTCCATGCCGACAATCCGGCCGTGGCTGCGCTGCGCCAGTGCCTGGATGATCTCCAGCACTTCGTAGTACAAGAATCCGCCATGGCTCGGCGTGCCGGTGCCCGGGGCGATGGACGGGTCGAAGCCGTCGATATCGATGGTGATGTAGTAGTTGCGGCCTTCGGGGATTTTCGCCAGCACGCCCGCGCAGCCCAGGCGGCGCACGTCACGTACCGACAGGATCTGCGAACCGGCCTCACGTGCGGCATCGTAGTCGTCGCGGTTGGAAGACGACACGTTGCGGATGCCCATCTGGGTCATGCCGACAATGTGTTCCAGCTCCGAAGCGCGGCGCAGCGGGCTGCCGTGCCCGTAGCGCACGCCATGGCGCTCGTCGACGAAATCCAGGTGGGCATCGAAGTGCACGATATGGATCGGCCCATGGCCTTCGAACGCCTTGATGACCGGGGCGTGCACCGAATGGTCACCGCCCAGCACCACCGGCATGGCCCCCGCTGCAAGGATCTGCCGCACCGCCGACTCGATGTTGGCGTTGCTGCTGGCCATGTCGGTGTGCACGATATCGGCATCGCCAACGTCGACCATGCGGACCTGGTCTTCGGTCAGGTAGGTGGCGTCATCCTCGAAGTCGTAGGCGCCGGCATGGCCGAAGGAGAACAGGGTCGATGCCTCGCGAATGCCGCGGGGTCCGAAACGTGCCCCCAAACGCCACTGGGTGCCCATGTCGTTGGGCGCGCCGAGGATTGCCACATCGGCGTCGATCGCCGCCCAGTCGGTGCACACCGGGGCCTTGGCAAACGTGCAATGGCCCACGAAGGGCAGGTTCAGGCGGCCGGACTCGTAACCGTGCTTTGCCATGTTCTGGTTTCTCCAGTTCTTGTTCTGTTTCAGGAGACGGGGCGACTGCTCGACCACCGTTGCGATCCACTATGGCAACCGTGCCAGCGAGGAAAAATGCGCAAGTGCAGATACATACATCGCCCTATCCGAAGTATCTGCCGGTGGTTGAACCCGGCGATACCAGGCATTGCAGCGGCCAGGTACTCATGGTTAGCTTGCGCGACAAGAACAATGCACGGGTGTTCATATCAGCACTGGCGATGTGACACCCGGCCGGGAGGCTACGGTGATCCAGCTGCACGATGTCGACCTTAAACTGCTCAGGGTATTCACCACGATCGTCAGGTGCGGCGGCTTTTCTGCGGCACAGGCCGCGCTCAATGCCGGCCAGTCGACCATAAGCGAACAGATGTCGCACCTGGAAACCCGCCTGGGGGTCAAGCTCTGCCAGCGCGGGCGCAGTGGCTTTCGCCTGACCGAGCAAGGGGTGGCCATCCATGAAGCGACCCTGCGCCTGCTCAGTGCCGTGGAAAGCTTCTGCATGGACGCCGACGTGCTCAAGCAGCACATCAGCGGCAAGCTCAACCTGGGCATCATCGACTCCACCCTGACCGACCCCGTCTCGCCCCTGCCGCGCACCACCCAGCGCTTTGTTTCGCGTGGGCACGATGCCCACCTGCACATCTATATCGGTGCCCCGGCGGAACTCGAAGAGCGCGTGCTCGACGGCAGGCTGCACCTGGCCATCGGCCACTTCCCATTGCGGGTCGCGGGGTTGTCCTACCAGCCGCTGTATGACGAGGCCCTGGGACTTTACTGTGGCCGGCGCCACCCGCTGTTCGCCAGCAACGCGAGCAACGGTCGGCTGATGGAGGACGTGCGCCAGAGCCGGATCGTGGTGCGCGGCTACATGCAGCAGTACGACCTGGAGCAGTTGGGCATCACCAAGGCCGATGCGACCGTGGAGAACATCGAGGCAGCGGCGATCCTGATCATTTCCGGCGCCTATATCGGCTTCTTGCCGGTGCACTTCGCCGAGCAATGGATCAAGACGGGCGACATGCGTCGCCTGGGTGCCAGCCTGCTGGACCTCTGCTCGCCGTTCGATGTGGTCACCCGCCGCGGCGTATCGCGCCCACCCATCCTGCAGGCGTTCCTCGAAGACCTCGATGCCTGCGCCTCCCAGCCCGGCTCCCCCTGATTCACCCCGCTACTCGAAACGGACGATCCCCACCCGCCAATACTGCGCTGCCGTCGTTGCCCCCCTGCCCGCCGCCCCAACATCAATGACTGGAGAACCTATGAGGGTATTGGTAAACGTCAAGCAAGTGGTCGATTACAACGTCCCCGCCTGTATCGCCGCTGACCGGCTACAGGTCGCAGGTAGCTGATCGCGACCGACCGCTTTCGACCCATTGCGGACACTGAGGCCCTACGCTGAAGTCTAGACAGCTTGTCGCCCTCTAAACGCTCAACCTAGTTATCAGCGTCCACTGTCGAGCCTAGGAGTTCTCGGCAAGTCAGCTACCTGTCGTCGCGCTCACTTGCCCCCAAGGTTCGCCCGAGCCCATTGCTCAGCGGTGGTTACTGGAATCGACTGCTGTTCGTTGAAGGTTCCCGATTTAGGCCATGCCACACCTCTGCCCTGTGCGAACACAGCACGGTACTTTTTGATGTGATGGGTAGGGTCTTTTCTCAGCTCATCCATCAGGAACGGAACAGTCCACACGTTAGTTTTGAACGGACGACCCAGCGCATGTTCGAGGATGTTCGCGACTTGTCCATACGACACCGTGTCGCCTGAGAGATAGACAATCTCGTTGCGGAAGCGAGGTTCGAAGAAGACGATTTCCGCCGTGAGAGCGCCGATGTCGTCTGGTGTAGTGAGCGTCACGCTGTTCTCAAGACTGCCGAGAGCGTTAACGGTGTCATTGTCGAAGTCGACGACCTCAAATACGGGCTCGAAAAGGAAGCTGGTGAACATGCCCGTCGAGATAATGACCCATTCAGTTTTGTCTTGCGCACGAAGCGCCTCGCGTACATCGAGTTGAGAATCGAAAAGATCTTGGGGGCTGCCCCGACCGATCACTTCGAAATCCACGCCAAACTGCCACGGGAAGTAGCGCTTCACCCCCGACTTTAGCGCTGCGGTTGCCAGTTTCATGGGGGTTTCTCGACCCGCGACCATGCCGGCACAGCCTATGACGGTATCGAACCGGGCGAACACTTCAGCTAACTGTTCAATTGAATCGTTCACCAGGTCCGCTGCGACCATCTGAATGCCCAGCCCGCGAAGCTCCTCGATTTCGGCCTTTTTCTCCGGTATCTGGGTGTTGATGGTCGACTCTCGGAGAAGAACGCTGATTTGGGAACCGGGTGCGCGTTTTGCCACTCGCACGAGATTGCGCAAAACCGGGAGACCAAGTTCCCCGGCGCCGAGAACAAGAATGGATTGAGGGGCAAGTGGGGTTGCTTCGGTCATGATTCCTCCTGAGGCGTGATGCCTATAACATGAGCAAATGCTGGCATGATCAGGCAGTACTCGTAAGAAGGCACACGCGTGATACCTAGGAGGAATAAATGACCAATCAGGACGCTCTGAGCCAGGCAGAAGCCATCTGCCAAACGCTCCGAGAAGATGATGATGGCGTCAGGCGGGAAGTCCTCGCTCACGCAGGTAGCCGATGGTCATTGGGCATCCTGCATGCCTTGGGCGTGTACGGCACGATGCGCCACGCCGAGATAAAAAGACAGATGACTGGGGTGACCCAGCGAATGCTCACCAAGACGCTACGCGCCATGGAGCGGGATGGATTACTGCTTCGACGGGAGTTCGAGGAAATTCCACCGCGCGTCGAATACGAGCTGACGCCGCTGGGTATGGAGCTGTTGGTTCGGATGTCCCCCGTTTGGATGTGGGTGGTCGAAAACGCCGAGGAATTCCGCGAGGCGCGTCGCGCTTTCGACAGTCAAGGTGAAAAAAAGCCCGCCTGGCAAATCCCCACCCCGGCACTCTTTGATCCAGAGTAATCGATAGCGTGCACCCTCATTAAGATAAGTAGCACTCGATTTGACCTAGCAAAAATCGAACGCATGCCTTTGGCCTACAGCCGTCCTTCGCGAAGGGCAGCTATGGGTCCAGGCTGTGTGAAAACGCAAGTAAGTACGTCGAGTAGCGAAAGAAGCTGGGGCAGCCTGTAAATTCAACAGATGTAAGTGCAGATCTACCTCAGTCGGGCGCCAGGCGCGACATGTGCTATCTGGACCGCGGCAGCGGCCCAGATAGCCGTATACGGACGCAAAAAATGCTTGGCCTCAAGTCCTGATCGCTTCAATCAGTCCAGCGATGCCAAAGATGCTCATCATTCGTTTGAGATTGTAGGCAAGCACGTGAAGGCTCATCTCGGTGCTTACCCTCGGTAGGGTTTTGGTCAGGAAGTGAGTGCTTCCCATCCAGTATTTGAGCGTTCCGAAGGGATGCTCCACCGTCTGCCGGCGAACCTTCATCTTTCCTGAGTCATGCTCCAATCGGATCTGCACGGCTTCGACTACCGTTTCATGCTCCCAGCGCTTCAACCGGCGTTCCTTACCCGTCGTACACTGCTTCTGCATGGAGCAACTTTGGCAGCCAGAGAACCCGTAGGAGTGCAGCAACATGCCGTCCTCGATCGAAGAGTGCCTGCGGGTCAGTAGCCGACCCGCAGGGCATCGGTATTCATCCGATGCAGCAATGTAGATGAAGTCCTGCTTACCGAATCGGCCTTGCGCTTTGCTGCTTGATGTCAGCGGCTTCGGGACAAAAGTGGTGATCCCGGCCTGCTCGCAAGCAAGGATTTCCGGACCTTTGTAATAGCCTCGGTCGGCTACCACTGTCAGCGACTCAGCGCCGATCTCTTCGCGTGCCAGGTTCGCCATATTGCTTAGCTGCGTTCGGTCATTGCCAACATTGGTGACTTCATGAGCAATGATCAGATGGTATTTGTCATCGACTGCTGTTTGTACGTTGTAGCCAACCGTGCCAGTACCTCGGCCACTCGTGGCCATTGAGCGTGCATCAGGATCGGTAAGAGAGATTTGCTGATCTGGGCTGGCGTGAAGCTGCGCTTCAATGTCCTTTAGCTTTGTCATCTGCTGTTTCAGCTTTTCTATTTTTTCGCTCAGCCGTTCAGCCTTGGCCTCGGCGACCTCGGGCGCCGCCCGATCCGCCGAATCCAGCGCCGCAAGATAGCGGTCAATGCTCTGCTCGATCTGCTGCATGCGCGCCTTGATCTTGCCCTGGGTGAAGTTGCGGTCGCGGTTATTTACGGCTTTGAATTTGCTGCCGTCGATGGCAATGATCGACTGGGAGAAAAGATTGAGGTTGCGGCACAGCACTACGAATTGCCGGCACACGCCGCGAATAGCTTTACCGTTGTCTCGACGAAAGTCAGCAATCGTTTTGAAGTCAGGAGCCAACCGGCCCGTTAACCACATCAGCTCGACGTTGCGCTCTGCCTCGCGCTCAAGCCGGCGGCTGGACTGAATCCGATTGAGGTAGCCATAGATGTAGATTTTCAGCAGGACTGCTGGATGGTAGGCCGGACGACCCGTAGCAGCCGGATCGACACCCTCGAATCCGAGCGCTCCGAGGTCGAGTTCATCGACGAAAACGTCAACCACTCGAACAGGGTTTTCTTCGGTGATGTAATCATCCAGGCACTCCGGCAGCAGCGTGACTTGCGTCCGGGCCTCACCCTCAATGAACCGCTTCATGATCGTCCCCGCCACGATCTCGACGATCAGAAGGTTAGATAATCGCAGG
>NZ_JBKGFP010000078.1:0-6818 GCF_046557535.1 Pseudomonas sp. S1(2024)
CCCGGGTGCTGGCCCAGGAGATGGCGGCCAGCCGCAAAGGTGCGCGGCTGGGGCAATGGATGCTCAAGCATGAAGAGGGCTTGAAGAAACGGCCGGACCTGCAGGTAGCGGAGCGGCGCAAGGGGGCAGTGGGTGAGCCGCAGCCGATGCAGCCTGATCGGCCGGCAGGGAAAGACAAGGAGCCCTCGACAGGGAAGCCCGGTAGCATGCCGTTGCATACCGTGGCGTGCTTCAAGGCCGACAAATTGCCACCCGCCAAGCATGGCGAGTTTGAACGGCAGTTGAAGGGACAGCAGGATGGGCTAAACCGGCTTACGGTTGAAGAGTTTCTTGAAAATCTTACTCATCCAGTCAAGCGGGATCCGAACATTGCCAGGAAAGCAAGGAAGAAACTGTATGATAAATTGAAAGATAGAATTCAGAAAGATTTGATGAAAAGTATGAGCCCTATTGAAGCTAAAAAGCTTTCAGTGAAGCAAGCAAAGGAAACCATGTCATCGCTTGCGGCATTGCATAATCCAGATTTGAGCGCGGGTGGTCGGGACGCTATTTCTGACTTCGGCGACAGACAAGTCAACTCTACTATAGGTCCGCAGTGGAAAAATAGAGTGGGAGGATTAAAGCAAGCCGCTGAAGAGCTATCCAGATCGGGTGGTGCATCAAGCCTTTTGAATGTCAGGTTGCATAAATGCTAATAGTTAGAGGTTTTTAATATGGATGATTTTTTTTCAATTTTTATAGAGGAAATGGGTAATCCTGTATTCCGGCAAGAGGTTCCGCCTTCGAGCATACAGCGTTATAGGGGAAAATTGCCGGAAAAATTATTGGAATATTGGGCTGAGCACGGATGGTGTGGATACGGCGACGGGATATTCTGGACTGTCAATCCACAGGATTACGAGGGGGTGGTAGCTTCATTCATTGAAGGTACTGCATTAGAGGGGCGTGATACGTATCATCTAGTCGCTCGCGGTGCCTTTGGCGATCTCTATCTATGGGGTGAAAATTCCGGGTTTTCATTGGACATCATAGCCTACGCGTCACGTTATTCTGGCAATGACCATGAATTAGCGACAGCTGATATCGATAGGGAAGTGCAAGGTTTTTTCCTGGGCATGGAGAAGGAATCCAATGATTTCGGCGACCTATTCGAGCCAGCAAAGAGAAAATTAGGCATGCTAAAGCACGATGAAATGTATGGTTTTGTTCCGGCCTTGGCGTTCGGTGGGCCAAGTGAACTTGCTAATATCGAAAAGGTTAAGGCAGTGGAACATTTGATATTGCTTTCTCAGATTTCTACTCTAGAACCCTACAGCTTCTCTGACTTCTAGAAACGCAATCTGCGGAAAGGGGCTGCCCTGCAGCCCCTCGCCCCTTCAGTTCCGTTCCCGCACCCAGAACAACGTAGCTCCGGCCACCGCCGCCGGCATCATCAGCACGTTCACCAGCGGAATCATCAACGCCAGGTAGGTAATGCCGCCAAAGCCCAGACTCTGCCAGCGTTTCTGGCGCAGCCAGGCGAGCATGTCCTGCCAGCTCATCTTGTTGTTGTCCGCCGGGTAGTCGATGTACTGGATAGCCATCATCCACACCCCGAAGATCAGCCAAAGCGGCGCCGCCACCACGTTGACCACCGGGATCAGCGACAGGATGAACAGGCCGATGGCCCGCGGCAGGAAGTAGCCCAGCTTGCGCATTTCACGGCCGAAGGTACGTGGCACCATGGCCACCAGTTCGCCCCAGCTGAACGCGGGGAAATTGTCCTCGCCACGCACCACAACCTCGACCTTTTCCGCCAGAAAGCCATTGAACGGCGCGGCGATGATGTTGGCCACCAGGGTGAAGGTGAAGAACACCATCAGCACCACCAGGGCGACGAACAGCGGCCAGAGGATGTAGGTGAGAAAGCTCAGCCAGCTCGGCAAGCTTGGCATCAGGGCGTCCACCCACAGGCTGAACTGGTGGCCGGCGAAGTAGATCAGGCCGCCAAACAGCAGCAGGTTGACCGCCAGCGGCAGCAGCACGAACAACCGCAGATTGGGGCTCAGCACCAGTTTCAGGCCTTCGCGCAGGTACTGGGGGCCAGAGAGTACAGGGGCTTGCATCGAGAGACTCCGCAGAGAAGGAAAACGCGCTGACCTTACCGAGTTTGCCGCGCCGACGAAAGGCGGGCAGCGGGCGGGAAACGGGCTGTAACAAAAGCAGCAGGGCTTGGCTATCGATCAAATCGCTGAATAGACGATGGCTATGAGGTGGATTGTCGAAGGATATTTCCTTAATCTTTGCGACCTCGCTACAGTGCGCTCACTTTCCGCTTTATGGGCCTGCGCGTTGTAGCCTTCCCCAAGTGCTGCGTGGGTCCTTTTTAATTTCCAGGCAGGCGCAGCCGGTACACCGATGCCGGCCCTGCGGCCCGCTCGACAGGAGTTCGACATGTCTGAAGTACGTCATTCGCGCGTCATCATTCTCGGTTCCGGCCCTGCCGGTTACAGCGCCGCGGTGTATGCCGCCCGTGCCAACCTCAAGCCGCTGCTGATCACCGGCATGCAGGCCGGTGGCCAGCTGACCACCACCACCGAAGTCGACAACTGGCCGGGCGACCCCCACGGCCTGACCGGCCCTGCGCTGATGCAGCGCATGCAGGAACACGCCGAGCGTTTCGAAACCGAAATCGTCTTCGACCACATCAACGCCGTCGACCTGGCCAACAAACCCTTCACCCTGCAGGGTGACAGCGGCAAGTACACCTGTGACGCGTTGATCATCGCCACTGGCGCCAGCGCCCGCTACCTGGGCCTGCCGTCGGAAGAAACCTTCATGGGCAAGGGTGTTTCGGCCTGTGCCACCTGCGACGGCTTCTTCTACCGCAACAAGCCGGTCGCCGTGGTGGGTGGCGGCAACACTGCCGTGGAAGAGGCGCTGTACCTGGCCAACATCGCCAGCAAGGTGACTCTGGTACACCGTCGCGATACGTTCCGCGCCGAGAAGATCCTGGTCGACAAGCTGCACGCCCGTGTGGCCGAAGGCAAGATCGAGCTCAAGCTCAACGCCACCCTGGACGAAGTGCTGGGTGACAACATGGGCGTGACTGGTGCGCGCCTGAAGAACAACGATGGCAGCAGCGACGAAATCAAGGTCGACGGCGTGTTCATCGCCATTGGCCACACCCCGAACACCTCGCTGTTCGAAGGCCAGCTGACCCTCAAGGACGGCTACCTGGTGGTCAACGGCGGCCGTGAGGGCAATGCCACCGCCACCAACATCGAGGGCGTGTTCGCCGCCGGTGACGTGGCCGACCACGTTTATCGCCAGGCCATTACCTCGGCCGGTGCCGGCTGCATGGCCGCGTTGGATGTCGAGCGTTACCTGGATGGGCTGGCCAACGCTTCGTTCTGATCCGAGAGCGCCACCAATGAAAAAACCGGCCCTGAGGCCGGTTTTTTCATGCCTGCAATCAGCTTACAGGCTCAACCGCATCGACAGGTCCACCGCCTTCACATCCTTGGTCATGGCACCAATCGAGATGTAGTCCACCCCAGTCTCGGCAATCACCCGCAAGGTCGTCTCGTTGACCCCGCCACTGGCTTCCAGCTTGGCCTTGCCCGCAGTAATGCGCACTGCTTCGCGCATCTCTTCCAGAGTCAGCTCGTCGAGCATGATGATGTCGGCACCAGCGGCCAGTGCCTGGCGCAGCTCATCCAGGCTTTCCACTTCGATTTCCACCGGCTTGCCCGGCGCAATGCGGTGCGCCGCCGCCACGGCCGCGGCCACGCCGCCGCTGGCTGCGATGTGGTTTTCCTTGATCAGGAAGGCGTCGTACAGGCCGATGCGGTGGTTGTCGCAACCGCCGCAGGTCACTGCATACTTCTGCGCCAGGCGCAGGCCCGGCAGGGTCTTGCGGGTGTCCAGCAGGCGTACCTGGGTGCCTTCCACCAGGTCGGCAAGGAAGCGCGCACGAGTGGCGACACCCGACAGCATCTGCAGGAAGTTCAATGCACTGCGCTCACCACTGAGCAGCGAACGCGCGGGGCCCTCCAGATGGAACAGCGGCTGGTTGGCCGTGGCGCGCTCGCCATCGGCCACCTGCCAGTGCACGGCCACGCGTGGGTCGAGTTGGCGGAACACGGCATCGACCCAGGCGGTGCCGGCGATCACGCAGTCTTCGCGGGTAATGATGGTCGCCTTGGCCAGGCGCTCGGCCGGGATCAACTGCGCGGTGATATCGCCACTGCCGATGTCCTCCAACAGCGCACGGCGCACGTTGGCTTCGATTTCAGCGGTCAGGTCGGCAAGGCGTAGGTTCGGCATGGTCGGCTCCACAAGCTAGATGCCGGCGATTATAGGGCAGGGGGCCGGTGTGTACAGTCGCCTTGGCGATGACCTTTGGTCGGCCGGTGTGAGCAGGCGGGGTAAATCAGGGTCATTAGCCAGCTAGTGAAACGGCGCTGGCAGCTGTGTGGATTTTTACCGATAATGGTGACCAGTATTTGGCGTCATGACTTTGACGATCTTCAGCCCCTTCGGGCGAGACACCCTGCAAGGAGTACAGGATGCAAAAAGAAGGCAAGGTGGTGCCCTTGGCGGCAGCCATCGATCGAGGCGGGCGTACGCCTCTGCCTTGCCTTCCGGTATTGCTCCTGCAGGTGCGCGACAAGGCCGCCTTGCAGTTGCGTCAGGGCCTGCAGGGCTTGTTCGACAATGCTGACGACACCCTCTTCGAGATGGCCGACAAGGCCTTGGACCGCGGCGACCAGAACCTGTACTTCGAGGCCATGCGCGACCTGCGCCTGAAGCGCAAGAGCATCGAGCGCGGTTTTCTCGACACGTTCTATGATGCCTTTGCCCGTATCGGCCAGGTTGACCTGCTGGCGCACATGGCCGAGCCGGGCAACCTGCGCAGCAAGGCCCACGTAGAACGGGCTGGCGCGATAGAAGGCATGGTCGCGCGCGTGCTGTCACGCGACGGTATTGCCCTGCAGCAACTGGGCCTGCGCTTGCAGGTACTGCTCGACCGCCCCCTGCACGAGCAGCACAACCCGCTGGGGCCCGCAGCGCTGTGCGGCTACTTCCTCGACGCTGGCCGCAACCTGGGGGTTGGCCTGCGGGTCAAGCTGGTCCTGCTCAAACTGTTCGAGCGCTATGTGTTGCGCGATGCCGACGTGATCTATAGCGAAGCCAACCAGTTGCTGGCCGCCGCCGGTGTACTGCCTGAATTGCCGTCGGCACCACGTCGGCGTGCCGAAGATCGGCGCATGAGCGCAGGTCGTGGGCCGGCGAACCTGGGTCACGAGGTGGGCTCGGACGCGGCAGGGCAGGCTTTCTTTGCCTCGTTGCAAACACTGCTGGCCCCGGTGCGTGGAAAGTTCGCGCCTCGTTTGCAGGCGGTGGCCGCCGCCCAGCCAATCAGCACCGCCGACCTGCTGCGCCTGCTTTCGCATTTGCAGCACTATGTGCCCGCTACCCACGAGGCCGACGATTTCGAACTTGGCCAACAGCTTGAACAATTGCTGTTGCGGGTCAGCGTGCGCAGCGGCACACGCCGGCGTATCGATGTTGCCGACGAGGACATGATCAACCTGGTTGGCCTGCTGTTCGCCTTCATCCAGGACGACGACAACTTGCCGGCCAGCCTGCGTGCGCTGATCGGGCGTTTGCACATTCCGCTGCTTAAAGTGGCCCTGTTGGACAAGGGGCTGCTCAGTCGTGCCAGCCACCCGGCCCGCCGGCTGCTCAACGAGATCGCTGGCGCGGCAATCGGCTGGGAATGCGGCGGCGACGGTATGCGTGACAGCCTGCACCTGCGGGTGGAGCGTATCGTCCAGCGCCTTCTCAATGATTTTGCCGAAGATACCAGCCTGTTCTCCGAACTTCTCGAAGACTTCCTCGCTTTTAACCAGGACGAGCGGCGGCGCAACGAGCTGCTCGAACAACGCACCCGCGACGCCGAAGAAGGGCGTGCACGAACACTGCAGGCCAGGCAGCAGGTGCAGCATGCTCTCAACCAACGGCTGCGCGGTAGGTTATTGCCGCAGGTGGTGGTACAGATGCTGGTGCAAGCCTGGAGCCAGGTACTGCTGCTGGCCTGGCTCAAGCAAGGTGAAGCATCCCAGGCCTGGCGGGATGCCTTGCAGACGATGGACACGCTGCTGGCCAGCATCACTCCGCCGCATGAGCCGCATGCCTTGCTGCAGCAGGTACCGGGCCTGCTCAAGGCACTGCGCGATGGCCTGGCCAGCGTGGCCCTGGACTCGGCAGCGACCCGCGAATTCTTCCTGCAACTGGAACAGCTGCACCTGCGTGCCTGCGCGGGTACCGCGATGCAGCCCGGCACTGAGGGCCAGCCCTTGAGCGAAGTGCTGGTGGCCGAGGACATCGTCCTGGCGATTGCCGAGGAACCCGCTTGTGCTCCGTCGCAGTTTGCCGACGGGCAGGCTGTGGCCGTGCGTCAGGTGCAGCGCCTGCGTATCGGTACCTGGGTAGAAGTGCTGGACGAGGACGAACCGCTGCGCTGCAAACTGGTGGCGCGCGTCGACAGTAGCGACCGGCTGGTATTCGCCAACCGCACCGGCATGAAAGTACGCGAATGGAACGGGGCCAGCCTGGCCCGGGCACTGCATCGAGGTGAGGTGCGGGTGCTGGATGACGGGCTTTTGTTCGAGCGGGCGCTTGAGGCGGTGCTCGACGGGCTGCGGCGGTAGGCACAACTGTCTTGCACATTATCTGCAAGCTGGCACGATCTCTGTGGGAGCGGGGGGGGGGGGGGAAAAAAGAGAAAGGGGGGGGGAAGAGGATGGGGAGGGGGTTGCGGGAGCGGCCTA
>NZ_JBKGFP010000079.1:0-81150 GCF_046557535.1 Pseudomonas sp. S1(2024)
TCTGTGGGAGCGGGCGTGCCCGCGAAACAAGCGCCGCGGTGGATGGCACCGGCTGCGCCGGTGTTCGCGGGCACGCCCGCTCCCACAGCATTACAATGATTCACATGCAAACGCCGTTGGCCGCAGGGCATACTGTTGACCTGTTCACGGCGCTCTCAGGATCTGCCCCATGCAATTGGACCGTGCCACTGGCTGGTTCCACGGAATCGGAATCACCCATTGCCCCTCGCCGAACTTCAATGCTCGCCCCGAAGGCGAATCGATTTCCCTGCTGGTTATTCACAACATCAGCCTGCCGCCGGCCTGCTTCGGTACCGGCAAGGTCCAGCAATTCTTCCAGAACCGCCTGGACCCCAATGAGCACTCGTACTTCGCCAGCATCAACCACCTGACCGTATCGGCGCACCTGTTCGTCGAGCGTGACGGTGCGGTGACCCAGTTCGTGTCATTGCTCGACCGCGCCTGGCATGCTGGTGTGTCGTGCTTCGACGGGCGTGAAGGCTGTAACGATTTCTCCATCGGCATAGAACTGGAAGGCACCGACGACCTGCCCTATACCGATGCCCAGTACGCGGTGCTGGAGCAACTTACCCGGCACATCCGCGGTGCCTGGCCGGCCATCGGGCTGGACCGCATCCAGGGCCATAGCGATATTGCCCCGCAGCGCAAGACCGACCCCGGCCCGGCCTTCGACTGGCCGCGCTACCGAAAGGCGCTGCAGCAAAACGAGGAAAAGGCATGAGTTTTCTGGTGTTGTTGCTGGCGCTTTGGGTCGAGAAGTTCTCGGCCCTGCGCCATCAGGTGCAGCGCGATGGGTTCTTCCTTGGCGAACTGGTGCGCCTGGAGCGCAGCGGCAAGGTGCACCCATGGTGGACGCTGGCCATTCTGGTGTTGGCACCGGTAGCGCTGCTGGTTTTGCTGCTGCATGTTCTGGACCCGGTGGCGTATGGCTTGCTGGCGTTGCCGGTGCACCTGCTGGTGCTGATCTACAGCCTGGGCCGCGGCGATGCCAAGGCATCGATGGGGCCGTTCCGTGATGCCTGGCGGCGCGGTGATGACCAGGCCGCGCTGCACGTGGCCGAGCGCGACCTGGGTCTGGCGGCCGACGAGCCGCAAAGCCTGTTGGTGCAGGTGCAGGGCAACCTGCTGTGGCAGGTGTACCAGGGCTTTTTCGCGGTGATCTTCTGGTACTTCGTGCTGGGCCCGGGTGCAGCCCTGGCCTATCGCTTGCTGGCTCTGTGTGGCGAACACAGCAAGCAACCGACGTTGAAGGCCCGTGCCGAGCAGCTCAGGCATATCATGGACTGGCTGCCGGTACGGGTGCTGGCCTTGAGTTTCGCCCTGGTCGGCAACTTTCTCGCGGTTACCCGGGTAATGCTGCACGAGGTGCTCAACTGGCACATCAGCGCCGCCCACCTGGTTGCCAGGGTCGGGCGCATTGCCGATGACATTCCCGAACAAGAAGACAGCCAGCGCGGGCTGGGCCGGCTCGACAGCCTGTGGGAACTGCTGCTGCGCTGTGCGGTGCTGTGGTATGCCGGGTTTGCGCTGTGGACGGTGCTTGTCTGAACTGACACGCTGGCTTCTTCGCGGGCTTGCCCGCTCCCACAGGTACTGCGCCGGCCTCGAGATTTGAGCGGTCCCTGTAGGAGCGGGCAAGACCACGAAGAGGCTCACACCAGTGCCGCCCTTTCCCTCCCCACCCAACAACTCGCAAGCATTGCGGGTGCTGGCTTGAGCCAGTTCGCCAACTTCCACACCCATCACCTGCGCCAGCGCCCCGGCAATCTCCGGCAGGTGTTCCGGGCTGTTCCTTACCCCGGGGAACATAACCGGCGCCATGTCCGGCGCATCGGTCTCCAGCACCACGCTGTCCAGCGGCAACCGCGCCAGGGTCTTGCGCAGCCTTAAGGCCTGTGGCCAGGTACCTGCACCGCCAAGCCCAAGCCGGAAGCCCAGCTTGATGTACTCGCGGGCCTCTTCGTAACTGCCGGCAAACGCATGAATCACCCCCGCCCGCGCCGGCTTGTAGCGCTTGAGCGTAGCGATCACCTGGGCGTGACTACGACGCACGTGCAGCAGTGCGGGCAGTTCGAAGTCGCAGGCCATCTGCAGTTGCGCTTCGAACAGCGCCTGCTGGCGGGCCTTGTCCAGGTCTTCGAGGTAATAGTCCAGGCCAAACTCGCCCACGGCACATAGCCGTGGGTCGCCGCGCAGGCGCTCCAGCCACTCGCGCAGCTGCGCCAGGTGCTCCGGGCGATGCTGGTCAAGGTAGACCGGATGCAGGCCGAGTGCGGCGAACAGGCGCTGATCAGCACAGGCCAGGTCCCATACCCGCTGGAAATTTGCCTGGTACACCCCCAGCACCACCATCCTCTCCACCCCGCGCGACGCCGCGTTGGCCAGCAGTTGTGGGCGGTCGGCGTCGAAGTCGGGGAAGTCCAGGTGGGTGTGGGTGTCGATCAGGCGCATGTTCAGGCCGCTGTAATACGTTGCTTGAACGTTCGACCGACGGCATGCACGCCAGGTTCGTAGCGTTTGTCCTCGATCGCGGCCAGTGCCAGTTCCAGCGCGGTGGCGGCAATCAGGCCATGCTGCTGGGCCATGGCATTGACTGGCAGCGGCAGGAAGTCGAGCAACTGGTTGTCGCCAAAGGTACCCAGCTGCAGCTGGCGTGAGTCGGCAGTGCGCGCCTGCAGGGTGTCGAACACCCCTTGCAGCAGCACGTAGGAGGTCGTCACCAGGGCATCCGGCAGGCCGCCAAGGTCATCGATCAGTTGCTGCATCAGGCGCTGGCCGCACTCTCGGCTGAACGCTTCGCCCTGATAGCGGCGAACCTCGCCGGCATAGCCTTGCAGGGCTTCGTCGAAGCCACCGGCGCGTGCCTGGCTGACCGACAGCTCGGGGCGGGCGCCGATCAAGGCGATACTGCGCGGGGCGGCGCTCAGCAAGCTGGCGGCCAGCTGGCGGCTGGCGTCGCGGTCGTCGCTGATCACCGAGCAGAAGTGCGCAGGGTCCAGGCGGCGGTCGATGGCGATTACCGGCAGGCCTTTGTCCTGCAGCTCGCGGTAGCTGTCGTCTTCTGGCGGCAGGCAGCTGGCGACGAACAATGCATCGCAACGGCGGGCGCGGAACAGCTGTTGCAACTGGCGCTCGCTGTCGGGCTGGTCGTCGCTGCTGGCAATCAGCAACTGGTAGCCACGGGCGCGGGCACCTTGTTCGAGCTGCTTGGCGATGCGGGCGTAGCTGGGGTTCTCCAGATCCGGGAGAATGAAGCCCAGAGTGCGGGTATGCCGGCTGCGCAGGCCAGCGGCCTGCGGGTTGGGGGTGAAGCCGTGGGCCTCGACCACCGCGCGTACCCGCTCGACAGTGCTGTTGCTGATGCGCTGCTGTTCGGCCTTGCCATTGATGACGTAGCTGGCAGTGGTCACGGACACACCGGCCAGACGGGCGATATCGCTGAGTTTCACCGAATTTTCCTTGTTATTACCGGGGCTGGCTGTGAGCCCTGACCGGGTAGTTTGACCCGGCGAGGGCGCCACGCGCAGACGACCATTGTCGCAATTGTCCGACAGGATGGGGCTTTTTCATCGGCAGATTATCGAGTAACGTGGCCGCCTGGTCAGATTAATCGTTTCAGCTGCCGAATTTTCTGCCTCGGCTGCCATCCGTGCAAGGCTGTTGAACTGGCCGTTCATGTGAATTTCACAACAATACTCCAGTACCCGACCGGGAACTGCAAAAGGAGAAGGTCATGCTCGAGCTCGCCAAGGAGCAGATAGCCATGGGCCAGAAGGCCGCCGACAAGGCCGAGGCATTGCGCCTGCTGGCCGACCGGCTGGTCGCTGACGGCCTGGTCGCCGAGGGATACCTGCAAGGGCTGCAGGCCCGAGAGGCACAAGGCTCCACCTTCCTTGGGCAGGGCATTGCCATCCCCCATGGCACGCCGCAGACCCGTGACCTGGTGTACGCCACCGGCGTGCGGCTGTTGCAGTTTCCCGAGGGCGTGGACTGGGGCGATGGCCAGATGGTCTATCTGGCTATCGGCATCGCTGCCCGTTCCGATGAGCACCTGCGCCTGTTGCAACTGCTGACCCGCGCCCTGGGCGAGACCGACCTGGCCGAAGCTCTGCGCCGCGCCGGTTCCGCGGAGGCGTTACTGAAGCTGTTGCAGGGCGCGCCTCAGGAACTGGCGCTGGATGCGCAGTTGGTCGGCCTGAACCTGCCGGCCGAAGACTTCGATGAGCTGGCCTGGCGCGGTGCCCGCCTGTTGCAGCGCGCCGACTGCGTCGATAGCGGTTTTGCCGCCGTCCTGCAGCAGGCCGAACCGCTGCCGCTGGGCGAGGGCCTGTGGTGGCTGCACAGCGAGCGCCAGGTGCGCCAGCCGGGGCTGGCCTTCATCACCCCGCAGCAGCCGCTGCGTTACCGCGACCAACCGCTCAACGGCTTGTTCTGCCTGGCCAGCCTCGGTGCAGCCCACCAGGCCTTGCTCGAACGCCTGTGCGAAGTGCTGATCGAAGGCCGCGGGCAGATGCTCTACCAGGCCACCAGCAGCCGCGCGGTGCTGGAGGTGCTAGGCGGTGAGGCGCCGACAGACTGGCCCAGTGCGCGCGTGGTGCTGGCCAACCCGCACGGTTTGCATGCCCGCCCGGCAAAGGTATTGGCGCAACTGGCCAAAGGTTTCGAGGGGGAAATCCGTGTGCGGCTGGCGGATAGCGCGCAGCCGGCGGTGTCCGTAAAGAGCCTGAGCAAGCTGCTCAGTCTCGGCGCCCGACGTGGCCAGACACTGGAACTGGTGGCTGAGCCCGGCATCGCCCCCGATGCCTTGCCGGTGCTGCTGGCCGCCATCGAACAAGGCCTGGGTGAAGAGGTGGAGCCACTGCCGCAGAGTGCTGAGGTTGTAGCTGGCGCAGCGGCCGAAGTGCTGCAAGCGCCCGCGGCCGGTAGCCGTATCCACGGCGTGGGTGCTGCGCCCGGCATTGCCAGTGGCCCGGCCCATGTGTGTGTCGAGCGTGAGTTCGACTACCCCCTGCGCGGTGAGTCCTGCGCCCAGGAGCGGCAGAAGCTGCGTGAAGCTGTGGCGACCGTGAATGGCGAGCTGCAGGCTTTGGTCCAGCGCAGCGACAAGGCCATTGGCGAAATCTTCGTCACCCATCAGGAAATGCTCGCAGACCCGGCCCTGAGCGACGATGTCGAGCAGCGCCTGGGCCAGGGCGAAAGCGCCGCGGCAGCATGGATGGCAGTGATCGAAGCGGCGGCGCGTCAACAGGAGTCGCTGCACGATGCCTTGCTCGCCGAACGTGCTGCCGACCTGCGTGACATCGGCCGCCGCGTGCTGGCGCAGTTGTGTGGCGTGCAGGCCCAGGCTGAACCCGAGCAACCCTACGTGCTGGTAATGACCGAAGTCGGCCCGTCCGATGTCGCCCGGCTGGACCCGAGCCGCGTCGCCGGTATCGTCACCGCCCAGGGTGGCGCCACCGCCCACAGTGCCATCGTCGCCCGTGCCTTGGGCATTCCGGCGGTGGTGGGCGCGGGGGCGTCGATACTGCTGTTGGACAGCGGCACGCCGTTGCTGCTCGATGGCCAGCGTGGCGTGGTCAGCGTGGCGCCGCCGGCGGATGAACTGCAAAAGGCCCTGGCCGAGCGCGACCTGCGCGAGCAACGCTTGCAGGCCGCCTGGGCCAACCGCTTCGAGCCGGCGGTCACTCGCGATGGTCACGCTGTCGAGGTGTTTGCCAACATCGGCGAGAGCAACGGCATCGCCAAGGTAGTGGAGCAGGGCGCCGAAGGCGTTGGCCTGCTGCGCACCGAGTTGATTTTCATGGCCCACACCCAGGCCCCGGACGTGGCGACCCAGGAAGCCGAGTACCGTCGCGTGCTCGATGGCCTCGACGGGCGCCCGCTGGTGGTGCGCACCCTCGATGTCGGTGGCGACAAGCCGCTGCCGTACTGGCCGATCGCTGCCGAGGAAAACCCGTTCCTCGGTGTGCGCGGCGTACGCCTTACCCTGCAGCGCCCGCAGGTGATGGAAGACCAGTTGCGCGCCCTGCTGCGCGCTGCCGACCAGCGCCCGCTGCGCATCATGTTCCCGATGGTCGGGCAGGTGCATGAATGGCGCGAGGCGCGCGCCATGGTCGAGCGCCTGCGCGCCGAGATCCCGGTAGCCGACCTGCAACTGGGTATCATGGTCGAAGTGCCCTCGGCAGCGCTGTTGGCACCACAACTTGCGCGCGAAGTGGACTTTTTCAGCATCGGCACCAACGACCTGACCCAGTACACCTTGGCCATCGACCGTGGTCACCCCAGCCTCTCGGCCCAGGCCGACGGCCTGCACCCGGCGGTGCTCAGCCTGATCGACATGACCGTGCGCGCCGCCCATGCCCATGGCAAGTGGGTGGGCGTGTGCGGCGAGCTGGCGGCCGACCCGCAGGCAGTGGCCGTGCTGCTGGGCCTGGACGTGGACGAACTCAGCGTCGCCGCGCGCAGCATTGCCGAAGTCAAGGCCCTGGTTCGCCAGGCCGATCACCAGACGGCCCGCGCCCTGGCGCGCGAGGCCCTGCAACAGGACAGCGCCGCAGCGGTTCGCGCGCTGGTGGAGCGTTACTGAATGGCCAAGATCCTCACCCTCACCCTGAACCCTGCGCTGGATATCACCATCGGCCTGGGTACCCTGCGCCCAGGGCAGGTCAATCGCAGCCAGGAGCAGCACAGCCACGCCGCAGGCAAGGGGCTGAACGTTGCCCAGGTACTGGCAGACCTGGGCCACACCGTCACTGTTGGCGGCTTCCTCGGGCGTGACAACCTGCAGCCTTTCGAGGCGCTGATCGACTGGCGCGGCTTCGTCGACTGCTTTGTCCGCGTGCCGGGCGAAACCCGCAGTAATATCAAGCTGGTCGAAGCCGATGGCCGTGTCACCGACATCAACGGCCAAGGCCCGGACGTCGACGAAGCGGCGCGCAGTGCATTGCTGCGCTGCCTGGCGCAGGTTGCCCCGGGCCACGATGCGGTGGTGGTGGCTGGTAGCCTGCCGCGTGGGATCAGCGCCGACTGGTTCCGACAGTTGCTCGAACAGCTCAAGGCGCAAGGCCTGAAGGTGGCCCTGGACAGCAGCGGCGAAGCCCTGCGTGCCGGCCTGCAGAGCTCGCCCTGGCTGGTCAAGCCCAATACCGAAGAGTTGGGCGAGGTGCTCGGCCTGGCTGTGGATAACCCGGCGCAGCAGCGCGCTGCTGCCGAGCGCCTGCTGGCCAGTGGCGTCGAACACGTGGTGGTTTCGGCGGGAGAGCAGGGCGTCAGCTGGTTCACCCACGGCCATGCCGTACATGCTTGCCCGCCCAAGGTGCAGGTTGCCAGCACAGTGGGTGCAGGTGATTCGCTGGTGGCCGGCATGGTCCACGGCCTGCTGCAGGGCGAAGCCCCGGCGCAGACCTTGACCCGTGCCACCGCCATCGCTGCACAGGCTGTTACCCAGGTTGGTTTCGGCATCCGTGACCGCGAGCAACTGGCGCGTCTGGAAGCTGCCGTGCAACTGACAGAACAAAAAGAGGGTTGCCGATGAACATTGCCATTGTCACTGCCTGCCCCAACGGTCAGGTGTCGAGCGTGCTGAGCGCGCGCTTGCTGTCCGCCGCAGCCCAGCGGCGGGGCTGGAGTACCAGCGTCGAAGTGCAGGATGCCGGCCACCCCGAGCGGCAACTGAGCACCACGCAGATCGCCGAGGCCGACTGGGTGCTGGTGGTCAGCACCGGCCCGGTGGACCTGGAGCGTTTCGTCGGCAAGCGCGTGTACCAGAGCACGCCATCCCAGGCTTTGGCCGACCGCGAAGGCTTCCTCGATGAGGCGGCTTCCAACGCCCGTCTGCTGGCCACGGTGCCAGGCCTTCCGGCTGAAACTGGCAGCGCTGGCGCACGCATCGTCGCCGTCACGGCTTGCCCGACTGGCGTCGCGCATACATTCATGGCCGCGGAAGCCTTGCAGCAGGCTGCGCAGCAACTGGGCTACGAGCTCACCGTCGAGACCCAGGGCTCGGTCGGTGCGCGCAACCCCTTGTCTGCCGAAGCCATCGCTGCAGCGGATGTAGTGCTGCTGGCCGCCGACATCGAAGTGCCCACCGCGCGTTTCGCTGGCAAGCGCATTTACCGTTGTGGCACCGGTATCGCCCTCAAGCAGGCCCGCGCGACCCTCGACAAGGCCCTGGCTGATGCCAAGGTGGAAAACAGCGGCGATGCCGCAGCGGCGAGCACGCCAGCCAAGGGCGAGAAGAGCGGGGTATACAAGCACCTGCTCACCGGCGTGTCGTTCATGCTGCCGATGGTGGTGGCTGGCGGCCTGCTGATTGCCCTGTCGTTCGTATTCGGTATCGAGGCTTACAAAGAAGCGGGCACATTGCCGGCGGCGTTGATGCAGATCGGTGGCGAGGCTGCGTTCAAGTTGATGGTTCCGCTGCTGGCGGGCTACATCGCCTGGTCCATCGCCGACCGCCCGGGGTTGGCGCCCGGCATGATCGGCGGCCTGCTGGCCAGCACCCTGGGCGCCGGTTTCATCGGTGGTATCGTCGCCGGCTTCCTCGCCGGCTACAGCGCCAAGGCCATTGCCCGCTGGGCGCGCCTGCCCAGCAGCCTGGAGGCACTCAAGCCGATCCTGATCATTCCGCTGCTGGCCAGCCTGTTCACCGGCCTGGTGATGATCTACGTGGTCGGCCAGCCGGTGGCGGCGATGCTGGAAGGGCTCACGCATTTTCTCGACAGCATGGGCACCACCAATGCCATCCTCTTGGGCCTGTTGCTGGGCGGCATGATGTGCGTCGACCTGGGAGGGCCGATCAACAAGGCCGCCTATGCCTTCTCGGTGGGGCTGTTGGCCTCATCGAGCTATGCACCGATGGCGGCGACCATGGCCGCCGGCATGGTGCCGCCGATTGGCCTGGGTATCGCCAGCTTCCTGGCCCGACGCAAGTTTGCCCAGAGCGAGCGTGAAGCGGGCAAGGCGGCCCTGGCGCTGGGGCTGTGCTTCATCTCCGAAGGGGCGATCCCGTTTGCCGCCAAGGACCCGCTGCGGGTAATCCCGGCCAGCGTGGCCGGTGGGGCATTGACCGGGGCATTGTCGATGTACTTCGGCTGCAAGCTGATGGCGCCGCACGGCGGCCTGTTCGTGTTGCTGATACCCAATGCGATCAACCATGCGCTGCTGTACTTGTTGGCGATCGTGGCGGGCAGCCTGCTGACGGCGGTGGTGTATGCGGTGATCAAGAAGAGCGAGCGGGTGGAGTTGGCGGTAGCGCCGGTGAAGGGTTAGAGATTTGAGCTGGCTTTACTGGCCTCTTCGCGGGCACGCCCGCTCCCACAGGGTCACTGCAAGCTTCAGGATCATGCAGTAACTGTGGGAGCGGGCGTGCCCGCGAAGAGGCCGGAACAGCTCAACGCCCGTGCTTCTGCCGCAACGGCACAAGCAGATCGCCCAGCCCGTTGTGATCGATCTCGTGCATCAGCGCCAGCAACCCACCCAATTCCCCCGCCGGGAAACCCTTGCGCGCAAACCAGGCCAGGTAATCCCCTGGCAGGTCGGCAATGATTCGTCCCTGGTACTTGCCAAACGGCATGGTGCGGGTGACCAGCAGTTCGAGCGTTTCCGGCTTCATCATCGGCGCACCTGGCTGTTGAAAAGCGCCGACCATACTGCAATCTGCACGAAGGCCCAAGCGGCAATCATGCAGAACGCCGTGATCAAGCTCAGACCTTCTGTTTTTATGTTATTGATTTTTAAGGACTTTATAGATAATCCTCGCTTGGCACGAACGCTGCTCCCATACAGATGACTATCACCTGCCAAGGAGTTTGTGCCATGAGCAATCCCAACAAAGACGTGATCGACGTGCTCAACGACCTGATCGAGTACAGCAAGGATGGTGAGAAAGGTTTCAAGGCCTCGGCCGATGATGTGAAGAACCCCGAACTTAAAGCGTTCTTCGTTCAGCGTGCCGGTGAGTGCGCCAATGCGGCTGGCGAACTGCAGAGCGAGGTGCGTCGCCTGGGTGGCGACCCGGAAACCTCCACCAGCATCAGCGGTGACCTGCATCGGGGTTGGGTAAACCTCAAGGCGATGGTCACCGGCAAGGATGAGGAAGCGGTGCTGAACGAGGTGGAGCGGGGCGAGGACCATGCCCTCAAGGCCTACAAGGAAGCTCGCGAGAAACTGGTCAAGCTGGGCCGCACCGCCAGCGACCAGACCTACACCTTGGTGGAAAAACAGCTGCAAGGTGTGCAGCGTAACCATGATCAGGTCAGAGCCTTGCGCAACGCCGCGCGCGCCCGCAGCTAGTCCGCAGGCCCCTCTACCCGGTTGCGGCCTTTGGCCTTGGCTCGGTAGAGCGCTTCATCGGCAGCACCCAGCACCCTCGCCAGGTCGTGCTGGGTGCCTGACAGGCCAATGCCGATGCTCACCGTGACAGAGTGGGCATCGTCGGCAAACGGTGCCAGTGCCTCGACGCTGGCACGGATGCGCTCCGCCAGCAATTGCGCACCGGCCAGGTCAGTTTCCGGCAACACCACCTGGAATTCTTCACCCCCATAGCGCGCCGCCAGATCGGCCGGGCGCCGGATGCACGCCTCGATGGTCCTGGCCACTTCGCGCAAGGCATGGTCGCCACCGGCGTGGCCGTGGCGCTGGTTGAATGCCTTGAAGTGATCCACATCCACCATCAGCACTGCCAATGACTTGCGATTGCGCTGGGCGCGGGCCCATTCCTGACGGAGTACCTGGTCCAGGTGGCGGCGGTTGGGCAAGCCGGTCAGGCTGTCGGTGGCGGCCAGGTTGGCCAGACCCTGTTCGGCCTCTTGCCGGCGGCGCAACTCGCGGCCCAGCAGCAGGGTCAGCCAGAGGATACCCACACACAGTACCCCTGTGGCGACGCCGACCACGATCGCAGTGCGGCGCCACGACTCGAAAACTTCATCGGCCGAACGCACGACCAGCACGATCAGCGGCAACTGAGCGACCCGGGCAAAGGTGTACATGCGCGGGGTGCCGTTGCGGCTGGAGCGTGCGGTAAAGCTGCCGTTCTGCTCGCTGAGAATGCGTTTGAAATTGGGTCGTTCGGCATAATTGCTGCCAATCGCCGGGTCTTGCGCGCGGCTGGGCTGGCGGGCCAACAGTTGGCCGTCTGTGTTGAGCAGGTTGATGCTGCTATCGTCGCCGATGTCCAGGCGCTGGAACAGGTCACTGAAGTACGACAGGCGCAGTGCCCCCGCGGCCAGGCCGACGAACTCGCCATTGGGCCCGGAAATGCGCCGGCTGAAACTGATGCACCAGTCCAGGTCGCCGAGCCTGGCCTTGAACGGCGGGCCGACCAGCAGGCCGAGGTTGGCGTTGTGCAGATGGGCCTGGAATACCCCTGTACCGCTGAAGTTGGCCTTGCGTGGCACGCTACTGGTGGAATCGCCCACCACGTTGCCTTGCTTGTCCAGCCACAGCACGTCACCGCGCTTGCGGTCGACGAAGGCTTCATTGAATAGCAGGCGTTGGCGCACCGGGCCGGGTATTTCCGGCAGCTCCTTGCGCCCGACCGCCCAGATCAGGCCCTGCAGCGACTGGTCGTAGAGTTCGACGTTGCGCAGGATGTCGCTTTCGATCAGCTGGACAATATTGTTGGACGAGCGGATCGCCGACAGCTCGATATTGTCGCGCTCCCGCGCCAGCAGGTAGCTGACGATGGCCACGATGGCGAGCACGGCAAGGCAACTGCCCAGGTTGAGGAGCAGCTCGGGGTGTGACCTGTAGAGTGCGAAACGCGGTGATCGGGAGGTCATGCTCGCTACTGCGTGGGCAGGGCCATTCGCGGCGGCGACATTCTAGGGAAGCGGGGATTGTCGGACAAGATTTCTCCGACGGAATCACGCAGGGGCTGCTGCGCAGCCCATCGCCGGCAAGCCAGCTCCCACAAGTACCGCACAAGGCTTGAGGTGAATGCGGTCAAGGTGGGAGCTGGCTTGCCGGCGAAACGAGGGCGAAGCCCTCGCACCCGGGTCTGGATCAGAACACGTTCAACGGGTAATCCACGATCACCCGCAGTTCATCGTTGTCGCTGTTGCTGTCGATCGACGCATAACCCTGGCTGCCACGGTGGGTGGCATAGCGCACCAGCACCGACAGGTCCTTGAGGTCTCCTTCCTGGAACACGTACTTCACGTCTACGTCGCGTTCCCAGTGCATGGCGTTCTTGCCATCGGCACGGTAGTAGTCGTAGTGGGTAGTGTCCTGGGTGGCCTTGGTCAGGTCGGCTTCACCGCGCGAGTACGACAGCACCGTACTCAGGCCAGGGATGCCCACACCAGCGAAGTCATAGTTGTACTGCAGCTTCCACGAGCGCTCGTTCGGTGCGTTGAAGTCCGAGTACATGCGCGAGTTGTCCAGGTAGACGCTGTCGCCCAGGTTGATGTAGTCGAACGGCGTGTTGCCATTGACCCGCTGATAGGCGGCGGTGACGCTGTGGAACCCGGCGTTGACGGTGAAATGCACGCTGTAGGTGTTGTTGTCGATCTTGCCCAGCAGTGCCTGGCCGGTGTCCTGGGTGTGATAGAAGTGCACGCCCGGGTTCAGGCTGACCAGATCGTTGACCACATAGGTGTAGTCGAAATCGGCGTAGTACTGGTTCCAGATGTCCTTCAGTTCGGCTGCATACAGGTTGGCAGTGATGTTCGGGGTGCCACTCCACGACGCGCCGGCCCAGTTCAGGTGCTTGCTTTTGTCATGCTCGCCCAGCGAACCGTAGTAGGTGTCGATGCGGCGGTGGCCGCTCTGGTTGTACGGCTTGGTGAAACTCACCTGGCCGCCTTCGAGCAGCAGGCCGTCGATGCTGGTGTTGGTCAGGCTCACACCACGGAAGGTCTGCGGCAGCATGCGGGTTTCGCCGCCAGCAATCACCGGGTTGGTGAGGAACAGGTCACCGGCTTTCAGCTCGGTGTCGAACGCCTTGAGCTTGACCGCGGCACCGGCGGTGGAGAACGAGTGCGGGGCAGCACCCAGTTCGTCTTCGTTCTTCTGGTGGGTCGGCAGGATGCTGGTGCCAGCATGGCCGCCGCCCCCATCGAGCTTCAGGCCCAGCATGGCATGGGCGTCCAGGCCAAAGCCGACCACACCCGGGGTGTAGCCCGACTCGAAACGTGCAACCGCACCTTGGCCCCACTCGCGGGTGTCGCGCACTCCGGCGTTGTGGTTGTCGCGGTTGAAGTAGGCATTACGGAAATGCAGGTTGAAGGACGAGCCTTCGATGAAGCCATCAGCCTTGTCTTCATCTGCCTGGGCGGCGAAAGGGATCGTTGCAGTCAACGCAATGAACAGCGGGGTAAAACGAAACGCGGAAGGCACCGGTACTAGCTCCTTGGGTCTGGCGGTGGGGCAGTTTTTATTTTCGAATGTGCGTCTTTTTTATAGGTGAACGTTACAGCTTGGCTGATAGTTGAAGCACATAAAAAAAGCCGCTGATCGGCAGCGGCTTTAAAAGGCTAACATATCGGCACTGGTAGTGCCCATGGCGTAGCCAAGGGAAAACGGGAGCAGCGACAGCACTTGATCAGCTGTCGGCATTGGCATCGACAGAGACCTTGGAAGCTGTCTGGTTAGCGTCTTTTGCGGTGTCTACCTGCTGTGCGGCTACGGCTTCGCGGGCCTCTTGGTGGACTGCGGCGAACTCAGCATTACGGGTGACGAAAGCCTTGGATTCTTCAGCCATGGCCAGGGGCGACAACAACAGGGAAGACAGGACGAAGACGCTGGCAATACCCATACTGTTGGACATTTGAAACTACCTTCTTGCGATGCAAGTGCTAATGAGGACGGGGGTAAAGTTAGTCCTTTCAATGCACTTGAAACAGAGCGAAGAGCGATAAGCACTGTTGCGCAAAAGGTAACTATCGCAGTAAAAGCAATTGGACTTTCGCCGCAAACCCCCATGCTAGACGCGCTACGCGTTCATTGTGGGAGCGGGCGAGCCCGCGAAGCAGGCACCGCGGTGGATGGCACGGGCTTCGCCCGTGTTCGCGGGCTTGCCCGCTCCCACAAAGATTGCGGCTGTTTTCAGACTCTGAGCAAGGCAATTGTTCCCACAAGGACGGCGTTGGCTGGTCAGATATGGGCCGGTAGCCTGATCCCAAAGGTATTGGCCCCAGCGGCACTACGCACGAACACCTCCCCACCATGCATCAGCGCAATCGCCTTGACGATCGCCAACCCCAACCCATGGTTACCCCCACCACTGTTGCTACGTGCCGCATCCACCCGGTAGAAGCGTTCGAACAACAACGGCAGGTGCTCATCGTCGATCGCCGGCCCCGGGTTGCTCACGGCGATGCTGACCTGCTCCGGCCCGGCAGCGATCTGCACCTCGATCACCTGGTGCGGTGCGGTGTGCTGCACGGCGTTGTTCAGCAGGTTGATCAGCGCCCGGCGCAGCTGGGCCTTTTCGATGGGCGCCTGGGCGTCACCGCTCACACTCACGCTGACTTGCGCATCTTCGAGAATGTAGTCCAGGTAGTCCAGGGTGGTCGCCACTTCCTGGGCCAGCGAGGCCTGGGTCAGGGCAGTGGCCTTGCTGCCCTGGTCGGCACTGGCCAGGAACAGCATGTCGTTGATGATGCTGCGCAGGCGCTCCAGCTCCTCAAGGTTCGATTGCAGCACTTCGAAATAATGCTCGGCGCTGCGCCCTCGGGTCAGTGCAACCTGGGTCTGGCCGATCAGGTTGGTCAGCGGCGAGCGCAGTTCGTGGGCGACGTCGGCATTGAACGCCTCCAGCCGCGAGTAGGCCTGGCTTACCCGGTCCAGTGCGGCATTGAAGGCACCTGCAAACTGTGCAAGCTCCGGGGCCAGGGCGTGGGTCTGCAGGCGCCCGTCCAGGCGCGGTGGGGCCAGGGCCTGGGCCTCAACGGACAACGCCAACAGTGGGCGCAGGCCGATACGCGCCACCCAGTAGCCCAGCAGCGAGGCCAGTAGCACGCCGAGCACCGCCAGCCCGACAATCGCCACCAGCAGGCTGTGCTGCGCCTGCCAGAATGTTTCGGTGTCGATGCCGATCAGAAAGCGCAGCGGCGGCCGCTCGCCCAGGGCCGGCAGTTCGCTGACCAGCACCTTGTAAGGGTAGGGCCGGTCGGGCAGGCGCAGGTCGCGCATGCCCTGCACGCCTTCGGCGAAGGCGCGGACCAGCTCGCTAGGGTGGCCGTATTCGTAGGCCGGGTTGCTGCTGACCACCCAGAAGCGAATGCGCTTGTCCTCTTCACTGAGCAGGTTGAGCTTGTTGTTGATCTTGACCCAGTGCTCCGGTGTGCCGAAGCGGTTGAGGGTGGACTCGAGCACACTGAAGCGCGCGTCCAGCTCGGCTTGCGGCAGCAGGTCGAGGCTGCGGTCTACCTGGCGGTACAGCGCCGAACCGATCAGCAGGAACACGCCCAGCGCCACCAGGATGAACAGCGCCGACAGGCGCAGCGCGATGGAATTACCCCGCACGGCTTTCCAGGACATAGCCCATGCCTCGGATGGTGTGCAGCAACTTGTTGTCGAAAGGCCCGTCGAGCTTGGCGCGCAGGCGCTTGATCGCCACTTCGACGACGTTGGCATCGCTGTCGAAATTGATGTCCCAGACCAGCTCTGCAATCGCTGTCTTTGACAGAATTTCGCCCTGCCGGCGGGCCAGCACGCTGAGCAGCGAGAACTCCTTGGCCGTCAGCTCAAGGCGTTGGCCGGCGCGCGTGGCCTTGCGCGCCATCAGGTCGATCCACAGGTCACCCACCTGCACCTGCAGCGGTTCATGGTTGCTGCTACGGCGTGTCAGGGCTTGCAGGCGGGCGACCAGTTCGAGGAAGGAAAACGGCTTGCCCAAGTAATCGTCGGCGCCCTCGCGCAGGCCATGGATACGGTCTTCGACCCGTTCACGGGCGGTCAGCATGATGACCGGCGTCTGCTTGCGCGCGCGCAGGGCGCGCAGCACGCCATAGCCGTCCATGCCCGGCAGCATCACGTCCAGCACGATCACCGCGTAGTCACCCTCCAGGGCCAGGTGCAGGCCCTCGATGCCGTCCCGCGCCAGGTCCACGGTAAACCCCTGCTCGCTGAGGCCGCGATGCAGGTAGTCGGCGGTTTTTTCTTCGTCTTCGATGATCAGCACACGCATGGTCTTGTCCTAACTGGCACTGGGCGCCGCCGCACGGGCGGCCTGGCGGCGGTGGAACAGGCGCTCTAGGGCCAAGTATATGACCGGGGTGGTGAACAGCGTCAGCGCCTGGCTCACCAGCAGGCCACCAACCACGGCGATGCCCAGTGGCTGGCGCAGTTCGGAACCGGTGCCGAAGCCGAACATAAGCGGCACCGCGCCGAGCAAGGCGGCCAGGGTGGTCATGATGATCGGCCGGAAGCGCGTCAGGCAGGCCTGGTGGATCGCCTGCTCCGGGGTCAAGCCCTGGCGGCGTTGGGCCTCCAGGGCGAAGTCGATCAGCAGGATGCCGTTTTTCTTGACGATACCGATCAGAAGCACCACGCCGATCAGCCCCATGATGCTGAAGTCCTGGCCCAAGGCCCACAGCAGGATCAGCGCGCCGAGGCCGGCCGAGGGCAGGGTGGAAATGATCGTCAGCGGGTGGACGAAGCTTTCGTACAGCACGCCGAGGATGATGTACACCGCCACCAGCGCAGCCAGGATCAGCCAAGGCTGGCTCGACAGCGAACTCTGGAAGGCCTGGGCCGCGCCCTGGAAGTTGCCGCTGATGGAGTCGGGCATGCCCAGCTCGCGCTGGGTGCGCTCGAGGATGGTCACCGCATCGCCCAGGGCCACGCCCGGGGCCAGGTTGAACGACAGGTTGGCCGCCGGGAACAGGCCATCGTGGCTGATCGACAGCGGCCCGGTGCTGGGCGCCGGTACATGGGCTACTGCCGACAGCGGTACCATCTCGTTGGTCAGCGGCGAGCGCAGGTAGAAGTAGTTGAGGCTTTCGGCCTTGCCGCGCTGGCGGGCATCCAGTTCGAGGATCACCTTGTACTGGTTGGTCTCGGTCTGGAATTCACTGATCTGCCGTTGGCCGAAGGCGTCGTACAACGCCTGGTCGACGTCGGTGGTGGTCAGGCCGAAACGTGCCGCGGCCTGGCGGTCGATATCGATGCGGGTGACGCTGGCACCCAGTTGCAGGTCGTTGGACAGGTCGCGGAACGCCGGGTTTTCCCGCAGGCGCTCGGTCAGGCGCTGGGTCCACAGGTTCAGCGCCATGCCGTCGTTGCTCTTGAGCACGTACTGGTACTGGGTGCGCGACGGGCCGGAGCTTAGGTTGATGTCCTGGCCGGCACGCATGTACAGGACGATGCCTGGCACCTGGGCCAGCTTGGGCCGCAGCCGATCGATCAGTTCGCTGGCCGACACATCGCGTTCGCCACGGGGCTTGAGGGCGATCCAGAAGCGGCCGTTGGCGATGGTCTGGTTGCTGCCGGTGACACCCACCGAGTGGGAGAACGCGCGCACCGCCGGGTCGGCCTCGATGATTTTGGCCAGCGCCTGGTGCTTCTCGATCATCGACGGGTACGACACATCCGCCGCCGCCTCGCTGGTGCCAAGGATGAAGCCGGTGTCCTGCAGTGGGAAATAGCCCTTTGGAATACCCACGTAACCGGCCACCGCCAGGGCCAGGGTCAGGCCAAACACGCCGAGCGTCAGACGCTGGTGGGTGAGGGCGCGGTCCAGGCCCTTTTCGTACCACCTGACCAGCCGCTCGCCGAAGCCGCCCTTGTGCTCTCCGGGCGGGCGGCGCATGAACAGTGCGCACAGGGTTGGCGCCAGGGTCAGCGAAACCACCACCGAAATCAGGATGGTGGCAGTGGCGGTAAGGGCGAACTCCTTGAACAGCCGGCCGACCACGCCGCCCATGAACAGCAGCGGGATGAACGCGGCGATCAGCGAGAAACTGATCGACACCACGGTGAAGCCGATTTCCCCGGCGCCCTTGAGCGCTGCCGTGCGGCTGTCGTCGCCGGCCTCCAGGTGACGGTGGATGTTCTCCACCACGACGATGGCATCGTCGACCACGAAGCCCACCGAGATGACGATGGCCACCAGGGTCAGGTTGTTCAGGCTGAAGCCGAAGATGTACATCAGCGCGCAACTGGCGATCAGCGATACGCCAAGCACGCTGGACACCACCATGGTCGCCGACCACTGGCGCAGGAACAGCGCCATCACCCCGATCACCAAGGCCACGGCGATCATCAGGGTCAGCTCCACTTCATGCAGCGAGGCACGGATGGTCTGGGTGCGGTCCTGCAGCACCGACACTTCGACCGAGGCTGGCAGCATCTCCTGCAGCTTGGGCAGGGCAGCCAGTACCCGGTCCACGGTATCGACGATGTTGGCGCCAGGCTGGCGGAAAATCACCAGGTTCAACCCGGGCTGGTCGCCGGACCAGGCTTTGACGTAGGCGTTCTCGGCGCCATTGATCACCTTTGCCACGTCCCTCAGGAGCACTGGTGCACCGTCACGGTAGGAGACGATCAGCTGGGCGTAGTCGTCGGGATGGAACAACTGGTCGTTGGCGGCGATGGTCGAAACGCTGTGCTCGCCGTACAGCGCCCCCTTGGCCAGGTTCAGGCTGGTCTGCTGGATGGCCTGGCGCAAGTCGGCCAGTGTCAGGCCGATGGCGGCCAGTTTCTCGGGTTGCGCCTGCACGCGGATCGCCGGGCGCAGCTGCCCGGTGATGTTGATCAGGCCGACCCCGTCGATCTGGCTCAGCTGGCGCGCGAGCAGGGTTTCGGCGTAGTCGCTGAGGTCGTTGCCAGGCATCTGGCTGGAGCTGACCGTCAGCACCAGCACCGGGCTGTCGGCCGGGTTGACCTTGCGCCAGGTCGGCGGGTTGGGCAGGTCTTGCGGCAGGCGCGCGGTGGCGGTGTTGATGGCCGCCTGCACTTCCTGGGCGGCGGTGTCGATGTTCTTGTCGAGCGTGAACTGCAGGATCAGGTTGGTCGAGCCCAGTGCGCTGCTGCTGGTCATCTGGGTCATGCCGGGGATGGCGCTGAACTGCACTTCCAGCGGCGTGGCCACCGACGAGGCCATGGTTTCCGGGCTGGCGCCGGGCAGCTGGGCGGTGACCTGGATGGTCGGGAAGTCGGCTTCCGGCAGTGGTGCCACCGGCAGGCGCGGGAAGGCGATGGCCCCCAGCAGCATAAGGGCGAAGGTCAGCAGCAGGGTGGCGATAGGGTGGTCGATGCACCAGGCCGAAACACCGTTGCGCGTGTTCATGGCTGGCTCCGCCGGTCGGCCATTTCCGACGGCGCGGGGGCATCGGGGGCCACCTCGACCCGCGAACCTGGCTTGAGCCGCGATTGGCCATCGAGCACCAGGCGCTCGCCCGGCTTGACCCCGGCAATGATGTTCAGCCCGCTGTCCTGATACAGCACCTTGACCGGCACGCTGGTGACCTTGTCACCGTCCAGGCGGTAGACGAAGTGCCCGTCGACGCCGCGCTGTACCACCGGAGGCGGCACTACCAGGGCGTTTTCTTCCACGGCGGTGCGCAGGCGGATGGTGACCAGCTGGCCCGGCCACAGGCGGCCGTCCTTGTTGTCGAACTCGGCTTTTACCCGCACGGTGCCGGTGGTGGCGGAGATCTGGTTGTCGATCAGTGCCAGGTGGCCTTCACCGAGCAGGCTGCGTTCGCCGTCGGCATCCATATAGGCCTGCACCAGTGCCGGGGTGGGCGCCTTCAGCAGGCTTTGCAGGGTCGACAGCATTTGCTGCGGCAGGGCGAATTCGACGGCGATCGGGTCGATCTGGGTGACGCTGAACAGGCTGCGGGTATCGCTGGTGCGTACCAGGTTGCCGGGGTCGACGTTGCGAATACCCACCCTGCCGGTCACTGGCGAGCGGATCTGCGTGTACGACAGCTGCACCTCGGCATTGGCGATGGCCGCCTGGTTGCCCCTGACCGTGGCTTGCAGGCGGTTGACCAGGGCCTGCTGCTGGTCGAGGGTCTGCTTCGAAACGCCGTTGTCGGTACTCAGCAGGCGGTAGCGCTGCAGGTCGACGTTGGCTACCTGGATCTGCGCCTGGCTCTGGCCAAGTTCGGCACGGGCCTGATCGAGGTTGGCGCGGATGGCGCGGTCGTCGAGGGAGGCCAGCAGGTCGCCTTCCTTCACCCACTGGCCTTCCTTGACCAGCACCTGGGTCAGTACCCCCTCCACTTGCGGGCGCACCTCGACGCTGTGCAGCGACAGCACCGAGCCGATGGCGCTGGCATAGCGCGGCACGTCCTGCTGGACGACACTGACTACGCGCACCGGGATGGCGGTTTGCGCGCGGGTGGCAGGTGCTGGCTGGCGCTGGCCGAACCAGATACCCGCTACCGCCAGGACCAGGAGCGCCAGGGCGGCGAGGATGACAGGGCGGGACGGACGTCGCATCGGTGCGGGCACCTTGGCCAGAGGGGAGGGGAATGGTTGTCTGTATTCAAGCTTATAGCCCCCGAACCGGGTCGGCAGCGTGACCGCTGGCTGACAGCGCTGTCAGTTTCGCCTGCCGCGCCACCACGCACCTGGCATGCGAACTGCGACCCCTGTGGGAGCGGGCATGCCCGCGAAGAATACAACGCGGTGGATGGCACCGGCTGCGCCGGTGTTCGCGGGCACGCCCGCTCCCACAGGGACCGCGGCAGGCTTTGGTTCTTGAGCAAGGCAGTTGCCCTGCAAAGGCATAGCTAGAAGCTGATGAAGGCGTAATACACCGGGGGCTCGTTGGTGGTGCGCAAACCATGTTCCTGCAAGCTCGCCACCAGCGCCGCGTCCTCCACATGCAGGGTCCACTGTGCCCGGCCAACCTCCGGTACCTGGGCCAGGGCCGCGCTGAACGCGCCCATGTCAGGCAAGTAGGCAGTAAACCCGTTGCCCTTGAGCGCGCTGGTGGTCATGCCCAGCGCCTGGCACACCGCCACCTTGGCGGCGATGTCATCGCGGTCGGCCTGGCGCGAGGCCTGCACCAGCTCCTCCAGCCCGGCATCGACCAGTTGCCTGCCGTGAATCAGCTCCGGCCCCTGTTGCCAGGCTTCCGGCGGGCAGTCCTTGCTGCATGGTCGCAGCGGGATATGCGGGTTGATTTCCACCGGGTAGATGCGACAGACCAGCGGCCGCTGGTCATAGATGGTGCACAGGTCGTTGTCGTCGAGGTTGCGGCAGCGCCCGGGGTTGAAGGCGGCAAAGGTCACCGATACTCGTGCCTCGCCGTCGCCACAGGGCACGGGATGGGACCGACGCAGCACATGATCACGCTGTTCTACCGGCATGCCAGGGCCGTCTGCCACGAAGGCTTCGATCAGCACCACCACCTGGCCACCGTCGTCCGCCCAGCGGCGCGCTTCCTCCAGGGTCAAGGGCACGTGGTGGCCGGTACAGCACTTGCCGCAGCCGGTACAGGCGAAACGCAGGCTGTCGGTCACTTGGCTTCCGGGCTCCACTCGCTGACGAAGGCGCGCTGGTGCTGGCGGTCGTACAAGCAAAGCTCGGTGCCGGTGCGCTGCTGCATGTGCTTCTGGGGGTAGACGCCTTCGATCAGCAGGGCGCTCATGCCGACCTGATCATCGAACTCGGCGGGCTTGCTGCGGGCGTGAGCATCCTTGAACTGGCTGGCGGCCAGGCAAGCCTTGAGCATCTGCTGGCGCTGCTCGTTCCAGGCCTGGCTGCTGGAGGCCTGGGCGATACCGCTGAAGAGGGCGAAACTGATCAGGATAGAGCTGAAAAACTTCATACGGATTCCGGCAAGTTACTTGCGAGGGGGGCGAATTATGCCCGACTCGACCCCGACGGCAAGCCGGGGAGTTTGTCTCCGAATATATCAGCGCTCGGCGAACACCACGGCGCGCGCCGCCACCACCAGACAATCGGTCAGCTCTGGCGAGGAAAACTTGGTGAGGATGGCATTGGCCCCGGCCTGGGTCGCCTTTTCACTGCTCATCGCGCTGTCCAGCGAGGTGTGCAGCAGTATGTACAGGTGCTGGAAGTCGGGGGTTTCGCGCAGGGTGCGTGTGAAAGCGTAGCCGTCCATTTCGCTCATTTCGATGTCGGAGACGATCACGTTGATTTCCTGCGCGGTGCCCTGCAGCTCCAGCAACACGTTGATGGCGTCCTTGGCGCTGCGCGCGGTATGGCATTCGACGCCGAGGTTGCGCAGGGTGTGCACCGACTGTTGCAGGGCTACCTGGCTGTCGTCCACCACCAGGATATTGGCGGCGGCCAGCAGGCTGGCGTCTTCCTCGCTCAGGGTGGCGTGATGCGGTTCGGGCAGCGGCGGGGCGATGGCGTGGATGACTTTTTCGATGTCCAGCACCTGCACCAGAGTGTTGTCGACCCTGGTCACGCCGGTGATGAACGAGCGGCTGCCCGAGCCATAAGGGGGTGGTTTGATGTCGGTGCTCAGGCAATGCACGATGCGGCTGACCGCCTGCACATGCAGGCCCTGGCGCGAGCGGCTGATCTCGGTGACGATCAGGCAGCCGCCGTCAGGGTCGGCCAGCGGCCGTTCGCCAATGGCGCGGGACAGGTCGATGACCGACAGCGAATTGCCGCGCAGGGTTGCCACGCCTTTCACGTGGGGGTGCGATTCGGGCAGCTTGGTCAGCGGCGGGCAGGGGATTATCTCGCTGACCTTGAGCAGGTTGATTGCCATCAACTTGCCGCTGCGCAGGGTGAACAGCAGCAGGGACAGCGAGTCCGCGCGGGCATTTTGCGTGGCCATGGTGACCTTCGTGGGGAACAGGGGATAACCGGTTATCGGCCTGGTTTGGTCGGGCTTTAGCGGGTGTGGGGATTGTGGGGCTGCTTTGCAGCCCATCGCGACACAAGGCCGCTCCTACAGGGGGGGGCGCGGTCCCTTGTAGGAGCGGCCTTGTGTCGCGATGGGGCGCAAAGCGCCCCCAGGATTCCAACTCAGCGCAGCCCCAGCCGACGGGCCAGGCGGCTAAGGTTGGCGCGGTCCAGGCCGAGTTCCCGGGCAGCCGCTGCCCAGTTTTCTTCGTGCCGCTGCAGGCAGGCCTCGATCAGCTGGCGCTGGTAGTCGTCGACGGCTTCGCGCAAGCCCCCTTCGGGTAGCGGTGCCGCCGGCAAGGGCACAGCAGGGGAGGGCGGGGTGCCGGGCGTTGCGGTTGCGCGCAGGTCCAGGTCGATGGCTTCCAGGGTGAGGATGCGTGGCCTGTCGGAATGTTGGCCCAGCGCCTTGAGCGCCGAGCGGCCGATCAGATGTTCCAGTTCACGTACGTTGCCTGGCCAGTCGTAGGCCAGCAGCGCGGCCTGGGCTTCGCTGCTCAGGCGCAGGCTGTTCAGGCCTAGGCGCGAACGGTTCTGTTCGAGGAAGTAGCCAGCCAATAGCAGCACATCACGCCCACGTTCGCGCAACGGCGGAACGTGCAGCGGGTATACGCTGAGGCGGTGGTAGAAGTCGGCGCGGAAGTTGCCAATACGCACCTCTGCTGCAAGGTCGCGATTGGTGGCTGCGATCAGGCGCACATCCACCCGGTGTTCGCGATCCGAGCCCAGGCGTTGTAACTGGCCGCTCTGCAGTACGCGCAACAATTTGGCCTGCACCGTCAGTGGCAGTTCACCGACTTCGTCGAGGAACAATGTGCCGCCATTGGCGAGCTCGAACTTGCCGCGGCGCTCGCCATGGGCGCCGGTGAAGGCTCCGCGTACATGGCCGAACAGTTCGCTTTCCACCAGGGTGTCAGGCAGGGCGGCGCAGTTGAGGCTGACCAACGGCTTGTCGGCGCGGTTGCTGGCCTGGTGCAGGGCCTGGGCCACCAACTCCTTGCCGACGCCGGTCTCACCGGTTATCAGTACGGTCAGGTCACTGCCACCGACCAGGCGAATTTCCTCGACCAGGCGCTTGTGCGCGGGGCTCTGGCCAATCAGCTCTTTGTCCTGGCCGCTGGCCTGGCGGTAGATTTCCGCGCGGTGGTGTTCGTCTTCCGCGCGCAGGGCCAGGTGCTCGATGCGCTCGGCCACGGTTACCGTGGCGGCGGCAAGGCTGGCGAAGGCCTGCAGAGCGCCCAGCTCCAGGCTCTGGAACTGCCCGGGGGTCAGGGCATCGAGGGTAACCAGGCCCCAGGGGCGCTCGTCGACCATCAACGGGCAACCCATGCAGTCATGTACTTCCAGGTTGGCATCAGGGGCGTTGACCAGGCCGTCGTAAGGGTCGGGTAGCTCGGAGTCGCTGGCGAAGCGGGTGGGTTCCCGGCTGCTGAGCAGGATCTGGAAGCGTGGGTGCTCGCTGACTCGGAAGCGCCGGCCCAAGGTATCGGGGCTCAGGCCGTCCACTGCCAGCGGCACCAGCCACTCGCCGTCCAGGCGCAGCAGCGCGGCGGCATCACAGGGCAGCAACCCCCGCATGGCCTGCAGCAGGCGGCGATAGCGTTCCTGGTCGGGCAGGTCGCGGGAAAGGTCGCTGACCAGGGGCAGCAGGGTGGTGAGCAGGGGCTTCGTGGTCATATGGACTCCTGTGGGTCGATATGACTATACGTCGAGGTGGGTCGTTTTGACATGACCTGCGTCAAGCCCCTGATTTTGCTGGAGATAAGAGTTGGCATGATTGATGTAATAGCTCGGGCAGTCATTTGAAGCCACAGGCTCAGGAGTTGTTGCAATGCTCAATGCCGAACAACGTGCAATCATCAAGGCCACTGTCCCCCTGCTGGAAAGCGGCGGCGAAGCGCTGACCACCCACTTCTACAAGATGATGCTCAGCGAGTACCCGCAAGTGCGCCCGCTGTTCAACCAGGCCCACCAGGCCAGCGGTGACCAACCGCGCGCCCTGGCCAACGGCGTGCTGATGTATGCCCGCCATATCGACCAGCTGGAGCAGCTTGGCGGCCTGGTCGGCCAGATCATCAACAAGCACGTTGCCCTGCAGATTCTGCCGGAGCACTACCCGATCGTCGGTAGCTGCCTGCTGCGCGCCATCGAAGAAGTGCTGGGCAAGGAAATCGCCACACCCGCCGTGATCGACGCCTGGGGCGCGGCCTATGGCCAGTTGGCCGACATCCTGATCGGCGCGGAAGAGAACCTCTATAAACAGAAGGAAGAGGCCGAAGGCGGCTGGCGCGGCACCCGCGAATTCCGCCTGGTGCGCCGTGAGCAGGAAAGCAGCGAAATCGTTTCGTTCTACTTTGCCCCGGTGGATGGCAAACCGGTGCTCAAGGCCGAGCCTGGCCAGTACATCGGCCTGAAGCTGGACATCGACGGCGCCGAGCAGCGCCGCAACTACTCCCTGTCGGCACTGTGCGACGGCAAGGAATACCGCATCAGCGTCAAGCGCGAGGCGGGTGGCAAGGTCTCCAACTACCTGCACGATGTGCTGGCGGTGGGCGATACCCTGCAGCTGTTCCCGCCGGCTGGCGATTTCACCCTGGCGGCGAGCGACAAGCCGCTGGTGCTGATCAGCGGTGGCGTGGGTATTACTCCGACCCTGCCAATGTTGCAGGCGGCGTTGCAAACCCAGCGTGAGGTGCATTTCATTCACTGCGCCCGTAACGGCGCCGTGCATGCGTTCCGCGACTGGATCGACGAGCTGGCCGAGCGTCACCCACAGCTCAAGCGCTTCTACTGCTATGCCGAACCGCATGATGATGCCGCGGCTGATGCCGTGGGCCTGCTGAGCGAGGACTTGCTGGCCGAGTGGCTGCCGCAAGAGCGAGACGTGGATGCATACTTCCTCGGGCCCAAGGGTTTCATGGCGGCGGTCAAGCGCCAGCTGAAGGGCCTGGGTGTGCCAGAGCAGCAGAGCCGCTACGAGTTCTTCGGGCCGGCGGCTGCGCTGGAGTGATGTAGCGCCTGTACTGGCCTCTTCGCGGGTAAACCCGCTCCCACAGGGACCGCACAGGTTTCAAACCTTGTGGGGGCCTGTGGGAAATTTTGTGGTTTTCAACAAACCAGCCCCCACAGGGATCGCGCAGATTTCAAAGCCTGCGCGATCCCTGTGGGAGCGGGTTTACCCGCGAAGAGGCCGGTACAGGCTCACAGAGTATTCATCCCAGCCGCTGGCAAGCCAGCTCCCTTGCAGCATTGCTCCCGCCCGTGGGTAATCGAGAACGAAACGGTCGATCGCATTCGTCGCCTGGGGGCTGGCTTGCCAGCGGCTGGGCCGCACCTCACCTTCCTGCCTATATATAAAGGAGAGATGAAAGCGGCTGCGCAGCTTTCATCTTTAATCCTCCTTTAATCACGGTATCCTTCACTCCCGGGTGTCGAGGGGCTTGCTCCTGCGCGGCACCCGGTCAGCCGCTTTTTTGCCGCCCGGCGTTGAACCGACGTCGTTGCGGCCGGTCTCAGCCACACCGGATAGCCCCGCGCAGCGTTATCACGCCGCTTCCTCGGCACGTCAAAGGCCCTGCCCAGCGTGTAGAATTGCGCCAGGCAGGCAGATCACGCTGCCACTATCCATCGAAGGAACCGGCAATGAACGAACAAACATCGCGCCTGAATCGGGAACGGCGCTTTCTGGTACTGTTGGGCCTGATCTGCATTTCGCTGATTGGTGGCGCCCTCTACATGCAGATAGTCCTGGGCGAGGCACCATGCCCGCTGTGCATCCTGCAACGTTATGCGCTGTTGTTCATCGCCGTGTTCGCCTTCATTGCTGCGGCCATGCCCGGGCGCCGTAGCCTCACCTTCTTCGAGGCACTGGTGGTGCTCAGCGCCATCGGCGGAATCGTTGCGGCCGGCAACCATGTGTATATACTCGCCAACCCCATGGTCAGTTGCGGCATCGACACCTTGCAGCCGATCGTGGACGACCTGCCGCTGGCCAAGCTCTGGCCGCTGGTGTTCCAGGTCGATGGCTTCTGCAGCACGCCGTACCCGCCGATCCTCGGTCTGTCGCTGGCGCAATGGGCACTGGTGGCGTTCGTCCTTACGGCTGTACTGGTTCCGCTCGGGATCTATCGCAACCGACGCCAGGCTTAGACAAAAGTACCGAATGGCATGTGGTCTTTTACGCCGCATGAGAAGAGGGAAAATTCGCTCACCGCTTGATCCAGATCAACCCGGAGGCCTTGCAGAATGCGGCTTTGGGGCCTATCAAGCGGGGTGCGACAAACTGTCGCGAAGTTGAATTTTTGAGCGGTATTGTTGCAGATTCTGTAAAGGACTGTTGCTCAATAAGTCATAGTCAAGGGTTGGCGACCTATCTACAATCGCCCCCAATTTCCGTTCGGCACTGCTTGCGAGTCGCAGGATTGAAGGAAGCCTCAGCGCTCCTTTTTGCTGACTTCGTCAAGTTTCGCCCAACGGCGATACCGGGCGGATCCCCCTCCGCGTTTTCCCGCACCAAATGGACTTGGTCTGAAGTACAGGCCTGTTGCCTACGAAACCATAAGCACCGCTAACCCGCTTGACGCCAAGGTCCTGCAGTCGGACCCCGGGCAGGAGCGAGTACGGGCGCGAAATGCCTCACTTGGCAGGACGAAGTGCTGGCTACCAAAACACAAATTGCATTGAAGCAAGCTGATCTAGAGGTCGTGAGATGAGTAAAAAGCGTTACCCCAGACTGTTTGGCATATTGCCCTTTTTAGGCATGCTTTTACTCAGTGGGTGCAACTGGACCCTGCTCGACCCGAAAGGTCAGGTCGGCATTGAGCAAAAGAACCTGATCCTGATCGCTACCGGTCTGATGCTGCTGGTGGTGATTCCTGTCATTATCATGACCGTGGTTTTCGCCTGGAAGTACCGTGCTTCCAACAAGGCTGCCACCTACACCCCCGACTGGTCGCACTCGACCAAGATCGAAGCCGCGGTGTGGATCATCCCGATCCTGATCATCATCGCCCTGGGCTACTTCACCTACCACTCCACCCACAAGCTGGACCCGTACCGTCCGCTGGATTCCGATGTGAAGCCGGTGCAGATCGACGTGGTCGCACTGGACTGGAAATGGCTGTTCATCTACCCGGAGCAGGGCATTGCCACGGTCAACAAGATCGTCTTCCCGGCTAACACTCCGGTCAACTTCCGCGTCACTTCCGACGCCGTGATGAACTCGTTCTTCATCCCGGGCCTGGGCGGCCAGATCTACGCCATGGCCGGCATGACCACCAAGCTGCACCTGATCGCCAACGAAAACGGCGAGTTCGACGGTATCAGCGCCAACTACAGCGGTGCTGGCTTCACCGGCATGAAATTCAAGGCTACTGCCACCTCTCAGGAAGACTTCGACAAGTGGGTCGCCGAGGTCAAGCAGTCGCCGAAGAAGCTGGACAAGGCCGAATACGACGCCTTGGCCAAACCAAGCGAAAACAACCCAGTCGCGCTGTATAGCGAGGCTTCGCCTGACCAGTTCCAGCTGATCGTCGACAAGTACGAAGGCATGAACCGCGGTCGTCCGAGCCACGAAGAAGCAGGCAGCAAAGATCTGGCCACTACCAAGGGTGTGGAATCGAGTATGCAACCAGCTGCCGGTGCAGAGGAGTAAGAGATGTTCGGTAAACTAAGCCTGGAGGCGATACCCTATCACGAGCCGATAGTCATGGTGACGCTTGCCATGATCGCGCTCGGTGGTATCGCTGTCGTCGGTGCTATCACCTACTTCCGCAAGTGGACCTACTTGTGGAGCGAGTGGTTGACGACTGTCGACCACAAGAAAATCGGGGTGATGTACATCATCGTCGCGATGGTCATGCTGCTGCGCGGCTTTGCCGACGCCATCATGATGCGTACCCAGCTGGCTGCCGCTACCGGTGGCTCCGAAGGCTACCTGCCGCCTGAACACTATGACCAGATCTTCACCGCTCACGGTGTGATCATGATCATCTTCATGGCGATGCCGTTCTTCACCGGCCTGATGAACCTGGCGGTTCCTCTGCAGATCGGTGCACGTGACGTTGCCTTCCCGTTCCTGAACTCCCTGAGCTTCTACCTGCTGCTGGCAGGCGTGCTGCTGGTCAACATCTCGCTGGGCGTTGGTGAATTCGCCAAGACCGGCTGGGTTGCCTATCCGCCGCTCGCGGGCATTCAGTACAGCCCTGGGGTGGGTGTCGACTACTACATCTGGGCGCTACAGCTCTCAGGCCTGGGTACGACGCTTACCGGCGTGAACTTCCTCGTCACCGTGATGAAGATGCGCGCACCTGGCATGAAACTGATGGACATGCCGATCTTCACCTGGACCTGCACCTGGGCCAACGTGCTGATCGTGGCTTCCTTCCCGATCCTGACCGCTGCACTCGCTCTGCTGACTGTTGACCGTTATCTGGACTTCCACATCTTCACCAACGAGCTTGGTGGGAACCCGATGATGTACGTCAACCTGTTCTGGGCATGGGGTCACCCTGAGGTTTACATCCTGATCCTGCCGGCCTTCGGTGTGTTCTCGGAAGTTACCTCCACCTTCGCAGGCAAGCGTCTGTTCGGCCACCACTCGATGATCTACGCATCGGGCGCCATCGCCGTGCTGGGCTTCGCTGTATGGCTGCACCACTTCTTCACCATGGGTGCCGGCGCCAGCGTCAACACCTTCTTCGGCCTGGCGACGATGCTGATCTCCATTCCGACCGGTGTGAAGCTGTTCAACTGGCTGTTCACCATCTACCAGGGCCGTCTGCGCTTCACCGCGCCGATCATGTGGACCCTGGGCTTCATGATCACCTTCTCCATCGGTGGCATGACTGGTGTTCTGCTGGCTGTTCCAGGTGCTGACTTCGTGCTGCACAACAGCCTGTTCGTAATTGCTCACTTCCACAACGTGATCATCGGTGGTGCGGTATTCGGCTACATCGCCGGCTTCGCCTACTGGTTCCCGAAAGCCTTTGGTTTCACCCTGAACGAGAAGTGGGGCAAGGCTGCCTTCTGGTTCTGGATCTCGGGCTTCTACGTAGCGTTCATGCCGCTGTATGCCCTGGGCTTCATGGGCATGACTCGTCGTCTGAACCACTCCGACAACCCACTGTGGGAACCCTACCTGTACGTAGCCGTTGTCGGCGCCGTGCTGATCCTGTTCGGTATCGCCTGCCAGCTGATCCAGCTGTACGTATCGGTTCGCGACCGCAACCAGAACCTGGACGTGACCGGCGACCCATGGGGCGGTCGTACCCTGGAATGGTCGACTTCGTCGCCACCTCCGTTCTACAACTTCGCCCACATGCCTGAGAAGGTTGGCCTGGACGCCTGGCACGAAGCCAAGGAAGCCGGTGTTGCCTACAAGCCTGCGGCCAAGTACGAAGCGATCCACATGCCGAGCAACACCTCCACCGGTTTGTTCATGGGCCTGTTCCTGACCGTCTTCGGCTTCGCCTTCATCTGGCACATCTGGTGGCTGGTTGGCGCGAGCCTGGTTGCAACCATCGCTGTCTTCGTTCGCCACGCTGCGCGTGACGACCAGGGCTACATGGTTCCGGCCGAAGAAGTGGCGCGCATCGAAGGCGAGCGCATGAAAGCGCTGGCCAAAGCAGGTGCTCTGCCTGCCGGCGCACGTGTCGAATCGTTTGAGCGGGTGTAATCAATGTCCAGTCAAGTAATGCACGGTGCTGCTCATGGTCACGACCATGGGCATGACGACCACCACCACGACTCGGGCCAGATGACCGTACTCGGTTTCTGGCTGTACCTGATGACCGACTGCATCCTGTTTGCGTCGCTCTTCGCCACCTACGCGGTGCTGTCCGGCAGTTTTGCCGGCGGCCCGTCGGGTCATGACATCTTCCAGCTCGATTTCGTAGCTGTTGAAACGCTGTTCCTGCTGCTGTCCTCGATCACCTTCGGCTTCGCCATGCTGAAGATGTTCGACGGCAAGAAAGCTGGCGTACTGGGCTGGTTGGCTGTGACCTTCCTGTTCGGTGCAGGCTTCATCGCGATGGAAATCTACGAATTCCATCACCTGATCGCCGAGGGCTACGGCCCGAACCGCAGTGGTTTCCTGTCGGGCTTCTTCGCCCTGGTAGGTACCCACGGTCTGCACGTGACCGCCGGCCTGATCTGGATGGCAATCATGATGTACCAGATCAACAAGCACGGCATCACGCCGACCGCCAAGACCCGCATGAGCTGCCTGAGCCTGTTCTGGCACTTCCTGGACGTGGTCTGGATCTGCGTATTCACCGTCGTCTACCTGCTGGGAGTTCTGTAATGGCTAACGCACACGACACTCATCACGAAGGTAACCACGGCAGCGTCAAGTCGTACATGATCGGCTTCATCCTGTCGATCATCCTGACTGCGATCCCGTTCGGCCTGGCCATGTCGCCAAGCCTGCCGAAGAACCTGACCGTTCTGATCATTGTTGCCATGGCCGTGATCCAGGTAGTAGTGCACCTCGTGTACTTCCTGCACATGGACCGCTCGAAAGAGCAACGCAACAACGTTTCGACGTTCCTGTTCACCACCCTGGTGATCGCTCTGCTTGTCGGCCTGTCGCTGTGGATCATGTTCAGCATCCACTTCGAAATGTTGGCCAAGTGAGGTAAGACTGCATGTCCGTTAAGCACTTTATCCAAATCACCAAACCGGGGATCATTTTCGGTAACGTGCTTTCCGTGGCAGGCGGTTTCTTCCTTGCCTCGAAGGGCCATGTGGATTTCGCCCTGTTCCTGGCGGTGGTGATCGGTACTTCGCTGGTGGTTGCGTCCGGATGCGTGTTCAACAACTGCATCGACCGTGACATCGACCACAAGATGGAGCGCACCAAGAACCGCGTCATGGTCCAGGGCGGCATGTCGCTGCCCCTCGCGCTGATCTACGCCACCCTGCTCGGGGTGGCGGGTTTCAGCCTGCTGTATGTCCAGGCCAACCCGCTGTCGGCGTTCTGTGCGCTGATCGGCTTCATCGTCTACGTCGGTTTCTACAGCCTGTGGCTGAAGCGTAAATCGGTGCACGGCACCTTGGTCGGCAGCCTGTCTGGTGCCATGCCTCCGGTGATCGGCTATTGCGCCGTGAGCAACAGCTTCGACCTGGCTGCATTTACCCTGCTGGTGATGTTCAGCCTGTGGCAGATGCCGCACAGCTTCGCAATCGCGATCTTCCGCTTCAAGGATTACAGCGCTGCCAACATTCCGGTCCTGCCGGTGGCACGTGGCATCCTCGCGGCGAAGAAGCAGATCGTGCTGTACGTGCTGGCTTTCGTGCTCGCAACCCTGATGCTTACCCTCGGCGGTTACGCCGGCCTCGGCTATCTGGCCGTGGCAGCAGCCATGGGCCTGTACTGGCTGTACATGGCCTGGGCTGGCTACAAGGCCGAGGACGACAGCAAGTGGGCGCGCAAGGTGTTCGGCTTCTCCATCCTCACCGTCACTGCCCTGAGCGTGATGATGGGTGTGGACAGCCAGACCGCTGCGGACGTGCTGATGACATACGCACGCTGATACTGCTGCCTGTTTCACGAAAAAGCCCGGCCACTGTGCCGGGTTTTTTTATGGGCGTTTTTCTGTGCCGGCCTCGTTCGCGGGCTCGCCCGCTCCCACAGGTACGGCGCAGGTCTCGGGACAAGTGAGTAATCCTGTGGGAGCGGGCAAGCCCGCGAACGAGGCCGGCACCGCAGAATATAAATTTCTTATTTTCAAAAAATACATCTGAAAAGATCTATAAAAACAGGAAATTGTCCTTTACAGACATCCTGTATCGGCATTATCTTCTGATCCAGGCCGCCATATCGGCCAGCGTCGCTCGGACGGTTCCGGGCGCTTACGTACTCAGAGGAAGCCATGGCCAACCCAGGTTCGCCGCGCCGCTTTGCGCGCATCGATCGTCTGCCCCCTTACGTCTTCAACATCACTGCCGAGCTCAAGATGGCCGCCCGCCGCCGTGGCGAGGACATCATCGACCTGAGCATGGGCAACCCCGATGGCGCCACCCCGCCGCACATCGTCGAGAAGCTGGTGCAGGTCGCCCAGCGTGAAGATACCCACGGCTACTCCACCTCTCGCGGCATCCCGCGCCTGCGTCGGGCCATCTCCAACTGGTACAAGGAACGCTACGAGGTCGACATCGACCCGGAAAGCGAAGCCATCGTCACCATCGGCTCGAAGGAAGGCCTGGCGCACCTGATGCTGGCTACCCTCGACCAGGGCGACACGGTGCTGGTGCCCAACCCCAGCTACCCGATCCATATCTACGGGGCGGTGATCGCCGGTGCCCAGGTGCGTTCGGTACCGCTGGTGCCGGGCGTGGACTTTTTCAACGAACTTGAGCGGGCCATCCGCGAGTCGATCCCCAAGCCGAAGATGATGATCCTCGGCTTCCCGTCCAACCCCACCGCTCAGTGCGTGGAGCTGGACTTCTTCGAGCGCGTGGTGGCCCTGGCCAAGCAGTATGGCGTGCTGGTGGTCCATGACCTGGCCTATGCCGACATCGTCTACGATGGCTGGAAGGCCCCGTCGATCATGCAGGTGCCGGGGGCCAAGGACATCGCGGTGGAGTTCTTCACCCTGTCCAAGAGCTACAACATGGCCGGCTGGCGGATCGGCTTCATGGTCGGCAACCCCGAGTTGGTCAGTGCCTTGGCGCGGATTAAGAGCTACCACGACTACGGCACGTTCACCCCGCTGCAGGTGGCTGCCATTGCAGCACTGGAAGGCGACCAGCAGTGCGTACGAGACATTGCCGAGCAGTACCGCCAGCGCCGCAACCTGCTGGTGAAAGGGCTGCACGAGCTGGGCTGGATGGTCGAGAACCCCAAGGCTTCGATGTACGTATGGGCGAAGATCCCGCCGGAGTATGCGCACCTGGGCTCGCTGGAGTTTTCCAAGAAACTGCTGGCCGAAGCCAAGGTTTGTGTGTCGCCGGGGATCGGTTTTGGTGATTATGGTGATGACCATGTGCGTTTTGCCCTGATCGAGAACCAGGATCGTATTCGCCAGGCGATTCGCGGGATCCGGCAGATGTTCCGGGCTGATGGCCTGACTCGTAAGTAAGCCCCCATGTCTACAGGTACGGCACATGCCGCACGGCCTGCGCCGTACCTGTAGGAGCAGCTTTCCTACTGCTCTACAGCTACCCAGATAACTATTTTTCTGCACTCATTTCTCACATCAGAGACCCGAAAGATGAGTGTCTTCACCGCCTATTTCTGCGGCACCGGCTCCCACCGCTTCGACGATGCCAACCCCAACTTCTGGAATGGTGAGCTGGTCTCGACCCTGGCCAGCAATGACCAGGGCCGCGAGTTCGCTCACTGGATTGCCGTTGACGGCCCCGGCAGCGGCAACCTGCAGGATGACAATCTGTTCGTCGAGCCCGGTGGTTATTTCAACTGGAGCGGCCAGTTGTTCGGCAGCGGCTGGGAAGAGAACGTCAACCATGTGCTGAAGGTGATCAAGGGCGAAAGCAGTTGGCAGCGCACCAAGCTGAGCGAGGAAGAATACGAGCGGCTGAAGGAGGCCGGTGTTCCGATTCCGGATGCCACCTCTACAGCTTCCTGGTTCTGGCGCACCTATGACTACGGCGAACGCCACCCGACGCCACAGGAGCTGCAAGAGCGCATCATCAACCTGTTCCGCAAGCCGCGCTTGCCGACCCAGGTGAACCTGGTGGGTTGGAGCAGGGGAGGGATCAGTTGCCACATGCTGGCCAACGCCATGGCGCAGGACCCTGTATTGCGGGACATACCTGTGAATATCTTCGCCATCGACCCGGTGCCGGGCATCGGTAACCTGCAAAGCCAGCGGGTAACCTTGGCGGGCAATGTCTGCGAGTATGTGGGTTTCTATTCGCGGGACGAGCGATCCAAAGGCTTTGCCTGTGTGATCCCTTCGGTCAAACCGGGTACACGGATATGCATCTACCCGATACCAGGCCGCCACGCCACGCTGGTGGGCAACGCCTCCATCGACGGTGCGAGTGATGGCAAGGTACTGGCGGAGCCGGGATTGATCGTACGTCATTTTGCCGAGGTCTGCCTGACCCGCTGGGGTGTGCAACTGGACAGGCGCCTGTTCCTGAGCGACGAGCAGTTGATGCGATATCACATGGTCATGGCCGCTGCCGAAGGGCGTTACAAGGCCATGCGTAGCGAGTCGTATACCGTACTTACCGAGGGCGAAGATGACGACCGCTTGGTGTATTGCGGCGAGACCTGCATTCACTTCAGCAAGGTGTGTGGTGATGGCTATGAGCCGACTGAGGGCCTTGGCCTGCAGCGCTGGGATGTCGCCACCTACAAGGCATTACGCTGACTTGAACGGGCGGCCGGGGAAGTCGTTGGTCGCCCGTGTTCAATTGCCGGATCAGCGGCAAATATTTTTTGCATTCCCCTCTATCCAGCCGCCCCGGCTTGGATTGAAAATGGCGCCGCGGGCCAGCCCCGATAACAACAACCTTCCCTCCGTGCCATCATGTCCGAATACAACCCTTGCCTTGACTGCGGCGCCTGCTGCGGGTACTTCCGTGTGTCCTTTTTCTGGGGCGAATGCCAGTCCGCCGGGGGCCTTGTGCCGGACGACCTGGTGGTACAGATCAACCCCACCCGTGTTGCCATGATCGGCACCGATGCCAAACCCTGCCGCTGCATCAGCCTGCAGGGCGAGATCGGCCAGGAAGTGGCTTGCACCATCTACGCCAACCGTTCCAGCCCCTGCCGCGAGTTCGAGGCGTCGTGGGAGGGTGGGGTGCATAACCCCAGCTGCGACGATGCGCGGGCGGCGTATGGCCTGCCACCACTGACCCCGCCCGGGGCCAACGAACCGCATTGGCCGGATGATGGGGCTGAGGTGGCCTGATCGTATTTCGTTAGCCTGTACCGGCCCTTTCGCGGGTAAACCCGCTCCTACAGGTATCACCGTACCCTGTAGGAGCGGGTTTACCCGCGAAAGGGCCATCAGCTGTAAGAAGATTCTGAACCTGCAACCAAATGCTTCAGGTTGCCAGGGATTAGGAATTATCCTACGGCCTAAGTCGGATGCCGTCTGATAGGCAAGTAGCTACCTCAGAGATAACGTTTCGGCGTCGTCACAATTGGCGATCGGGTGTGAGAAGCCCGGTGTTTCGAGATGGCTTGCCAGTTATGGCAGCCGTGCGCGTGCAGACTTCGGTCTGGCCGGTGCCTCGGACACTGGTCTTCTCACCTCGCGTACGGCTGCCACCTTATCTGTGAGAAGGATGCGAGTGGTTGCCTCTGAAAATATTTCCGAGATGACTATGAAAAAACTTGTACCTGATCCACCCGTTACAGACCTTACTTACCAAGCCGCGAAGTCCCAGGCTACCCAGGTCATGGACATTCTCTCCAACACCATCCTCCAATACCTCGACGCAGAAGCCCCGGACCTGCGTTCCACCCTTCTCGAAAACATGTCGACGCAAACTGCCCTGTTGCACGCCTTGTTAGCCCACATAAAGGCGCAGGAGGCCCAGGCATGAGCGACCACCTCAAATCCCGCACCACCGTAGGTGCGGAGAAATTCCTTGAGCTGTACCGGATAGAGCCGGGTGTACCGCTCGATCTGGCATTCGATGAATTGTCGGTCCTGATCGGCTGCATCAAGCACCTGAACGAAGAGGCCGAGATGGAGGGCGACAAGATCGCCGGCAGCGCGGCACGGATTCTCAGTGCCATGGCCAAGGCGCTGATCAATGATATGGAAGTGGGCCTGAACCGCGGCGCCTGAGCCGTTGGGGGGGCCGTGATGCGGCCCTCTGCTTCATGGCCGGAAGACAGTGATAACGGCAATCTCCTGGTATAGGTTTGATCATTTCTTATGAATCAAATACGGGGCTCACGAATTTGGAGGATTCGAGCTTGTAAAGGCGGAGTGTTATTCGTTTGGAATGGTTGAGGTTGTGGGGGGGGAGCAGATACTGGCGGAATATTTTCTGCATGGCTACTCAGTAACTCATGATTTTCATTATTCAGCAGGTGTACATGACGAAGCTCCTCTCTTTCCTGGATTAAATGACGTTTCGCTACGTCAAGGTAATGCACGCTCAGGTTTGTTTCACGCCTCGCTGAGGCCAGTAGTCTCCTTTGAATTTGTGGGTTTGTTGATGCTGCGGCTCTAAGCTGGAACTGTTCACCACTTTCTTCGAATCTTAACGAAGCCTCATAGGCATCTGTAGCAAGCGCTCTGGCTTGTTCTGCTCTAAAATTGCGAATTTGGGCACGGTGAGTGAGTCTACGAGACTGGTTCAGCGTCGGGTTGCCTGAGTAACGAGGCGGTTGATGCGGGGCGATGCTTTTCAAAGGAACCCGGTATTGAGCGGAAGGATCTTGATAGTTTATCGGATCTCCCGAGCAGTAACTGTAACTGTTCAACCCACCGTGCAAAAATGGGCTAAGTGCATCGGGAGAGCAAAATCTCCCGATGTTGGGGCTATAGGTTCGGTGGCCAATGCCAAGGAAATATCGCCAAAGCAATTTATCCAATTTTTCTCCGTTAAAAGCAAGGATGGGTTTCTCTTGTCCGGAATGAGGAAGATAGCCGTAGGGGCTGTAACTAAAAACATGTTTGATGCTTGCATCGTGAGTTTGTAGAATCGATTTCATTGAGTCGATTGCGAGGAGCAATTGTATGGTTGTAGCCGTAGTCTTGTGTAATTCTGCAATGGCAGAATTTTTGATCCGCAAGATGCAGCAACTCTGACCGTCAAGCAGAACATGCTGCAGATGGTTCATCTGGTAGAAAAGTCTAGCCTTCATGATAGGCAAGCCGCGTTCTCGTGGTGGTGAAGTCAAAGATTGCTTGACCGCTGATAGGGTGCAACTGGCATTTTTATCAGGAGACGGTTCATTCTTTGGAGCCTGGCTTGCCGGCGATAGGGCTGCGCAGCAGCCCCGGGATGCTTGAACCGATCGCTTGACGTTAAACTGTCATCTCCTCAGCAATGGACAGGAGATCCGGCGTGACCCCACCCCGCAGTTTCCCCAGTGACCTCTGCCTCGACAGCCCGCGTCTGCAATTGCGCCCCATGCGCCATGCCGATGCCGCGCAATGGCTGGCGATCATGGCCGACCCTGAGGTCATGCGCTATTGGCACCATGCACCTTGGCAAGACCTGACCGAAGCCGAAAGCGCCCTGGCCGCCGACCGCGAAGCCTATGCCAATGGTGACCAGCTCAAGCTTGGCATGTACCGCCGTGATAACGGCGAACTGATCGGTATGGTCCAGCTGTTCAATATCGACGATGTCTCTCGCCGTGGTGAAATCGGCTACTGCCTGGCCAGCGCGGTGCAGGGCAGGGGTTACATGGACGAAGCACTGACCTGCTTCATCGATTACCTCGCCCACACCCTGCACATGCGCCGCCTGGAAGGCGAGATCGACCCGCGCAACCAAGGTTCGGCACGCACTCTGGAGCGCCAGGGCTTTGTGCTGGAAGGCACATTGCGTGCGCGTTGGTGCGTTGCCGGCGAGTTGTCCGATTCGGGTATTTATGGCCTTCTGCTAGAGCCCCCGGTTGCATAGGAAGTAAATCTCTTGCCAGTTTTCTACCTGAGCGCCAGCCTGCTGCTTTACCTGCTCGCACTGTTCTTCGACGGCGCGCTGATGAGTGGTGACCGCCACATGCCGGCCCTGCAGATGCTGTTGTACGGGCCTTGGGGTATGCCCTTCGGGTTGTACCAGTGGTTTGCCAACCCGCTGCTGGCCCTGGCGGTCCTTGCCCATCGACGCTTTCGCCGGCTGGCATTGCTGGTCGGGCTGGTGGCTGTGTATCTGGCGGCCAGCAGCTTTGGAATTGACCGCCTGCCGGACAATCAGAGCTATGAGTTCCATGACCTGACCGGTTTTGGTGCCGGTTTCTACCTGTGGCTGGCGGCGATGGTGGTGTTTTGCATGGGCCAGGCCTGGCATTGCTGGAGGGCACGCAGCGCCGACGACATGCCGGGCTGGAGCTGGCTGGATGTGGTGTTGATCGCGGCGCTTGGCGTGATGTTTTATGCGGCAACGCAGATGCCGTCGCTGCGCTTCGAGCCGGGCAAGGTGCTGATGCCGCCGGAACAGCCGCAGACGCTGTGATGCCCACAAGGAGAGTTTATGACCAAGCATTACCTGACGGGCCTGGCATTGGCCTGTGTGCTGCCGCTGGCCCAGGCGGATGACTACACGCCGGGATACGGGCAGTGCATGGACAAGGCGTCCAGTACCGTTGCCATGAGCGAGTGCATTCGGGCCGAGACGCAGTTGCAGGACCAGCGTTTGAACCGGGTGTACAAGCAATTGATGGGCAAGCTGGATGCCGGGCAGCAGAAGAGCCTGCGTGATGTGCAGCGCAAGTGGCTTGCCTACCGCGATGGCAATTGCGGGTTCCATGTGCAGGCCAGTGGCGGGACCATGGCACAGCTGGAAGGTGGGTCCTGTGTGATGGACATGACCCGCGACCGGGCGGCGGAGCTGGAGCGGGTGCTCAGCCCTGGGCAGTGAGGTTGTCTGTACTGGCCCTATCGCCGGCAAGCCAGCTCCCACCTCGAACTCCCTCCCCCTCCTGCAGTTCAATCCCCTTTGGAGCCTGCTTGCCGGCGATGGGGCGCGAAGCGGCCCCGTTTTTACTTGCGCGGTTCGCGCAGCGCCCGGGCCTTGAGGTACTCGCGCACTTCCACCGCATCCCCGGCAAACTCGATACGCTCTGCCTTCGCTGCACGCTGGTAGGCATACATCGGGTCGTAATACTCGTTCAGCAAGCTTTTGATGAAGCGCCGGTGCAAGTCCACCGAACCGCTGCGCTGCTGTTCCTCCAGCGCCTGGCGCAGGATTTCCGACAGCCGCTGATGGCGCTCACCTCCGAGGCGCTTGTGAATCCTGCCCATGCTCTGCAGAAGTGTCTCGGCAAATAGCCGCCGGCCATCTTCTTCACCATGCAGGGTGACGAACTCGGCGCTCAGGTCGATCACGTAGTCGCGCAGGATACGCTCCACGCGGTTGGCCAAACTGTCTTCCAGCCACACCAGCGGGTATTGCTGCATGCCCTGGTACAACTCCAGCGGTACGGTGCAGCTGCCCACGATTCGGCCTTCGTCTTCCAGCACGAACTGCTCGATATCCCGGGCGCGTTTTTTCAACACGTCTATGGCCAGCCTGTTCTCGAAGTCGATCTGCGCTGGCTGTGCAGTGGCGCGCTTGCCAAAGCTGGAACCGCGATGGTTGGCGTAGCCCTCCAGGTCCAGCGCGTTGTCCAGCAGGTGCAGCACATCGGTCTTGCCGGTGCCGGTCAGGCCGCCCACGAGCACGAAATCACATTGTGCGACCGCCTGTTGGGTAGTCTCCAGCAGGAAGTGGCGCATGGCCTTGTAGCCGCCCTTGACGAGGGGGTAGTGGATGCCCTTCTCATCGCGCAGCACTTTCTGCACAAGATGGGAGCGCAGGCCGCCACGGAAGCAGTACAGGTAGCCTTCCGGGTGATCCTTGGTGAACTTTGCCCAGGCCTCCAGACGTTCCTGCTTGATTTCACCGCTGACCAGCTTATGGCCCAGAGCGATGGCTTCATCCTGGCCCTTCTGCTTGTAGCAGGTGCCGACCTTCTGCCGCTCCTGGTCATTCATCAGCGGCAGGTTGACGGCACCCGGGAAGGCACCCTTGGCAAATTCGACAGGTGCACGCATGTCCATCATCGGCACGTTGTCGAGGAACAACCGGCGGAAGTCGGTGCAGTCGGGGCGCATCAGATCACCTCGACCGCGTGGCTCTGTCGCTCGACCAGCTTGCCGATTGGCGCCAGTTGCAGGCCCAGTTCGGCGGCCACCGCCAGGAACTCGGCTTCACCTTCCGGGGTAACCGCCACCAGCAAGCCGCCACTGGTCTGGGGGTCGCACAGCAGATGCTTCTGGTCGTCGCTCAGGGCGCCGATCTTGTGGCCGTAGCTGTCGAAGTTGCGCAGGGTACCGCCGGGGATGCAGCCCTCGGCCAGGTAGTGGTCGACGCTGGGCAGGCGCGGGACGGCAGCATAGTCCAGGTGCGCGGTAACGCCACTGCCCTCGGCCAGTTCCACAAGGTGGCCGAGCAGGCCGAAACCGGTGACGTCGGTCATGGCCTTGACCCCGTCAAGCTTGCCGAAGCGGCTGCCGGGGGTGTTGAGGGTGCACATCCAGTCGCGGGCAAGGCCCTGGTCTTGGGGGCGCAGCTTGGCCTTTTTCTCGGCGGTGGTGAGGATGCCGATACCCAGTGGCTTGGTCAGGTACAAGCGGCAGCCTGCGCTGGCGGTGTCGTTGCGCTTGAGGTGACGCTTGCTGACCACGCCGGTGACGGCCAGGCCGAAGATCGGCTCGGGGGCGTCGATGGAGTGGCCGCCGGCCAGCGGGATACCGGCTTCGGCGCATACCGCACGGCCGCCGCGGATCACTTCGCGGGCCACTTCCGGTGGCAGCGCGTTGACCGGCCAGCCGAGAATGGCAATGGCCATCAGCGGGTCGCCGCCCATGGCGTAGATGTCGCTGATGGCGTTGGTGGCGGCGATACGGCCGAAGTCGTACGGGTCATCGACGATCGGCATGAAGAAGTCGGTGGTCGAGACCACGCCGCGCTCGTCATCCAGCGCGTACACGGCAGCGTCGTCGCGCGAGGCGTTGCCTACCCACAGTTTCGGGTCCAGAGCCTGGGTGCCGCTTTCTGCGAGGATCACATCCAGCACCTTGGGGGATATCTTGCAGCCACAGCCGGCACCATGGCTGTACTGGGTCAGGCGAATCGGCTCGCTCATGTTCACCTCAGGAGGTCAATTTGATGCGCGATTGTAGCAAAGCTGGCCTTTGCGCCTGCGCCTCTTATAATTCCCGTCGTCGGCGTATAGGCCGACATTTCCCCGCTATTGAACCGGAGAACACCCCATGCTCAAACGCCCTCTGGCGCTCGCCGCCGGCCTCGTGCTGTCTTGCTGTGCCGTTGTCGCCCAGGCCGCCGACACTCTGCGGGTCAGCGCCATCCCTGACGAAGCACCGACCGAACTGCAGCGCAAGTTCAAACCGTTGGGCGAGTACCTGGCCAAGCAATTGGGCATGGAGGTGAAGTTCGTGCCGGTGGCCGATTACCCGGCGGTAGTCGAATCGCTGGCTTCCAACCGCCTGGACCTGGCCTGGCTGGGGGGCTTCACCTTCGTACAGGTGCACTTGAAGGACCCTGCCGCCACGCCGCTGGTGCAGCGTGAACAGGATGCGCAGTTCACTTCCAAATTCATCACCGCCAACCCTGATGTGAAGAGCCTGGCCGACCTCAAGGGCAAGTCGTTTGCCTTCGGTTCCATTTCCTCCACTTCGGGCAGCCTGATGCCGCGTTACTTCATGCTCAAGCAGGACAACATCAAGCCTGAAGACTACTTCGGTCGCGTTGCCTACTCCGGCGCCCACGATGCCACCGTGGCCTGGGTGCAGGCCGGCAAGGTCGATGGCGGCGTGCTCAATGCCAGCGTTTGGCAGAAGCTGGTGGATGCCGGCAAGGTCGATACCGCCAAGGTGAAGGTGTTCGCCACCACCCCGACCTACTTCGACTACAACTGGACCGTGCGCGGCAACATGGACCCGGCGCTGAAAGAGAAGATCAAGAAAGCCTTCCTCGGCCTCGACCCGGCCAACCCGGAGCACAAGGCGATCCTCGACCTGCAGGCGGCCAGCCGCTTCATCGAGACCAAACCTGAGAACTACGTGGGCACCGAGCAGGCTGCGCGCGAGGCCGGCCTGCTCAAGTGATATCGACAGTGGCTTCCAATGTGGCGATCCATCTGCACGAGGCCGGGCTGCGCCATGGCCAGGTGCGTGCGCTCGATGCCGTGAGCCTGAGCATCGGCCAGGGCGAGCGCGTCGCCATCATAGGCCCGTCGGGGGCGGGCAAGTCCAGCTTGCTGCACCTGATGGCGACCGCCGTCCAGCCCAGCAGCGGGCGCCTGGAACTGCTCGGCGAGCAGCCATGGGCGTTGTCCTCCAGAGCCCGCCAGCGCCTGCGTGCGCGGGTAGGCCTGGTGCATCAGGCACCGCCCTTGCCGCCGCGCCAGCGGGTGGTGACGGCAGTGCTGGCTGGCCGACTGGGGCAGTGGGGCATGCTGCGTGGCCTGTTCAACCTGCTGTACCCCTGCGATGTGCCGGGGGCGCGCCAGGCACTGGCCGAGCTGGGATTGGCCGACAAACTCTTCGTACAGTGCGGGCAATTGTCCGGTGGCCAGTTGCAGCGTGTGGGCATTGCCCGGGCGCTGTACCAGCGGCCGCAGGTCTTGTTGACCGACGAGCCGGTGTCGGCCATGGACCCGGTGCTGGCTGACCACAGTCTGGCCTTGCTCAACCGCCACGCACAGGCCAATGGCGTCACCCTGGTGGCGAGCCTGCATGCCGTGGACCTGGCGCTGGCGCACTTCCCGCGGGTGATTGGTATCCGCGAAGGGCAGGTGGCGTTCGACTGCCCGGCGCGAGCGGTGACCGAGCAGTTGCTGGATGCGCTGTACGCCAACGAACAACTGGCTTCACCGCCAAGCCAGGGGCCGACCCTGACCGTGCAGATTCCGCGATGCTGAAGCTTGATGCCCGCGACCCGGCGCTGCTGCCGCGGTTGCTGCTGACCCTGCTGGCGGTGGCGGTGCTATGGCCTGGCATCCGGTTGAGCGAACTGAACCCCGGGGTGCTGCTGCAGGCAGAGAACCGCCAGCAGATCGCAAGTTTCACCAGTGCCTTCTGGCCACCGGCACACGATACCGATTTCCTTTCGCTGCTGTATGAAGCCACCCTGCAGACCCTGGCCGTGGCCACGGCCGGCATGGCGTTGGCGTTGCTGCTGGCGGTCCCTGCCGGGTTGCTGGCCAGCCGTGCCCTGTCGCTGCGCGCAGCCTCCCGTGGCGGTCGCGCCGGGTTATGGTCGCGGTTGCTGCGCCTGCCGGTGCGCTGGTTGCTGATTTTCCTGCGCAGTGTGCCGGAAATCGTCTGGGCGTTGCTGTTCGTGCGGGCCGTGGGGCTGGGGCCTACGGCGGGCGTACTGGCCATTGCCATCACCTACAGTGGCATGCTCGGCAAGGTCTATGCCGAGATCTTCGAGTCGGTCGACCAGCGCCCGGCGCATGCCTTGCTGCAAGCGGGCAGTGGCCGCCTGGCTGCGTTTTTCTACGGCATCCTGCCCAGTGCGGTGTCCGAAGTGGTGTCCTACACCGTGTACCGTTGGGAGTGCGCGGTACGCGCCTCGGTGGTGATGGGCTTTGTCGGTGCTGGCGGGCTGGGGCAGCAGATCGACCTGTCGATGCGCATGTTCGCTGGAGCGGAAGTGGCAAGCATGCTGCTGACGTTCCTGGTCCTGGTGATGCTGGCCGACCTGCTTAGCCGCTTCCTGCGCTGGAGGCTTGCATGAACCGGGTCATCAACTGGCTGGTGCTCGGCGCTATCGTGGCTGCAGTGATGGCCTCGTTCGCATACCTGGAGCTGGACCTGCAAGCGCTGGTCGGCAACGGCGGGCTGGGGCAGATGGGCGATTATGCCGGGCGTTTTCTGCACCCGGACCTGTCTGCCGGGCACCTGCGCGCGGTAGCGCATGGGGCGCTGGAAACCTTGGCCATGTCCGGCCTGGGCACCTTGTTGGCCATGCTGCTGGGCATGCTGTTGGCGCTGCCGGCCGCTGGCCGGTTCGGTTGGCCGCTGCAGGCCTGTGCGCGGTTGTTGCTGAATGCCCTGCGGGCCATCCCGGAACTGGTGTGGGCCGCGCTGACGGTGCTGGCTGCCGGGCTTGGGCCGAATGCCGGTACGCTGGCGTTGGCGCTGCACACCGCTGGCGTGTTGGGGCGGCTGTTTGCCGAGGCGCTGGAGAACGCACCGCCGGAGCCGGCGGCGGCCATCCGCTTGCAGGGCGGTAGCCAGGTGGCGGCATTCTGCTTTGGCACCTTGCCCAATCTGTGGCCGCAGTTGCTGGCTTATAGCCTGTATCGGTGGGAGAACAATATCCGCATGGCCAGCGTTCTGGGGTTTGTCGGTGCGGGTGGGTTGGGGCAGATGCTGTACACCACCTTGAGCCTGTTCCAGGAGGCCCAGGCCAGCACGGTGATCATGGGGATGCTGGTGCTGGTGTTGCTGGTGGATGCGTTGAGTGATGTGTTGCGCCAGCGCTATGTGCGGGCCTGACAGATAGCCGGGGCCGCGTTGCGGCCCTATCGCGACACAAGGCCGCTCCTACAGGCAAAGTGCCGCCTTTGATGCTTGCGCGGCCCCTTGTAGGAGCGGCCTTGTGTCGCGATGGGCTGCAACGCAGCCCCAAAATCCCTCAGGCACCCACAACTCCGGCACACTGCGCCTCCCGCTGCATCGACTCCAGATTCCGCTCGATCGTCTCGCAAATGCTGTCCATCTGGATCTGATGCTCACTGAACCTGAACGGGCTCTGCAAATCCGTCCCGATCCGCTCGATGGCCAGCAGCATGAAGCCCACCACCGTCGAAGCCAGCGGCGTGAACCAGCCCAGCGACTCCACCAGCCCCACCGGTACGATCAGGCAGAACAGGGTGATGAACAGCCGCGGAAAATACACGTAAGGGTAGGGCAGTGGCGTATTGGCGATCCGTTCCATGCCACCTTGGGCATTGGACAGGTCCACCAGCGTCGATTCCAGCCTTGCCAGGCGAATGCTGTCCAGCCGCCCGGCCTGGTACTCCCGCGCCAGCAACGCCGCCGAACCACTCAAAATGTCGTTGGCGAAATTGTTCGAGCGGTTGCGCCGCTCGAATTCCGCTGGCGGAATGAATGCCATCAGTTCATCCGGGCAGCGCTCGCCCTTCAGGTGCGCCGCCAGGCAGTTCACATAGGCGATATGCCGGCGCAGCAGGGTAGCCTTGATCGGGTTCAGGCCATCATCCGGGTCATCGATCAGCGTCAGCGCCTGCCGCGCGAAACTGCGTGAACTATTCACCAACGCCCCCCACAATGTGCGAGCTTCCCACCAGCGGTTGTAGGCGCTGCTGTTGCGAAAGCTCACCAGCACCACCAGCGCCGAGCCAAGCAAGGTCAGCGGGATCAACGGCAGGGTGAACTTGCTGTTGAAGAACAGCATGAAATCGATGGTGACCAGCACATCCCAGATCAGCAGCCAGAACAGCGACCAGCCGATATAGCCGATGGTCTTCACCGCCAGGCGGTACTTGCGGACAATGATGTCTTTCACGCGGGCTACCTCGAAAATTGGCAGATGCAGGATCCGACGTCGAGGTAGGGCGAAGGTTCTGTGTGTGATTGTTGCAAGGGATTTTGGATCTTCTCGTCCAGCCCCATGCAGTGCCTCGCTGGCTCAGCCGGGTTGGATAAACACCTGTTTCATCTGCACTAACGCCACCCGCGAGCCATCCCACGCCTGCCGTTCCTCGATGCCGAACGGCACGAAGCCCAGCTGTGGATAAAGCAGCAGGCCCGCTGTGTTGTGGTTGAAGCACGACACCCAGACCTCCCGGGCTGCGAACTGTTGGCGGGCCAGTTCGATCATGGTAGTTACCAGGTAGCGCGCTACGCCGTGGCCGCGTGCGGCGTGGGCCACGACCACGTTGCCCAGGGCGCACACGCCGCCGTGTTCGGCCTTGTAGAAGTTGGCGAATGCCAGCACCGTGCCGTTGCCCTCCACCACCGTGGAGCCGCTGCGCTGGGCGATGGCATCGTTCAGCTGGGCGGGGGAGAGAGGGTACTTGGCTTTGGGGAACATGTAGAACAGTTCGGCCGGGCTTTGCGGGAAGCTGCAGATTCCAGGGATATCGTCGGGCCGTACGGGGCGGTGGGTCAGGTGCATGGCAAGTCCTTGTGTGCTGGCTGGTCGGGCCACTTCTCGGGCAAGCCCGCTCCCACAAGGGGCGGGGAAGTCATATTCTGCCCCGCGATGGGTCAATGTTCACTATTCATGAAACTGTTTCCCCCTTGGTCGGGGTCGCGTTTCGCATCAGCTCTTTGCGCAATTTGCCGGGGGACATGCCGAACAGGTTCTGGAAATGCCGAATGAAATGGGGAGCATCGGCAAAACCGCATTCGAAAGCGATTTCTCCGATATGTCGATCCGAGCTGATGAGCAGCCAGCGGCCAAACCTGAGTCGAACCTGGCGATAGAACTGGGCCGGAGTACTACTGGTTTCGGCGACAAACAGACGCTCCAGTTGCCGTTTACTGGTACCGACAAGGTTCGCGATCGCGTCGATATCCAAAGGCTCGGTCATGTGCTTTTCCATCAGCATCACGGCTTCGTGCAGGCGCCTGTTCGAAGAGCTGGCGTAGCCGAGTGCCTTGCGCCGATCGACGAAACTGCCAGAACTGCTTTTCGCAACTGTCATCTGGTGAACGACCTTGCCGGCCCGATCCGGGCCGCAATGCATCCCGATAAGATGGATGGCCAACTCGATCACCGAGATACCACCTGCGCAGGTGATCCGATCCTTGTCGATGAGGAAGTCACTGTTGCTGACAAAGCGCAATCGTGGGAACAGACGTTTCCAGTCATCGCAATGGTAGGCATGCACACAGGCAGTACGTCCCTCCATCAGGTTATGTCGCGCGAGCACGAAGCTGCCTGTGCATAGGCCGATCAAAGGTACGTCAGCGGCGGCTGCCTGATGCAGGAATGCCGGATAAGTCTTCGGCGCTGCCTCCAGGTAGTCCAGTAGCCCACCAATCACCACGATGTAATCGAATTGATGAGGGTCGGTGAGTTCACTGTCGATGGGTACATCCAGCCCGCAACTGGAAATGACTCTTTGCCCAGGGGTACCGAGGACTTTCCATTGGCATCGTATCGGGCGGCTCTGATCGCCGGTATCGGCAGCATGTCGCAACGCATCGGTCAGCCCCGAGAGTGACAGCAAGGGGAAGCGCGGCCATAGCACGATACCTATAGACAACTCGGTGGCGCCGCGTCGGCTTGGCGGATGTCGTGCCTGACCCTTGTCAAGCGCTTCCACGAGGCTTGCGCTGGAGGCGTTGGGCAGTGCATCTCCGAAATGTCGCAAATGTTCAATCATTCCTGCAAAGCATCCAACCAGTTATCCCGATCATCACCATACGATGAGCTTCTGCCTAACACCATGCTGTTCATAAAAAAAGCAATCTGGGAGCACGTGATGAAGAAGCCCAACGTTCGACGTTTTGCCGGTATCTACGCGGGTTTGCTGGTATCCATGCTGGCCTCGGTGCCGGCATTCGCACTGGAAACGGTAGAGCCTGGAAGCCTTACTATCGCGTTCACTGGCGATATGCCGGGGACCGGCTATCAAGACAGCCGGATGGTCGGCTATGACGGTGAAATCCTTCAACAAATATCTGAGAAGCTGGGCTTGAAGGTCAAGCCTGCCTTGATGGACTGGGCCAGCACCATCGCTTCGGTACAAGCTAACCGCGTGGATGTCATGGCCGGCACCATGGGCTGGACCGAGCAGCGCGCGAAGATCATGACCGTGAGTGACCCGATTCACTATTTCAAGAACGGCATCACCCAGACCGACAAGACCAACTGGAGCAGCCTCAAAGATTTGCAGGGCAAGAAGGTCGGCACCATCACCGGTTTCTCGTTCATCCCAGAGATGCGCAAGATCGAAGGGTTGCAAGTTGCGTTGTACGACACCTCCGATGCTGCGGTGCGCGATCTTCTCGCCGGACGCATCGATGCAGTGATCGGTGATCCTCCAGTCATGCAATACGCCATTTTTCGCAACGAGCAGTGGCACCTGCGTTTCAACGCCTTCACCGACAACGATCCGAATTTCCCACTGCTGACGGGGCTAGGTCAGGTGGTTTACGGCTTCAACAAAGAGGCCAGCCCGCAGCTGGTGGCTGCCGTGAACGAACAGATCCAGACCCTCTGGAAAAGCTGTGAAATGCGCAAGATCGGTGCCCGCTACGGCCTGACTCAGGATGTCTGGTATGTGCCGGAAGGCAAGGACCTGAGGCAGGGGGTCGACCGTCCGGCGGATTGGAAACTGCCCGGCTGCAAGTAAGCGCTTGAGCGGATCAATCGGCCTGGTAGCCGGTGCCGGTTCATCGCCATGTCTATAAAAAAAAGAGGTTAACCAAGATGTCGACCCCGTCCGAACCTGCGTTGCTGCGAGTGCATGACCTGCACAAAAGTTATGGTGATCTGGAAGTACTCAAAGGGATCAACCTGGAGTTGAAAGCCGGGGAAACCCTGTCGTTGATCGGCCCCAGCGGGTCGGGAAAGTCCACGTGCCTGCGTTGCATCAATTACCTGGAAAAACCCACTCGAGGTGATATCTGGCTGGGGGATGAGTTGATCGGCCAGGTCAAGGACGGTAAACGCACACGTCTGATGAGTGATCGGGAAATGGCTCCGCAGCGTCGCGAGATCGCGATGGTGTTCCAGCTCTTTTACCTCTGGCCACATTTGAGCGTACGCGACAACGTTGCGCTGGGGCCGATCAAGGCACAGGGTATGCCGCGAAAGCTGGCCTATGAGCTGGCCGATGCCATGCTGGAAAAAGTCCATCTGCGGCATAAGGCCGAGGTCTACCCCGAGCAGTTGTCCGGTGGACAACAACAGCGAGTCGCTATCGCCCGCGCGTTGGCCCAACAACCGAAGGTCATCCTGTTCGACGAGCCGACCTCGGCACTGGACCCCGAACTGGTGGGGGAAGTACTGGCCGTGATTCGTGAGCTGGCGCAAGAGGGCCGCACCATGATCATGGTGACCCATGAAGTGCGCTTCGCTCGGGATGTGGCGGATCGGGTGATCTTCATGGATGGCGGACACATAATCGAGCAAGGGCCTTCGGCGCATGTAATCGACAACCCAAGCCATGAGCGCACCCGCAGTTTTCTTGGGCGCATGGTCATGGAGGGCGCTTGATGGCGAACTTCGAGGTCTTTGTCGGGCTACTGCCTCTGTTGTTCAAAGGCGCGCTCACCGCCCTGGAAATCGCGCTATGTACCTTGCTGCTGGCGAGTGTCGGAGGGGTAGTGCTGGCGGTGTTGCTGACGTTCAGTCGATCACGGGTGTTGCATGGGGTGATCGGCTGTTTCATTGAGTGGATGCGCAATGTTCCTGCGCTGGCTCATTTGTTCCTGATCTATTTCGGTCTCTCCTACCTTGGCATCAACTTGCCCGCGTGGCTGGCCGCCATCGTTGGATTGAGTCTGGTGGGCAGCGCGGTGTTGGCCGATATTTTCCGTAGCGGCTTGCAGTCGCTGCATGTCGGTCAGCATGAAGCCGGGTTGGCTGTGGGGCTGAGCCGGATGCAGATTTTGCGCTGCATTCTCTTGCCCCAGGCCCTGCGCGTGACGTTGCCAGCGTTCGCCAACTACGTCACGCAATTGATCAAGGACACGTCCATCGCCTCGGCCATCGCCGTGCCGGAAATCATGTTCCTTGCGCGCAATCTGGTGACATCCACCTTCCAGACTTCACTGATCTATTTGGCTGTGATGTGCATCTACGCCGCGATGATTCTACCGATCGGTGTGGGATTCATTCGCCTCGAACGTCATTTTGGGAGCGCGCGATGATCAGCTTTTTTCAACAGTACCCAGAGTACTGGAGCGACTGGAGTGCTCGCCTGTTACTCGGGGCACGGATCACTGCCGAATTGTCCCTGGTGGGGTTCGCCCTGGCAGTCGTGCTGGGGGCGTTGTTGGTCTGGGCGATGAGAAGTCCGAGTGTCATCCTGAAACGGCTGGCAGCGTTCTTTATTCAGAGCATGCGCGCTGTGCCTCTTCTGGCGTTGCTGCTGGCCCTGTATTTCGCATTGCCCAGCCTGGGGTTGACGTTGTCCGGCTACTGGGCCGGGGCCATCGGTCTGGGGTTGCAGGGTGCCGCTTACGTTGCGGAAATCCTTCGTGGCGGCCTGGATTCGCTGCATCGCGGCCAGCGCGAAGCCGCTATCGCCATCGGACTGACGCCGCTCAGAGCGTTTACTACCGTCATCCTGCCGCAAGTGATTCGCGTCATACTGCCACCACTGCTTAACGCCTACGTGTCGATCCTCAAGGACAGCTCATTGTGCGCTCTGATCGCCACCGATGAGTTGATGCTGGCCGCGCGGGCCATCGCTTCGGAAACCTTCCTGCCAATGCATGTCTTCCTGCTGGTAGGACTCTTCTATTTTGTTATCGCCTTCCCTCTTTCAATGCTGTCGCGCGTGCTTGAAAAGCACTTTTCACGCGGGCGCAAAACCGTGCGAGGTTGAACATATGAGCATCATGGATCGAGTTACTTCCCACAGCATTGCCCAGTTGCAGCAGGCACTGCAGGCGGGATCGCTGACTAGCGAAGCGCTGGTTCGTGCGCAACTGGCGCGCATCGAGCACTTTGACGAGCAGCTCAATGCCTATGTCGAGACCTATCCCTCGCGCGCTTTGAGCGCAGCCATCGCCGCTGATCGCCAGCGTGCGTCCGGTATACACCTGGGACCGCTGCATGGCATTCCTCTGGCTATCAAGGACTTGTTCGAGATCGATGGCCAGGCCATCACGGGCGGGTCAGTGGCACAGCAACCGCGTGTTTCGAGGGTGACCGCCACTGCAGTGCAACGCCTGGAACGTGCTGGTGCAATAATTCTTGGCAAGACCCATACCGTCGAATTCGCCTTCGGCGGCTGGGGCACCAATGCGGTGATGGGCACGCCATGGAACCCATGGGACCGTAACGTGCATCACGCTCCGGGGGGCTCAAGCAGCGGTTCGGCAGTGGCCGTGGCCAGTGGATTGGCGAGCGCTGCGTTGGGCACCGATACCGGTGGTTCGGTACGAATTCCAGCGGGCATGTGCGGCCTGGTCGGGCTGAAAACCACGCGTGGGCTTATCAGTCGCCATGGCTTGATCGAACTGTGTCCTTCGCTGGATTCGGTAGGGCCTATCACTCATACCGTTGAGGATGCGGCGTGGATGCTGGATGCATTGCTGGGGCCAGACCCGCTGGATCCGGTTTCGGCCCAGGCGCCTGTATTCAGCGCCGCTAACGGTCTCAATAAGCCGGTAGCCGGTTTGCGCATCTGGGTGTTGCCACAGGCCGAACGAGCGCATGTCGCGCCTGGGGTGCTGAAGGCTTACGATTTGGGGCTCGAGCAGCTGGCCGCGTTGGGCGTGCAACTGATAGAGCAACCCCTACCCACCACGTTGGAACAGTGCATGCGCATCGCTGGTGGACTGATGAGCGCCGAAGGTTATGCCAGCCTGGGTAGCTTGTTCGAGCGCGACGATCTGCGTTTCGATCCCCATGTTCAACGTCGCATACTCAGTGGTCGCGACATCGACGCAGCGTCGTACATCCAGTTGCATAATCAGCGCCGTGCCGCTCGGCATGCCATGCAGGAGGCCATGACCAACATAGACGCCTGCGTTTTCCCGACCAACGCTATTGGCAGTGTGCCGCTGGATGAGGTCGATGAATATGGCACACCGCTGGCCTTGTTGGGACGGTTCGCCAACTTGCTGAACCTGTGTTCGGTGGCGGTGCCCATCGGGTTCGATGAGAAAGGCATGCCGGTCTCGATGCAGATTGTGGGGCGGGCATTCGCCGAACCGCTGATTCTGCGCATTGGCCATGCTTATCAACAGGTCAGTGACTGGCACACGCTACGGCCTGAGGGCTGGGCGCTGGCAGACAAAGCGGTTGCGTGATCCATGTGACGGTTTGACATATCCCTGGGTATCACCCTGGCAGCATTGCAAGTTGGGGGCGTTTCAATAACGCTTTTGCCTTGTGCTTAGTTTTATTTTGTCGTTTTCAGTAGTGCTTCTTGCTGCACGTCAAGTCAAGCCATTTTCTTGCTTGGTTAGTAGCTTGCGCAGGAAATACATGACTGTAAGCTTCGCCGCCCTCATCAGCTGTATAGTGTGCCAGGACTTGTATTGTATGACTTTAACACGGACTGTTATTGCTCTTTCCTTAGCGATGATTATAGGGCAAGGGTATGTTCAGGCTGCACCGGTGCTTTCTTTGGATAATGCGCGGTCTGAACGGGCCGTGACAACCACTAACGGATGGGTTGAAGTTAACCAGGCGGTATTTGAAACAATGTTCGTATGCTCCAGGGCAGTTTGACGATGCTCGACAAATGGCCGCTGTTGCTGAAAAACATGGGCAGCGACTGAAGGTCCACCTGGCCTTGAGCGCAGGTGGCATGAGCCGTAATGGCCTTGAAATGGGCACTGAGCAAGGTCGGCAAGAAGCCTTGGCAATCACGCGTTTGGCGCCTCTTGAGCTGGTCGGCATCATGACGCATTTCGCAGTGCAGGATAAGGATGATGTTCGGCAAGGGCTCAGCGCTTTCAATGAACAAACGGCTTGGCTGATAATGGCTGCCGGCATTGACAGAAGCGATGGGCAGCGTGCTCCAGTGGTAGGGAAAGTATCCATGAATACAGTCATGGTGGACGAGACAGATATCCCTGCTATGCGCGCTGGCGATCAAGTGGTGCTCTTTGGTAAACAAGGAGACAGCGAAATTACCCAGAGTGAACTTGAAGAACTCAGCGGAACTTTGCTGGTGGACCTTGCTACCGTATGGGGGAGTAGCAATCCTCAAACCTTGGTGACGGATAAAACTTCCGACTAACCAGTGAGGGGTTGGTCGCTACTGTGGTGGTAACGCTCACGCAGTAGCGACTTTTGGCAGTAACGCGCTCGCAGGTCACTGCCGGCCCGTAATCTTCATGGGTATGAGCGGGGAGCAGAAGCTACTGCACCGGATCACTCACCGGTTTGGCAAAGATGGCCTTGAGTTCGCTGGTCATCGGGAACTCCAGGTTCAGGCCTTTAGGCGGAATCGGCTGTTCGAACCAGCGCTGGTAGATCCCGTTGATTTCCCCTGAGCTGTACAGTTCGCCCAGCGACGCGTTCACCAGCGCGAGGAACTGCGGGTCATCCTTGCGCACCATGCAGCTGTAGATTTCCCGCGACTGCTCTTCCCCGACCACCACCCAGTTGTGCGGATCGCGAGCCTTGGCGCGTTCGCCGTAGAGCAGCGCATCGTCCATGTAGAACGCCGCCGCCCGGCCGGACTGCAACATCTGGAAGGCTTCACCATGGTCCTTGGCACTGATCACGTACATGTCCATCTTGTTATCGACGTTGTAGCTTTTCAGATAGCGTTCGTTCGTGGTGCCTGCAGTGGTTACCACATTCTTGCCGCGCAGGTCGGTGAAACTCTTGATTCCGCTGTCTTTGGCTGTCAGTAATTGACCTTTGACATAGATGAACCCGTAGGAAAACGCCACCTGCTTCTGGCGCTCTGCGGTGACGCCGGTCGAGCCGCACTCCAGGTCAACGGTACCGTTCTGTACCAGCGGAATGCGGGTTTGCGATGTCACCAGGTTGTACTTCACCTTGAGCTGGGGCAATGCCAGCTTTTGCTGTACCCGCTCGACGATCTTTTTCGCCAGGTCTACTGAGTAGCCCATGGGTTGTCCCGAATGATCTCCCACGTAGGAGAACGGCACCGAAGCATCGCGATAGCCCAGGGTAATGCTGTTGGCTCTGGCAATCTTGCTCAGGGTAGGCCCCAGCGCTGCTTCGTCAGCATGGGCCTGGGTGCCTAGCAACAGGCCAAGGGTGCAGCCGATCAACGTGATTTTTCGCATTGTTATTCTCCGTTGTAGGTGAGGGGTTAGCGACGTGCTGCAATAACGGTTATTTCCACCAACACCTGCGGACGCGCCAGTTCGGCCTGCAAGGTGGTGCGACTTGGTGCCTGGCCGGGCGACAACCAGGCGTACCACACTTCATTCATCGCAGCGAAATCTTTACCGATGTCCTTCAGGTAGATGGTCGCGCTGAGCAAGTGATCCTTGTCGCTGCCCGCCTCGGCCAATAATGCGTCGATCTTTTCCAGCACTTGGCGAGTCTGGCCGCCGGCATCGGTGGCGTCGTCCGGCACCTGGCCAGAGAGAAACACCAGGTCGCCGAAGGTCACGGCGCCGGACAAGCGTGGATTGGGCTGGATACGGTTAATGGTCATCGGGTGGTCCTTCTAAGGAGTTAGCGTTCAAGCTGCGCGGGGCGTAAAACCCTGCAGGTCGATGGAGGGGCGGCGCTGGCCGATCAGTTCACTGAGCAATCGTGCACTGGCGCAGGCCAGGGTGAAGCCCAGCGCACCATGGCCGAGGTTCAGCCACAGATTGCTATACGCCGTTGCGCCCAGCAGTGGTACGCCGCTGGGGGTCGCCGGCCGCATGCCGGCCCATTCGATGGCGTAGTCGTAGTCACCAGCATTGGCGAAGGTTTCGCGGGCCTGGCGTTTTAGCAGGGCCAGGCGCTTGGGGTCCAGCGACGGATCGAAACCGACAATGTCGACCATCGCCGCCACCCGCAGCTGTTCGCCAATCCGGGCGTAGACGATCTTGCGATCGTAGTCGGTGATGCTCAGGTCCGGCGCCTTGTGCTGTGCGCCGATCGGTAATGTCAGGCTATAGCCCTTGAGTGGATACAGCGGCAGGTCGATGCCCGGCAGTGCCAGCAACGCACTGCGATGGCCGGCCGCAACCACCAGGTGCTCCACCGGCAGCACTTCGTCGTCCAGTTCAATCGCATTCACCACGCCATGCGCATGGCGAATTGCGGACACCGCCTGGCCCAGGCGGAACTTGCAGCGTCCCGACGCCTGCAGGCGCGCCGCCAGTTGCTGGCAAAAGCTGTGGCAATCGCCGACTTCTTCATCCGGGGTATAGATGGCGCCGACAAAGGGCGCCTCTGCCAGTGCCGGGTCCAGACGGGTGCAGTCGGCGTGCGACAGCACCTGTTGTTGCTGGGGCGCGGCAAGGTTCTTGCGCGCATGTTCGAAGCTGCTGGCCTGGCGGAAGGTGACCAGCTTGCCGTTGCGCCGCCAGTTGAAACCGTCCAGGCCATCCTCTTCTCGCCAGGTTTGCAAGGTCGATTGGCTCAACAGCGCGAGGCGCAACAGGTGGCCTGCGTTGGCGCGGTTGACCGAGGAGCGGCAAGCACCAAGGAATGCTGCCATCCAGCGCCATTGGGCACGATCGAAGCGCGGGCGCAATCGCAGCGGCGATTCACCGCGCAGCATCCAGCCAAGGGCCTGCAATGGCACACCTGCGTCGGCCAGGGGCGCCACGTACCGATAGGACAGCTGGCCGCCGTTGGCGAAGCTGGTTTCACTGCCCAACGAATCGCGAGCCTCGATCAGCGTCACGTCAAAGCCGTCGCGTACCAGTGCGTAAGCGGTTGACAGGCCAATGACGCCACCGCCGATGATGCATACATGCTGAGCCATGTCAGTCCTTGGTCGTGGTTGGAACGAGGCTGAGGTTAGGGCCAGGTGACAGGTGGCGAAAAATGAATAAAGATCGCTGAGCCATAAACAAAGGTTATGGACTTGCCATGCGCCTTCGCCATATCGAGATTTTCCAGGCCATCCGCCAGACCGGCTCGGTCAGCGGTGCCGCACAGTTGCTGCACGTTTCCCAACCTGCCGTGACCAAGGTTCTGCAGCACGCCGAGCAGCAACTGGGCTTCCCGTTGTTCCTGCGGGTGCGCGGCAAGCTGCAGCCCACGCCCGAAGCGCTGGAGCTGGAGCGTGAGGTCGACAAGGTAACGGAGAGTCTGCAAGGGGTGCGACGCCTGGCGCAAAGCCTGCGTCGCGCGCCAGGCCACAGCCTGCGGATCGGTGCGACCCCGGCATTGGCCCTGTCGCTGCTGCCGCCGGCCATTCATGAATGGACCCAGCGTTATCCGGATATCGCCTGCGAGTTGTCCAGCGCCCACAGTCGCGAACTGGTGCAGAACCTCTTGATGCGGGAAATCGATGTCGCCCTGACCTTGCAACAGCCAGATCACCCTGCGCTCAAGGCTCAGGCGCTGGCCAGCGGGGTTTTGGTGGCATTGGCACCGGCAGGTTATTGGCCGCTGGAAGATGAAGGCAAGCCGCTGCCGTTGGCGGCACTGGCCGGTGCGCCCATGATCGGACTGTCCAGCGCCGACCCGCTGTCGGTGCGCCTCGAAAGCTACCTCAAGGCGGTGGAGCCGCCGCCACGGGTGAGCATTGCGGTGCAAACCTATTCACTGGCCAGGGCGATGGTCGAATCCGGTGCTGGGCTGGCGGTGATCGATCCCTTCACCGCACTTGGCGCGGCGCCTGGGGCGACCGCGATCAGGCCGCTGGCCCCGGCGCTGCCGATTACCTTGTATGCGGTGACCCGCACTGCCGAACCGTCACCGCATACATTGAGCGAGCTGCTGACGATTTTCAGCAGCCGTGCCCAGGGGCAGCTGGATCGCTGGCGTTGACCGGACGGGCAAAAAAAAACCGACCATAAGGTCGGTTTTTTCCGGATCTTGGTGCCCCGAGGGAGACTCGAACTCCCACTCCTTTCGAAAACGGATTTTGAATCCGCCGCGTCTACCAATTCCGCCATCAGGGCTTGTGGCGCGCAGTATAGAGAGCCACCGCTGGTCGGTCAATCGGCTTTCATGGTCAATTTTCACACATTGGGCTAAACTTCCCGGCCCTGCCGAACCGAACATCATCATGCGCGTCGCCGATTTTTCCTTCGAACTCCCCGATTCCCTGATCGCCCGCCACCCGTTGGCCGAGCGCCATGGCAGCCGTCTGCTGGTGCTCGATGGGCCAACCGGCGCGCTGGCGCACCGGCAATTCCCCGATCTGCTCGAGTACCTGCGCCCCGGCGACCTGATGGTGTTCAACAACACCCGGGTGATCCCGGCGCGGTTGTTCGGCCAGAAAGCTTCCGGCGGCAAGCTGGAAGTGCTGGTCGAGCGCGTGCTGGACAGCCATCGGGTGCTGGCCCATGTGCGCGCCAGCAAGGCGCCCAAGGTAGGCGCGGTCATCCTCATCGATGGCGGCGGCGAGGCCGAAATGGTCGCACGCCATGACACGCTGTTCGAGCTGCGCTTCACCGAAGAGGTGCTGCCGCTGCTCGACCGTGTCGGCCACATGCCGCTGCCGCCGTACATCGACCGCCCCGACGAGGGGGCCGACCGTGAGCGCTACCAGACTGTGTACGCCGAACGAGCCGGTGCAGTCGCCGCACCGACCGCAGGCTTGCACTTCGATGAGGCGTTGCTGGAGAAGATTGCCGCCAAGGGTGTAGAGCGTGCCTTCGTCACCTTGCACGTGGGCGCGGGCACCTTCCAGCCGGTGCGGGTCGACAAGATCGAAGACCACCACATGCATAAAGAGTGGCTTGAAGTGAGCCAGGAGGTGGTCGATGCCATCGAGGCTTGCCGCGCCCGTGGTGGCCGGGTAATCGCAGTCGGCACCACCAGCGTGCGTTCGCTGGAGAGCGCAGCGCGCGATGGCGTGCTCAAGGCCTTCAGTGGCGATACCGACATCTTCATCTACCCGGGCCGGCCGTTCCATGTGGTCGACGCCCTGGTCACCAACTTCCACCTGCCGGAGTCCACGCTGCTGATGCTGGTCTCGGCCTTCGCCGGCTACCCCGAGACCATGGCCGCCTACGCGGCAGCGGTCGAGCAGGGGTACCGCTTCTTCAGTTACGGTGATGCCATGTTCATCACCCGCAATCCGGCGCCACGCGGGCCCGAGGATCAAGCATGAGTCGCACCTGTCGAATGTCCTTCGAACTGCTGGCCACCGACGGCAAGGCCCGTCGTGGCCGCATCACCTTCCCACGTGGCACCGTGGAAACGCCGGCGTTCATGCCGGTGGGTACCTATGGCACGGTCAAGGGCATGCTGCCGCGCGACATCGAGGCCATCGGCGCCGAGATGATCCTGGGCAACACCTTCCACCTGTGGCTGCGCCCGGGCACCGAGGTGATCAAGAAGCACAACGGCCTGCACGACTTCATGCAGTGGAAAGGCCCGATCCTAACCGACTCCGGTGGCTTCCAGGTGTTCAGCCTGGGCGCCATGCGCAAGATCAAGGAAGAGGGCGTGACCTTCGCCTCGCCGGTCGATGGCGCCAAGGTGTTCATGGGCCCGGAAGAGTCGATGCAGGTGCAGCGTGACCTGGGCTCGGACGTGGTGATGATCTTCGACGAGTGCACCCCGTACCCGGCCGAGCACGATGTGGCGCGCGCGTCCATGGAGCTGTCGCTGCGCTGGGCCCAGCGCTCGAAGAACGCCCACGCCGACAACACCGCGGCGCTGTTCGGTATCGTCCAGGGTGGCATGTACCAGGACCTGCGCATGCGCTCGCTGGAAGGCCTGGAAAACATCGGCTTCGACGGCCTGGCCATTGGCGGTCTGTCGGTGGGCGAGCCCAAGCACGAAATGATCAAGGTGCTGGATTACCTGCCGGGCCAGATGCCTGCTGACAAACCTCGTTACCTTATGGGGGTAGGCAAACCGGAAGATCTCGTTGAGGGTGTGCGCCGCGGCGTCGACATGTTCGACTGCGTGATGCCGACGCGTAACGCGCGCAACGGTCATCTGTTCGTCGATACAGGGGTGATCAAGATTCGCAATGCGTTCCATCGCCACGATGATTCGCCGCTGGATCCGACCTGTGACTGCTACACCTGCACCAACTTCTCCCGCGCCTATCTCCATCACCTGGACAAGTGCGGCGAAATGCTGAGCAGCATGCTGAATACCATCCACAACTTGCGCCATTACCAGCGCTTGATGGCCGGTTTACGCGAGGCTATTCAACAAGGTAAATTGGCCGCCTTTGTCGACGCCTTCTACGCCAAGCGCGGGCTTCCTGTGCCGCCTTTGGACTGACTGTCTGCATCCATTATTAGAAAATTACATTAGGAGTGCCCAATGAGCTTCTTGATCCCCGCCGCTTACGCGGACGCCGCTGCACCTGCCGCCGGCCCAGCCGGTACCGGCTTCGAGTGGATTTTCCTGGTCGGTTTCCTGGTCATCTTCTACCTGATGATCTGGCGCCCGCAGGCCAAGCGTGCAAAAGAGCAGAAGAACCTGCTGAGCAACTTGCAGAAGGGTGACGAAGTTGTCACCAACGGCGGCATCGCTGGCAAGATCGTCAAGGTTTCCGATGATTTCGTGGTCCTGGAAGTTTCCGACAACGTCGAGCTGAAGTTCCAGAAGGGTGCCATCGCGGCCACCCTGCCAAAAGGTACGCTCAAGGCTATCTGAGTTACCGGTTTCATTTTTCCAGTCGGGGCGCGCAAAGCGCCCCGCGTCTTGAACGGGCGGCGTGATGCTGAACAAATACCCTCTGTGGAAATACGCACTGATCGTGCTGGTACTGGCGATCGGTTTTATTTATTCCGCTCCCAACCTCTACCCGGATGATCCGGCGGTACAGATCAGTGGTGCCAGTTCGGCGCTGCAGGTGAACCAGGCCGACCTCGACCGCGTCAGCAAGGCGCTGGGCGATGCCAAGATCGCCGTCAAGGGCGTGAGCCTGGGTGAGAAGGGCAGCGGGCTGATCCGCCTGACCAATCAGGAAGACCAGCTACCAGCCAAGGATGTAGTGCGCAAGGCACTGGGCGATGATTACGTCGTGGCCCTGAACTTGGCCCAGACTACCCCGCAATGGCTGCGCAACCTGGGCGCAAGCCCGATGAAACTGGGCCTGGACCTGTCCGGTGGTGTGCACTTCCTGCTGGAAGTGGACATGGACAAGGCCATGAACGCCCGCATGAAAGTCTACGAAGGCGAGGTCAAGACCTTGCTGCGCAAAGAGCGCGTCCGCTACCGCAGCCTGCCTCAGCAGGATGGCGGCATCATGCTGGGCTTCGCTGACGATGCTACCCGCGAACAGGCTCGTGTCCTGATCCGCAAGAATTTCAATGATTTCGACCTGACCACCACCGAGCGCAACGAGCTCGCCGTGCTGCGTCTGGCGCTGACCCAGGCGAAAGTCGCCGAGATCCGCGAATACTCGATCAAGCAGAACCTCACCACCGTCCGCAACCGGGTCAACGAGCTGGGTGTGGCCGAGCCGCTGGTACAGCGCCAGGGCGCCAACCGCATCGTGGTCGAGCTGCCAGGCGTGCAGGACACTGCCGAAGCCAAGCGTATCCTGGGTAAAACCGCCAACCTGGAGTTCCGCTTCGGCGCCGAGCCGGGCGCGTCCAAGGCCACTACCGAGGTGTTCGAGTTCCGTGAAGGCGGCCGCTCCGCCGCGGTCGAGCGCGGCCTGATCATCACTGGTGACCAGGTAACCGACGCCCAGGCCAGCTTCGACGAACAAGGTCGCCCGCAGGTGAACATCCGCCTGGATGGCCACGGTGGCGAGCTGATGACCCGCGCTACCCGCAGCAACGTCGGCCGCAGCATGGCGGTGATCTTCATCGAGCAGAAGCCGGTCACCCGCTACGTCAAGCAGACCGTCGACGGCGTCGAGAAGGACGTTGCCGTACAGAGCTTCCAGGAAGAGAAGAAGATCATCAGCCTGGCGACCATCCAGTCGCCGCTGGGCAGCCAGTTCCGCATCACCGGCCTGAACGGCCAGGGCGAATCGTCCGAACTGGCCCTGCTGCTGCGTGCCGGTGGCCTGGCTGCGCCGATGTACTTTGCAGAAGAGCGTACCATCGGCCCAAGCCTGGGTGCCGACAACATCACCAAGGGTATCGATGCGTCGCTGTGGGGCATGCTGTTCGTCTCGCTGTTCATCATCGCCATCTACCGCGCCTTCGGTGTGATCGCCACCATCGCCCTGGCAGGCAACATGGTCCTGCTGCTGGCGCTGATGTCGCTGTTGGGCGCTACCCTGACCCTGCCGGGTATTGCCGGTATCGTGTTGACCATGGGTATGGCGGTGGACGCCAACGTGCTGATCTTCTCGCGTATCCGCGAAGAGCTGAACGCCGGCATGTCGGTGCAACGCGCCATTCATGAAGGCTTCAACCGCGCCTACACCGCGATCATCGACGCCAACCTGACCAGCCTGCTGGTCGGCGGCATCCTGTTCGCCATGGGTACCGGCCCGGTCAAGGGCTTTGCGGTCACCATGTCCCTCGGGATTTTCACCTCGATGTTCACCGCCGTCATGGTGACCCGTGCAATGGTCAACCTGACCTGCGGCGGGCGTGACATCAAGAAGCTGTGGGTTTGAGGGAGCTGCGATGAAAACCATCAACTTCATGGGCGTGCGCAATGTCGCGTTCGCCGTTACCGTGCTCCTCACCGTGCTGGCACTGTTCAGCTGGTGGCAGAAGGGCCTGAACTTCGGCCTGGACTTCACCGGCGGTACGCTGATCGAGCTGACCTACGAGCGCCCGGCCGACCTCAAGGCGGTGCGTGCCGAGCTGGTCAATTCCGGCTTCCACGAGGCGGTAGTGCAGAGCTTCGGTGCCACCACCGACCTGCTGGTGCGCATGCCGGGTGATGACCCGCAGCTGGGCAACAAGGTAGCTGAAGCCCTGCAGAAGGCTGGCGGCGACAACCCGGCCAAGGTCAAGCGTGTCGAGTTCGTAGGCCCGCAGGTGGGTGAAGAGCTGCGCGACCAGGGTGGCATGGGCATGCTTCTGGCCCTGGGCGGCATCCTCATCTACCTGGCCTTCCGCTTCCAGTGGAAGTTCGCCGTGGGCGCGATCGTCTCGCTGATCCACGACGTGGTGGTGACCCTGGGTATCCTGTCGTTCTTCCAGATCACCTTCGACCTGACGGTGCTGGCAGCGGTGCTGGCGATCATCGGCTACTCGCTGAACGACACCATCGTCGTGTTCGACCGGGTGCGCGAGAACTTCCGCGTCATGCGCAAGGCCTCGCTGATCGAGAACATCAACGTTTCCACCACCCAGACCCTGCTGCGGACCATCGCCACCTCGGTTTCGACCTTGCTGGCCATTGCCGCGCTGCTGTTCTTCGGTGGCGACAACCTGTTCGGCTTCTCGCTGGCACTGTTCATCGGCGTCATGGCCGGTACCTATTCGTCGATCTATATCGCCAACGTGGTACTGATCTGGCTGAACCTGAGCAGTGAAGACCTGATCCCGCCAGCCAAGACCGATGGTGTGGACGACCGTCCATAAGGCGTGCTCCACGCCGTTTGGCGGCCAAAAAGGCGCGAGTGTTGAACTCGCGCCTTTTTTTTTACTCCAAGGCTGGGAGAAGGCGGGTCGGACCCGCGGGTGATGATCAGGAGGTTCGTGTGAACAAATCAATGCTTGTGGGTGCGGTACTGGGTGCTGTCGGTGTGACTGCCGGAGGTGCTGTCGCGACCTACAGCTTGGTCAACAAGGGGCCTGAATATGCACAGGTCACCGACGTGCAACCGATCAAACAACAGGTAAAAACCCCCCGTGAGGTCTGCAAGGACGTCGCCGTGACGCGTCAGGCGCCGGTCAAGGACCAGCACCAGATCGCCGGTACCGTGGTGGGCGCCATTGCCGGTGGCCTGCTGGGTAACCAGATCGGTGGTGGTAGCGGCAAGAAGATCGCCACCGTTGCCGGTGCGGTCGGTGGTGGTTATGCCGGTAACAAGGTGCAGGAGGGCATGCAGGAGCGTGACACCTACACCACCACGCAAACCCGCTGCAATACGGTCAACGATATCAGTGAGAAGGTGGTGGGCTACAACGTGAAGTACACCATTGGCGACAAGGTGGGGCAGGTGAAGATGGATCACGAGCCCGGGTCGACCATTCCGCTCGACAAGAATGGCAAGCTGATCCTGAGCGAAGCTGGGCAGTAAGGCCCGGCGCGGTCTGCTCTTTGTAGGAGCGGCCTTGTGTCGCGAAAGTCTTGGGATATGGTTACAGGCATAAAAAAGCACCCCGCGGGGTGCTTTTTTTTGCCAGCAATCCGCGCTTAGCGCTTCATGTTCTCTGGCAGGTGCGGCTGGATAGCGGTCAGCACGGCCTTGAAGCACTTGATGTTGCCCGCAACGATATGGCCCTTCTCGAGGAAGTCATGGCCGCCGTTGAAGTCGCTCACCAGGCCGCCCGCTTCCTGGATCAGCAGCACGCCGGCCGCCATGTCCCATTCGGACAGGCCCGACTCCCAGAAAGCGTCGAAACGGCCGGCGGCCACGTAGGCCAGGTCCAGGCTGGCGGAGCCGGCGCGGCGGATACCGGCGGTCTGGCCAGTCAGGGCGCGGAACATGCCCAGGTAGTTGTCCAGGTCGGCCATCTGGCTGTCACGGAACGGGAAGCCGGTACCCAGCAGCGCGCCTTCCAGGCTGGTGCGCGAGCTGACACGCAGGCGGCGACCATTGAGCTGGGCGCCACGGCCGCGGCTGGCAGTGAATTCTTCCTGGCGAACCGGGTCGACGATCACGGCGTGCTCAAGGCGGCCACGGTACTTGCAGGCGATGCTGACCGCGAAGTGCGGGATGCCACGCAGGAAGTTGGTGGTGCCGTCCAGCGGGTCGATGATCCACAGGTAATCCTTGCCTTCTTCGCCGCTACCCGCGTGCAGGCCGGTTTCCTCGCCCTGGATGGAGTGGTTCGGGTAGGCCTTGCGCAGGGCGTTGACGATGCTCTGCTCGGCGGCGCGATCGACTTCGGAGACGTAGTCCTTGGCCTCTTTCTCATCGACCTTGATGCTATCCAGGCGTTCGATGGAGCGGAAAATCAGTTCACTGGCGCTGCGAGCGGCGCGCAGGGCGATATTCAGCATAGGCTGCATGGGCGGGTCACCTGGAGATGTTAAAGAAGAAAGCCGATCATTCTAGCAGAAAACTTTGGCGGCAGAAGTGTCACATTTGCTTTCATGGCGTTACGTCTGTCGGTTCTGTAAGATCGAAGGCCCTGATTCCTGCATCTGTGAGCACAACACCTTGCTGCAAAATATTCGTGTTGTTCTGGTCAATACCAGCCACCCCGGCAACATCGGCGGCGCTGCGCGTGCCATGAAAAACATGGGCTTGTCGCGTCTGGTGCTGGTACAGCCGAAAGAGTTCCCCGCCGTGGATGCCAGTGCCCGAGCCTCGGGTGCCGACGATGTGCTGGACAATGCCCAAGTGGTCGACAGCCTCGAGCAGGCGTTGGTCGGCTGCAACCTGGTAATGGGCACCAGCGCCCGCGAGCGGAGCATCCCCTGGCCGCTGATCGGCCCGCGCGAGTGTGGGGCCAAGGCGGTGGAGCATGCCAACGGTGGCGAGGAAATCGCCCTGGTGTTCGGGCGTGAACACGCCGGCCTGACCAACGAAGAACTGCAGCGATGTCACTTCCACGTGCACATTCCCTCCAACCCCGACTTCAGCTCGCTGAACCTGGCCGCCGCTGTCCAGGTGCTCTCCTACGAGGTGCGCATGGCCTGGCTTGCCGCCGGTGCAGCGCCGGGCAAAGTCGAGAAGGTTGACGCCAGCGAGCTGGCGACGATGGACGAAATGGAGCTGTTCTACGACCACCTGGAGAAGACCCTGGTCGGTATCGGCTTTCTCGACCCCGAAAAGCCCAAGCACCTGATGCCGCGCCTGCGCCGGCTGTATGGGCGGGTGGCGGTCGAACGTTCGGAAATGAGCATTTTGCGCGGCATCCTGACCGAGACCCAGAAAGTGGTCCGGGGCGAGCCGCATAAACGGAAGGACTGACAGATGTTCGAACGCCTGCGTGAAGATATTCAAAGCGTATTCCACCGTGACCCGGCTGCACGCAACGCCTTTGAGGTGCTGACCTGCTACCCAGGCATGCACGCCATCTGGCTGCACCGCCTGGGCAATGCCCTGTGGAAGCGTGATTTCAAGTGGCTGGCCCGCCTGGTATCGAACTTCGGCCGCTGGCTGACCGGCATCGAGATCCACCCCGGCGCCACCATCGGACGGCGCTTCTTCATCGACCACGGCATGGGTATCGTCATCGGTGAAACCGCCGAGATCGGCGACGATGTCACCCTTTATCAGGGCGTGACCCTGGGCGGCACCAGTTGGAACAAAGGCAAACGACACCCCACCCTGGAAAACGGTGTGGTGGTAGGGGCCGGGGCCAAGGTGCTGGGCCCGTTCACCGTCGGCGCCGGGGCCAAGATCGGTTCCAATGCGGTGGTGACCAAAGCCGTGCCGGCCGGGGCTACGGCGGTTGGTATCCCCGGGCGAATCATCGTCAAGAGCGAAGACAACGAGGTCGAGGCCAAGCGTAAGGCCATGGCTGAAAAGATTGGCTTCGATGCCTACGGCGTCAGTGGCGACATGCCCGACCCGGTGGCCCGTGCCATCGGCCAGATGCTCGACCACCTGCAGGCAGTCGACGAACGGCTGGAGGGCATGTGCGGCGCCCTGACCAAGATGGGCAGTGATTACTGCGCCAAGGAACTGCCAGCCCTGCCGGAAGATGACTTCAAGGAAGTTGCCCAGGTGGCTCAGCGCGACACTCAGTCACATTGATTGCGCCGCGCTGAAATCATGGTGACATACGGGGCGTGTGCTCACGCCCCCTGTCTGCTACAATCGCGCCCGCCTCCCCGATGCAAACCCGACTAAAGCACTAGGTCTAATAGTTGACTTAAATGCTCGGGAATCGCATACTCGCTCACATCCTGTAACTCCCGTGGTACCCAATAGCCATGCGACTGACTACCAAAGGCCGATACGCCGTGACCGCCATGCTCGACCTGGCGTTGCACGCGCAGCATGGGCCGGTGTCTTTGGCCGACATTTCCGAGCGCCAGGGCATTTCCCTCTCTTATCTGGAACAGCTGTTCGCCAAGCTGCGCCGCAGCAGCCTGGTCTCCAGCGTGCGTGGTCCAGGCGGTGGCTACCAGCTGTCGCGGGGCATGGAAACCATCCAGGTGGCCCAGGTCATCGATGCGGTCAACGAATCGGTCGATGCCACCCGTTGTCAGGGCCTCGGGGACTGCCATGCCGGTGATACCTGCCTGACCCACCACCTGTGGTGCGACCTCAGCCAGCAGATCCATGAATTCCTCAGCGGTATAAGCCTGGCCGACCTCGTCATGCGCCGTGAGGTGCAGGAAGTCGCCCAGCGCCAGGACCTGCGTCGTGTCGCAGGCCGAACCGCCCAGCTGGACAAGATTGAGACGTCCGCCGTCGATTGATCCCACCGGGACGACGAGCGACGCCACCGCCTGATAGGAGAGACAAATGAAGTTGCCGATCTACCTCGATTACTCCGCGACCACCCCGGTCGACCCACGCGTGGCCCAGAAGATGGCCGACTGCCTGCTGGTCGACGGGAACTTCGGTAACCCGGCTTCGCGCTCCCACGTCTTTGGCTGGAAAGCCGAGGAAGCGGTCGAGAATGGTCGCCGCCAGGTTGCCGAACTGATCAACGCCGATCCGCGCGAAATCGTCTGGACCAGCGGTGCCACCGAGTCCGACAACCTCGCACTCAAGGGCGTCGCGCACTTCTATCAGACCAAGGGCAAGCACATCATCACCTCCAAGATCGAGCACAAGGCGGTCCTGGATACCGCTCGCCAGCTGGAGCGTGAAGGTTTCGAAGTTACTTACCTCGAGCCAGGCGAAGACGGCATCGTCACCCCGGCCATGGTCGAGGCGGCGCTGCGCGACGACACCATCCTGGTTTCGCTGATGCACGTGAACAACGAAGTCGGCTCGATCAACGATATCGCCGCCATCGGTGAACTGACCCGCTCGCGCGGCGTGCTGTTCCACGTTGACGCCGCGCAATCGGCCGGCAAGGTCGAAATCGACCTGCAAAAGCTGAAGGTCGACCTGATGTCGTTCTCGGCGCACAAGGTCTACGGCCCGAAAGGTATCGGCGCGCTGTACGTCAGCCGCAAGCCTCGTGTACGCCTGGAAGCCATCATTCACGGCGGTGGCCATGAGCGCGGCATGCGTTCGGGCACCCTGCCGACCCACCAGATTGTCGGCATGGGCGAAGCCTTCGCCATCGCCAAACAGGAAATGGCCGCGGAAAACGTACGCATCAAGGCCCTGAGCGACCGCTTCTTCAAGCAGGTCTCGGACCTTGAAGAGCTGTACGTCAACGGCAGCAAGACTGCCCGCGTACCGCACAACCTGAACCTGAGCTTCAACTACGTCGAAGGCGAATCGCTGCTGATGTCGCTGAAGGATATCGCCGTATCGTCCGGTTCGGCCTGCACCTCCGCGTCGCTCGAGCCGTCCTACGTATTGCGCGCCCTGGGCCGCAATGACGAGCTGGCGCACAGCTCGATCCGCTTCTCCTTCGGCCGCTTCACCACCGAAGAAGAAGTCGACTACGCCGCGCAGAAAGTCTGCGAGGCCGTGAACAAACTGCGTGAGCTGTCGCCGCTGTGGGACATGTACAAAGACGGCGTTGACATCTCCAAGATCGAGTGGGCCGCCCACTAAGCAGTCGCCGGCAAGAGCGGCTCCCTGATGAGGAAGGAATTGCACCATGGCATACAGTGAAAAGGTCATCGACCACTACGAAAACCCGCGCAACGTCGGCAAGATGAACGCCGAAGACCCGGACGTCGGTACCGGCATGGTCGGCGCCCCGGCCTGCGGTGACGTGATGCGCCTGCAGATCAAGGTCAACGAGCAGGGCGTGATCGAAGACGCCAAGTTCAAGACCTACGGCTGCGGTTCGGCCATCGCTTCCAGCTCCCTCGCCACCGAGTGGATGAAGGGCAAGACCCTGGACGAAGCCGAAACCATCAAGAACACCCAGCTGGCCGAAGAACTGGCGTTGCCGCCGGTCAAGATCCACTGCTCGGTACTCGCCGAAGATGCCATCAAGGCAGCCGTTCGCGATTACAAGCAGAAGAAAGGCTTGATCTAAGTCGCCTGTTGCGAGGTAAGGAGTCCTGATGGCTATCAGCATGACAGAAGCCGCCGCCAACCACGTGCGGCGTTCCCTGGAAGGGCGCGGCAAGGGCGAAGGCATTCGCCTGGGCGTGCGCACCACCGGTTGCTCGGGCCTGGCCTACGTGCTGGAGTTCGTCGACGAGCTGGCGGACGAGGACCAGGTGTTCGAGAACCATGGCGTCAAGGTGATCATCGATCCCAAGAGCCTGGTCTACCTCGATGGCACCGAACTGGACTTCGTAAAGGAAGGGTTGAACGAAGGCTTCAAGTTCAACAACCCCAACGTGCGCGGTGAGTGTGGCTGCGGCGAAAGCTTCAACGTTTGAGGCTGGCTGTGGGTACTCCTTGTCATTTCGCATTGTTTGACCTCCAGCCAAGCTTCCGCCTGGATCTCGACAAGCTGGCCACTCGCTATCGCGAGCTGGCCCGCGAAGTCCATCCCGACCGCTTTGCCGACGCCTCCGAGCGCGAGCAGCGCGTGGCGCTGGAAAAGTCCGCGGCCCTCAACGACGCCTACCAGACACTGCGCAGTGCGCCGCGTCGCGCCCGCTACCTGCTGGCCATCGGCGGCCACGAAGTGCCTCAGGAGGTCACGGTCCACGACCCCGACTTCCTGTTGCAGCAGATGCAGTGGCGTGAAGAGCTCGAAGAACTGCAGGACGAAGCCGACCTCGATGGCGTGGCCGTGTTCAAGAAGCGCCTGAAGGTCGCCCAGGACACGCTGAACGAGGACTTTGCCGCCTGCTGGGACGCTCCAGGCGAGCGCGACAAGGCCGAACGCCTGATGCGCCGCATGCAGTTCCTCGACAAGCTCGCCCAAGAAGTGCGCCAACTGGAAGAGCGCCTCGACGATTAACCCGGTGCTGCCCGTGATAGCACCTAAGGTATTCAGATAAGCATGGCCCTACTGCAGATTGCCGAACCCGGTCAAAGCCCTCAGCCGCATCAGCGCCGCCTGGCGGTTGGGATTGACCTGGGTACCACCAACTCCCTGGTCGCCGCACTGCGCAGCGGCCGTAGCGAGCCCCTGCCCGACGCGCAGGGCAATGTCATTCTGCCGTCCGCGGTGCGCTACCTCGAAGGGCGCAACGAAGTGGGGCAGGCTGCACGCGATGCCGCTTCCAGCGACCCGCTGAACACCGTGCTGTCGGTCAAGCGCTTGATGGGGCGCGGCCTGGCCGACGTCAAGCAACTGGGCGAGCAGCTGCCGTACCGCTTCGTTGGCGGTGAGTCGCACATGCCGTTCATCGACACCGTGCAGGGGCCGAAAAGCCCGGTGGAAGTGTCCGCCGATATCCTCAAGGTGCTGCGCGAGCGTGCCGAAGCCACCCTTGGTGGTGAGCTGGTGGGCGCGGTTATCACCGTGCCGGCCTATTTCGACGATGCCCAGCGCCAGGCCACCAAGGACGCTGCGCGCCTGGCCGGCCTGAACGTGCTGCGCCTGCTCAACGAGCCGACCGCCGCTGCCGTGGCCTATGGCCTGGACCAGAACGCCGAAGGCGTGGTGGCCATCTATGACCTGGGCGGCGGTACCTTCGACATTTCCATCCTGCGCCTGACTGCCGGCGTATTCGAAGTGCTGGCCACCGGTGGCGATACCGCCTTGGGCGGTGACGACTTCGACCACGCCATCGCTGGCTGGATCATCGAGCAGGCCGGGCTGTCATCCGACCTGGACCCGGCCACCCAGCGCGCACTGTTGCAGACCGCCTGCGCCGCCAAGGAAGCCCTGACCGACGCCGACGTGGTCAGCGTCAGCCATGGCACCTGGCAGGGCGAGTTGAGCCGCGCCGGTTTCGAAGCCATGATCGAGCCCATGGTCGCCCGCAGCCTCAAGGCCTGCCGCCGCGCCGTGCGTGACAGCGGTATCGAGCTGGAAGAAGTCAGCGCCGTGGTCATGGTTGGTGGTTCGACCCGCGTACCGCGTGTGCGTGAAGCCGTCGGAGCCCTGTTCGGCCGCACCCCGCTGACTTCGATCGACCCCGACCAGGTGGTGGCCATCGGTGCCGCCATCCAGGCCGATACCTTGGCCGGCAACCGCCGCGAAGGTGGCGAACTGCTGCTATTGGATGTCATCCCGCTGTCGCTTGGCCTTGAGACCATGGGCGGGCTGATGGAGAAGGTGATCCCGCGCAACACCACCATTCCGGTGGCGCGTGCCCAGGAGTTCACCACCTATAAAGATGGCCAGTCGGCCATGATGATCCACGTGCTGCAGGGCGAGCGCGAGCTGATCAGCGATTGCCGCTCGCTGGCGCGCTTCGAGTTGCGTGGCATCCCGGCCATGGTCGCCGGTGCGGCAAAAATTCGCGTCACCTTCCAGGTCGACGCCGATGGCCTGCTCAGCGTCGCCGCACGCGAGCTGGGCTCGGGCGTGGAAGCCAGCATCCAGGTCAAGCCCTCCTATGGCCTGACCGACGGCGAAATCGCCCGCATGCTCAAGGATTCCTTCGAACACGCAGGTTCCGACAAGCAGGCCCGCCAGCTGCGCGAGCACCAGGTGGACGGCGAGCGCCTGCTCGAAGCGGTACAGGGCGCCCTGGACGCCGACGGCGAACGCCTGCTCAGCAGTGACGAGCGCGACGCCATCGAATTCCAGATGCAAGAACTACGTGATTTGCTGGCCGGCACCGATGGCGCAGCCATCGAGCAACAGACCAAGCGTCTGTCGCAGGTGACCGACGCATTTGCCGCCCGTCGCCTTGATTCGACGGTCAAAGCCGCACTGGCCGGGCGCAACCTGAATGAGATCGAGGAGTAACCGATGCCGCTGGTGACATTCCTGCCGCACGAGAAGTTCTGCCCCGAAGGGCTGACCGTGGAAGTCGAGACCGGGACCAACATCCTGGAACTGGCCCACGACCATCACATCGAGATGGAAAGCGCCTGCGGCGGCGTCAAGGCCTGCACCACTTGCCACTGCATCGTGCGCAAGGGCTTCGACTCGCTCGAAGAAGCCGACGAACTGGAAGAGGACATGCTGGACAAGGCCTGGGGCCTGGAGGCTCAATCGCGCCTCGGCTGCCAGGTGGTTGTCGCTGACCAGGACCTGGTCATCGAGATCCCCAAGTATTCGCTCAACCACGCCGCCGAAGCGCCGCACTGAGGTTTACCCCATGAGCCTGAAATGGATTGATGTACTTGAGATCGCCATCCAGCTTGCAGAAAGCAAGCCGGAAGTCGATCCTCGTTATGTGAATTTCGTCGATCTGCACCGCTGGGTGCTGGCCTTGCCAGAATTCAGCGACGATCCGTCACGCGGCGGTGAGAAAGTGCTCGAGGCCATCCAGGCGGCCTGGATCGAAGAAGCCGACTGAACGCGTCCTGCAGGTTAGGCAATCCCCTGGAACCCGCGTATAATTCGCGGGTTTAATTTTTCGCAACACTCATTTTTCTGGAGTTTTCCATGGCTGTTCAACGTACTTTCTCCATCATCAAGCCTGACGCCGTTGCCAAGAACGTCATCGGCGAGATCACCACTCGTTTCGAGAAAGCCGGCCTGCGCGTCGTCGCTTCGAAAATGAAGCAGCTGTCCAAAGCCGAAGCCGAAGGCTTCTACGCCGAACACAAAGAGCGCGGCTTCTTCGGTGACCTGGTTGCCTTCATGACCTCCGGCCCGGTCATCGTTCAGGTTCTGGAAGGCGAAAACGCCGTTCTGGCCAACCGCGAGCTGATGGGCGCCACCAACCCGAAAGAAGCTGCTGCCGGCACCATCCGTGCTGACTTCGCCGTTTCCATCGACGAAAACGCTGTTCACGGTTCCGACTCGGAAGCTTCGGCTGCCCGCGAAATCGCTTACTTCTTCTCCGCTACCGAGCTGTGCGACCGCATTCGCTAAGCGAAGCAGGTCTTGGGTGATTCCATGAGTGACATGACTGGCAAGATCAACCTGTTGGGCCTGACCCTGCAGGAAATGGAAAAATTCTTCGAGTCGATCGGAGAGAAGCGTTTTCGTGCCGGTCAGGTCATGAAATGGATTCACCACTATGGCGTCGACGATTTCGCCGCCATGACCAATGTCGGCAAGGCCTTGCGCGAAAAGCTCGAGGCCGTTGCCGAGATTCGGGGCCCGGAAGTGGTCAGTGAAGACATTTCCGCCGACGGTACCCGCAAGTGGGTGGTCCGCGTTGCCTCCGGCAGCTGCGTCGAGACCGTCTACATCCCCACCGACGATCGCGGCACCCTGTGCGTGTCGTCGCAAGCCGGCTGTGCCCTGGACTGCAGCTTCTGCTCCACCGGCAAGCAAGGCTTCAACAGCAACCTCACCGCCGCCGAAGTGATCGGCCAGGTGTGGCTTGCCAACAAATCCTTCGGGACCGTTCCGGCCAAGATCGACCGCGCCATTACCAACGTGGTCATGATGGGCATGGGCGAACCCCTGCTGAATTTCGACAATGTCATCGCCGCCATGAAGATCATGATGGAAGATCTGGGCTATGGCATTTCCAAGCGTCGCGTCACCCTGTCCACCTCGGGCGTGGTGCCGATGATCGACGAGCTGGCCAAGCACATCGACGTGTCGCTGGCCCTGTCGCTGCACGCACCGAACGACGAACTGCGCAACAAGCTGGTACCGATCAACAAGAAGTACCCGCTGAAGATGCTGCTGGAATCGTGCATGGGCTACATGTCCACCCTGGGTGGCAAGCGCGTGCTGACCATCGAGTACACCCTGCTCAAGGACGTCAACGACCAGCCTGAGCATGCTGCGCAAATGATCGAGCTGCTGCGCGACGTACCCTGCAAGATCAACCTGATCCCGTTCAACCCGTTCCCGCACTCGGGCTACGAGCGGCCGAGCAACAACGCCATTCGCCGCTTCCAGGATCTGTTGCACCATGGTGGCTTCAACGTCACCACCCGCACCACCCGGGGTGATGACATCGACGCTGCCTGTGGTCAGCTGGTCGGCCAGGTCAACGACCGCACCCGCCGCAGCGAGCGCTACATCGCTGTGCGCCAGCTGTCCGCGGACGCCGAGCTGCAAGACAGCCCCGCCAGCCACTGACCGGGACCTTGCCCATGAGCCTGCGCGCCGCGCTGTCGATCCTTGCGCTTTCGCTGCTGGCCGGCTGCGTGTCGGGCGGCGCGGGCGACCCCCTGGCCAGCCGCCAGGGCAGGGCAGAGGCGGGGCGGGCCTATGTGCAGCTTGGGCTGGGTTATTTGCAACAGGGTTTGACCGAGCAGGCCAAGGCGCCGCTGGGCAAGGCCCTGGCCCTGGATGGTGGTGATGCCGATGCGCACGCCGCCCTGGCGCTGGTCTTTCAGGCCGAAGGCGAGCCTGCGCTGGCCGAAACGCACTTCCGCAAGGCGCTGAAGGCACGTGCCGGCGACACGCGAATTCGCAACAATTACGGCAGTTTCCTTTATGCTCAGGGCCGATTTGCCGAGGCCGAGCAGATGTTTCGCCTTGCCAGCGCCGATACCCTGTATCCTGAGCGCTCACGCGTTTACGAGAACCTGGGCCTGACCGCCCTGAAACTCGAGCGCCGCGACCAGGCGCATGCGTATCTGCTGAAAGCTCTGCAACTCAACCAGCGGCAGCCGAAAGCGTTGCTGGAAATGGCTGAGTTGTCCTACGAAAACAGGCATTATGTGCCGGCCCGGGACTACTACGATCGTTTCAGCCAGTTGAGCGACCACGATGCCCGTAGCCTGCTGCTGGGCAGCCGCCTTGCCAGGGTATTCGACGAGCAAGGCACACTGGCCGAGCTGGGCCAGCAATTACAACGACTTTATCCCGGTACGCCGGAATATCAGCAATACCTGTCGGAGCAACGATGAAAGCCGCGCATCCCGAAGTAGCAGTAGCGCCTGGCCAGAACCCCGGTGAGCTTTTGCGTCAGGCCCGTGAGAACCGGGACTGGTCACAAGCCGAGGTGGCCCGCAAGCTCAACCTCACTGTCAGTTCGTTGAACCACGTGGAAACCGGCGCCTTCGACAAGCTGCCGGGGCATACCTTCGCCCGTGGTTATATCCGCGCCTATGCCAAGCTGATGGACCTGGACCAGGCTGCCCTGGTGGACGCCTTCGACCGTTACACCGGCACCCACGCCAAAGGCAGCGACGTGCACTCGCTGGGCCGTATCGAAGAGCCCGTGCGCCTGTCGCACAACATTCTGCGTGGCGTCAGCCTGCTGCTGCTGGTGGCAGTGGTCGGCGGCGGCTTCGTCTGGTGGCAGGACCAGGGCAGCCTGCGTGGCAAGGAGCTGGCCAAGATTGCCCTGGAGCACGTCGAAGTCGAAAGCGCCGACGGCACCACCCAGATTCACCCGCTCGATGAGCCTGAAGACCAGGCTGTTTCCGCTGGCCAGCAGCCTGAGAGTGCGCCGCTGCCGCTTGAGCAGGGCGCAGCCGAGCAGCCTGCCGCCGTACCGGCACCGGCAAGCCCGGCACCTGCCGATACCGCTGCCGTAGTACCGACACCGGCCCAGCAGGCGCCTGTGCCAGCGATCGCCAGCGCACCTGCTGCCGCGCCTGCGCCGGTAGCACCGGTTGCCCCGGCCCCGACGGCTGTTGCACCTGCTACACCTGTAGCGGCCGTGGCCGCTGCCGAGCCTGCCGCCGCCGCAGTGCCGGCTGGCAGTGCCAAGGTCGCCATCCAGTTCGTCGCCGATTGCTGGACCCAGGTCACCGACGGCAACGGCAAGGTGCTGTTCAGCGCCATCAAGCGCAAGGGGGACAACCTCGAGCTGACCGGCAAGCCGCCGTTCTCGGTACGCCTGGGCTTTGCCCGTGGCGCCCAGGTCAGCTACAACGGCCAGGCCGTCGATGTTGCCCCGTTCACCAGTGGCGAGACCGCTCGCCTGAAGTTGGGACAGTAATCATGCACGGCGAATCTCCGATCAAACGTCGCGAATCCCGCAAAATCTGGGTCGGCAATGTACCGGTGGGTGGTGATGCCCCCATCGCGGTGCAGAGCATGACCAACACCGACACCAACGATGTGGCCGCCACCGTGGCGCAAATCCAGCGCCTGGTCGATGCCGGCGTGGACATCGTGCGCGTCTCGGTGCCGGACATGGACGCTGCAGAGGCGTTCGGCCGCATCAAGCAGCAGGTCAGCGTGCCGCTGGTTGCCGACATCCACTTCGACTACAAAATCGCCCTGCGCGTGGCCGAACTGGGCGTCGACTGCCTGCGTATCAACCCGGGCAACATCGGCCGTGAAGACCGTGTACGCGCGGTGGTCGATGCCGCCCGCGACCGGGGCATCCCGATCCGTATCGGCGTCAACGCCGGCTCCCTGGAAAAGGACCTGCAGAAGAAGTACGGCGAACCGACCCCGGCGGCGCTGGTCGAGTCGGCCCTGCGCCATGTCGAGCACCTCGACCGCCTGGATTTCCAGGACTTCAAGGTCAGCGTCAAGGCATCCGATGTGTTCATGGCCGTCGAAGCCTACCGCCTGCTGGCCAAACAGATCGTGCAGCCGCTGCATCTGGGCATCACCGAAGCCGGTGGCCTGCGTTCGGGGACGGTGAAATCCGCTGTCGGCCTCGGTATGCTGCTGGCCGAAGGCATTGGCGATACCATCCGTATCTCGCTGGCGGCCGACCCGGTCGAAGAAGTGAAAGTCGGCTACGACATCCTCAAGTCGCTGCACCTGCGCTCGCGTGGCATCAACTTCATCGCCTGCCCGAGCTGCTCGCGGCAGAACTTCGATGTGGTCAAGACCATGAACGAGCTGGAAGGGCGTCTGGAAGACCTGCTGGTGCCGCTGGACGTGGCGGTGATCGGTTGCGTGGTCAACGGCCCGGGCGAAGCCAAGGAGGCCCATGTGGGGCTGACCGGCGGCACGCCGAACCTGATCTACATCGACGGCAAGCCGGCGCAGAAGCTGACCAACGACAACCTGGTCGATGAGCTGGAAAAGCTCATCCGCCAGAAAGCGGCCGAAAAGGCCGAAGCCGACGCGGCGCTGATCGTCCGTGGCTGACACACAGAATTCGTAAGGACTTTTCGTGAGCAAATCGCTGCAAGCCATCCGTGGCATGAACGACATCCTGCCAGAACAGTCGCCACTGTGGCGCTACTTCGAAGGCACCGTGGCCGGCCTGCTGGACACCTACGGGTACAGCCAGATCCGCACGCCGATCGTCGAGTTCACCGAGCTGTTCAAGCGCTCCATCGGTGAAGTGACCGACATCGTCGAAAAAGAGATGTACACCTTCGAGGACCGCAACGGCGACTCGCTGACCCTGCGCCCCGAAGGTACTGCCGCCTGCGTGCGTGCCGTACTCGAGCATGGCATCACCGGCAACGGCCAGGTGCAGAAACTGTGGTACATCGGCCAGATGTTCCGCCACGAGCGCCCGCAGAAGGGCCGCTACCGCCAGTTCCACCAGATTGGCGTGGAAGTGTTCAACCTGGATGGCCCGGACATCGACGCCGAGCTGATCATGCTGACCTGGCGCCTGTGGGGCCTGCTGGGCATCCAGGACGCGGTCAAGCTGGAGCTCAACAGCCTGGGCACCAGCGAAGCACGTGCACGCTACCGTGATGCGCTGGTCGAGTTCCTCTCGGCGCGCCTGGAGCAACTGGACGAAGACAGCCAGCGCCGCCTGAAGAGCAACCCGCTGCGCATTCTCGACAGCAAGGACCAGAATACCCAGGCGGTGCTGGTCGGCGCGCCGAAGCTGGAAGACTACCTGGACGAAGAGTCGCGCGTGCACTTCGAGGGCCTCAAGGCCCGCCTGGACGCTGCCGGCATCCCGTTCGTGATCAACACCAAGCTGGTGCGTGGCCTGGACTACTACAGCAAGACCGTGTTCGAGTGGGTCACCGACAAGCTCGGCGCCCAGGGCACTGTCTGCGCGGGCGGCCGTTATGACGGCCTGGTCGAACAGATGGGCGGCAAGCCGACCCCGGGCGTCGGTTTCGCCATGGGCATCGAGCGCCTGATCCTGCTGCTGGAAACCCTGGGCAAGGTGCCCGAGTCCATCAGCCGCCAGATCGACGTCTACCTGTGCGCCTTTGGCGAACAGGCGGAGCTGGCCGGCCTGCGCCTGTCCGAAAGCCTGCGTGACCGCTTGCCGGGCCTGCGCCTGGCAGTCAACGCCGGCGGTGGCAGCTTCAAGAGCCAGTTCAAGAAAGCCGACAAGAGCGGCGCGCTGTTCGCCCTGATCCTCGGTGACGACGAACTGGCCAAGCAAGAGATCGGCTTCAAGCCCCTGCGTGGTCAGGGCGAACAACAGAACATTGCCTGGGATGCTCTGGCTGAGCACCTGGAAACCGCGATCGCGCAGGCGTAACGCGGTTCAACAAGCGAATAGGCGAAAAGGAGTATTGGGGTGTCGAGTACCGATGATGAACTGGCAGGGGTCAAGGACTGGTGGAACCGCAACGGCAAGCCGCTGCTGACCGGTGCCCTGCTGGCTGGCGTGGTGGTGTTGGGCTGGAATACCTGGCACAAGTACCAGAACAATCAGTCGCAAGGTGCCTCGCAGCTGTACCAGGCCTTGCTGGAGACCAGCCTGACGCCGACTGGCCAGCCTGACGCGACCAAGGTCGCGGAACTGGCCGGCAAGCTCAAGAGCGAGTTCGGCGGTACCGCCTACGCCCAGTACGGCAGCCTGTTCGTGGCCAAGGTCGCGGTCGAGACCGGCAAGCTCGACGACGCTGCTGCCGAGTTGAAGAGCGTGCTGGACAAGCCGGCCGATGCCACCCTGGGCGAGATTTCGCGTCAGCGCCTGGCTCGTGTGCTGGCCGCCCAGAACAAGGCCGAGGATGCCCTCAAGTTGCTCGACGGCGACGCCGACAAAGCCTTCCTGGCCAGCCGCGAAGAGTTGAAAGGTGACCTGCTGGTGCAACTGGGTCGCGCCGACGACGCGCACAGCGCTTACGAGAAAGCCAAGGCTGCGTTGTCCGATGAGGCGGCGGTCGGTGGCCTGCAATTGAAGCTGGATGACTTGGCCAAAGGGGACGCGTAAGTGATCGGTTGGAAACATGCAGCAGTGCTGACCCTGGCCGTACTGGCCGCAGGTTGCAGCAGCAACAGCAAGAAGGAACTGCCTCCGGCCGAGCTGACCAAGTTCACCGAGGAAGTGGTGCTGAAAAAGCAGTGGAGCCGTTCGATCGGTGACGGCCAGGGCGAGACCTACAACACCCTCGTACCTGCCATCGAGAACGACCGTATCTACGCCTCCGACGTCAACGGCGAAGTCTTTGCCCTCGACCGTATCACCGGCGACGTGGTGTGGAAGAAGGACCTCGAGTTGCCGGTATCCGGCGCTGTCGGTGTGGGCTATGGCCTGGTCATGATCGGCACCCTCAAGGGTGAAGTCATCGCCCTGGACTCCAGCACCGGTGAGGAGCGCTGGCGCTCCCGCGTGACCAGCGAAGTACTGGCCCCACCTGCCAACAACGGTGACGTGGTGGTGGTGCAGACCCAGGACGACCGCCTGATCGGCCTGGATGCCGCTACTGGCGACCGTCGCTGGATCTACGAAAACACCCCGGCCGTGCTGACCCTGCGTGGCACCGGCGCGCCGATCGCCACCAACCGCCTGGCCGTCGCCGGCCTGTCCACCGGCAAGGTGGTGGCGGTGGACATCAACAACGGCGTACCGGTGTGGGAAAGCCGTGTGGCAATCCCGCAGGGCCGTTCCGAGCTGGACCGCGTGGTCGATATCGACGGCGGCCTGCTGCTGTCGGGTGGTACCCTGTACGTCAGCACTTACCAGGGCCGCGTCGCGGGCCTGGACCTGGAAAGCGGCCGCGTGCTGTGGCAGCGTGATGCCTCCAGCTACGTGGGCGTCGCCCAGGGCTACGGTAACGTCTATGTCAGCGAAGCTTCCGGTACTGTCGAAAGCGTCGACGAGCGCTCGTCCAGCGCCCTGTGGACCAACGACACCATGGCTCGCCGCCAGCTGACCGCGCCTGAAGTGTTCTCCAGCTACGTGGCGGTGGGCGACTTCGAGGGTTACCTGCACCTGCTGAGCCAGGTCGATGGCCGCTTCGTCGGCCGTGAGCGTATCGACAGTGATGGCCTGCGTGCCCGCCCACTTGTGGTCGGCGACACCATCTACGTCTTCGGCAACAGCGGCAAGCTCGAGGCACTGACCATCCGCTGAAGCTATGCTTGAAGCCTTGGCGGGCTTCAAGCCGCGGCGTAGGACACGCCGCCCGAACTCCGGCCGCTGCCTTGCAGCGGCCTTTGCATTTTCAAGAATTCAAGAGTGGAGAGCCGAATGGTTCCCGTAATCGCCCTGGTGGGCCGCCCAAACGTCGGCAAATCCACCATGTTCAACCGCCTGACCAAGACCCGCGATGCCATCGTTGGTGACCTGTCGGGCCTGACCCGTGACCGCCAGTACGGTGATGCCACCTGGCAGGGTCGTTCCTTCATCCTGATCGACACCGGCGGTATCACCGGTGACGAAGTGGGCATGGACGAGAAAATGGCCGAGCAGTCGCTCATGGCCATCGAAGAAGCCGACTATGTGCTGTTTCTGGTCGATGCCCGTGCCGGCATGACCGCTGCCGACCAGATGATCGCCGAGCACCTGCGCAAGCGGAACAAGGAAGCGATCCTGGTTGCCAACAAGATCGACAACATCGATGCCGATGTGGCACGCGCTGAATTCTCGCCGCTGGGCATGGGCAACGCCATCCCGGTGGCCGGCTCCCAGGGCCGCGGCATCAACGCGCTGATGGAGGCCGTGCTCGGCCACCTGCCGCGCGACCAGGTCGAGGAAGCGCTGGACGCCGAAGTCGCCGAAGGCGAGGAAGCGGTGCGCATCCCGGGCCCGAGCGAGAAGGATGGCATCAAGATCGCCATCATCGGCCGCCCCAACGTCGGCAAGTCGACCCTGGTCAACCGCATGCTCGGCGAAGAGCGCGTGGTGGTGTACGACCAGCCGGGCACCACCCGCGACAGTATCTACATCCCGTTCGAGCGCGATGACGAGAAGTACACCTTCATCGACACCGCCGGCGTGCGCAAGCGCGGCAAGATCCACGAGGAAGTCGAGAAGTTCTCGGTGGTGAAGACGCTGCAGGCGATCAAGGACGCCAACGTGGTGATCTTCGTCATGGACGCCCGCGAAGGCGTGGTGGATCACGACCTGAACCTGCTGGGCTTCGCCCTGGAAGCTGGCCGTGCCATCGTCATCGCCCTGAACAAGTGGGACGGCATGGAGCCGGGCGAGCGTGACTACGTGAAGACCGAGCTGGAGCGCCGGCTGTTCTTCGTCGATTTCGCCGACATCCACTTCATCTCCGCCCTGCACGGCACCGGCGTGGGCCACCTGTACAAGTCGGTGCAGGCCGCGTTCAAGTCGGCGGTAACCCGCTGGCCGACCAGCCGCCTGACGCAGATCCTCGAAGATGCCGTGAGCGAGCACCAACCGCCGCTGGTCAACGGTCGCCGCATCAAGCTGCGCTATGCCCACCTTGGTGGTGCCAACCCGCCGCTGATCGTGATCCACGGCAACCAGACCGACAAGATTCCTAAGTCGTACTCGCGTTACCTGGAGAACACCTACCGGCGTGTGCTGAAGCTGGTCGGTACGCCGATCCGCATCGAGTACAAGGGCGGTGAGAACCCGTACGAGGGCAAGAAGAACACCCTCACTGATCGCCAGGTCAACAAGAAGCGCCGCCTGATGTCGCACCACAAGAAGGCCGAGAAGAAGCGCCGCGACAAGCGCTGATTCCGCGTCGTCTTCTTCGCGGGCTTGCCCGCTCCCACAGGTACTGCACAACCCTTGAGCTTTGTGCAGTACCTGTGGGAGCGGGCAAGCCCGCGAAGA
>NZ_JBKGFP010000080.1:0-9123 GCF_046557535.1 Pseudomonas sp. S1(2024)
CCTCTCCCCCCCCCCCCCTCTCCCTCCCCCCCCCTTCTTGTTTTTGCCTCCCCCCCCTCCCCCCCCCCCAACCCCGCGAAGAGGCCCTTTGATCCAGCGCAAATCCCCCTATTGTTTCAACCTTTTTCCTGACCGCTTGATCCGCTATGCTCGGACTCCACCCCGTGCCGGATACACCCCAGGAAAGAGGGCTCCATGATCCGCAGCAAACTGCCGAATGTCGGCACGACCATCTTCACCACCATGTCCCAGCTCGCCGTGCAGACGGGCGCGCTCAACCTGTCGCAAGGCTTCCCCGACTTCAATGGCCCGCAGGCGCTGCTCGATGCAGTCGGCCGGCATGTGGCCGCCGGGCATAACCAGTATTCGCCGATGACCGGCCTGCCGGCCCTGCGCCAGCAGGTGGCGGCCAAGGTCGCGCGGCTGTATGGCGCGCAGGTGGATGCCGACCAGGAAGTGACCATCACCCCTGGCGCCACCGAGGCGATCTTCTGCGCCATCCAGGCAGTAGTGCATGCCGGTGACGAGGTAATCGTCTTCGACCCTTGCTACGACAGCTACGAGCCGTCCGTGGAACTGGCTGGTGGGCGCTGCGTGCATGTACAGCTGAGCGATGGCGATTTCCGCATCGACTGGCAGAAGTTCAGCGATGCCCTCAGCCCGCGCACGCGCATGGTCATTCTCAATTCGCCGCACAACCCCAGCGGTGCGCTGATCACCCGTGAAGACCTGGACCAACTGGCCCGGCTTATCGCTGACCGCGATATCTACCTGGTCAGCGACGAGGTCTACGAGCACCTGGTCTATGACGGCGTACGCCATGCCAGCGTGTTGGCCCACGAGCAACTGTACCAGCGCGCCTTCGTGGTCAGCTCGTTCGGCAAGACTTATCACGTCACCGGCTGGAAGACCGGCTACGTGGTCGCCCCGCCGGCGCTGAGTGCCGAGCTGCGCAAGGTACACCAGTACGTCAACTTCTGCGGTGTGACCCCGCTGCAGTGCGCCTTGGCCGATTTCATGGCCGAGCACCCCGAGCATATCGATGGACTGCCGGCCTTCTACCAGGCCAAGCGAGACCTGTTCTGCGGCTTGCTGGAGGGCTCGCGGTTCCGCTTCACCCGCACGGCGGGTACCTATTTCCAGCTGGTGGACTATTCGCAGATCCGCCCGGACCTGAACGATGTCGACATGTCGCTGTGGCTGACCCGTGAGCACGGCGTGGCGACCATCCCGGTGTCGGTGTTCTACCAGCAACCCATCCCCGAGCAACGCCTGGTCCGCCTGTGCTTTGCCAAACGAGAGGAGACGCTGCGTCAGGCAGCGGAAAAACTATGCGCGATCTGAGTACACTGCCGAATCTGAAAGTCGCCCTGGTGCAGACCACTCTGGCCTGGCACGACCGCGAGGCCAACTATGCGCACTTCGAAGTGCTGCTGGAGCAGGTAGGCGAAGTGGACCTGGTGATCCTGCCGGAAATGTTCACTACCGGTTTTTCCATGCAATCGGAAAGCCTGTGCGAGCCGGAAAACGGCCCGACCTACAAATGGCTGAAGGCCCAGGCGAAGAAGTACAACACGGTGATTACCGGCAGCGTGATCATCCAGGCCGCCGATGGCAGCCACCGCAACCGCCTGCTGTGGGCTCGGCCTGATGGCGAGATCCTGCATTACGACAAGCGCCACCTGTTCCGCATGGCCGGTGAGCACAAGCACTACACCCCGGGCGAGCGCCAGGTGCAGTTCGAGCTCAAGGGCTGGCGTATTCGCCCGCTGATCTGCTACGACCTGCGCTTCCCGGTGTGGAGCCGCGATGCCCAGGACACCGACCTGTTGCTGTACACCGCCAACTGGCCGGCTGCGCGCCGCCAGCACTGGAACCGCCTGTTGCCGGCGCGGGGTATCGAGAACCTGTGCTATGTGGCGGCGGTGAACCGGGTGGGCACCGACGGCAAGGGCTTTGCCTACTCCGGCGACAGCCAGGTGCTGGACTTCCAGGGCGAGAGCCTGCTCAGTGCCGGGGAGGCCGACGGGGTGTTCACCGCGGTGTTGAGTGCGGCGGAACTGGCGGCCTACCGGGCCAAGTTCCCGGCCAATCTGGATGCTGACACCTTCGAGCTGCACTAGGCCGGAACTGTATGGCTTGAATTGGCCTGTATGGTCTGAATTGGCCTTTATTGTGGGAGCGGCCTTGTGTCGCGAAAGGGCTGCGTAGCAGCCCCAGCAATTCATGCATCGCTGCCGATATCCTGGGGCCGCTGCGCGACCCTTTCGCGACACAAGGCCGCTCCCACAAGGGCGGTGCAGCTAGCTAGTACACATCCCGCCGATACCGCCCATCCTCGATCAGCTGTTGCACAACCGCTTCCCCGAGGATGCCGTTGAGCGCCGCATCCACCCCGGCAGCCATGCCTTGCAGGCTGCCGCAGACATACACACAGGCACCATCCGCGACCCAGCGCTTGAACTCTTCAGCCTGCTGCAGCAACACATCCTGCACATACACCTTGTCGGCCTGATCCCGCGAAAAAGCGAGGTCCAGGCGTGCCAGGTCGCCGTTGTCCAGCCAGCCTTGCAGCTCGTTGCCGCACAGCAGGTCATGCGCCCGGTTACGCTCGCCGAACAGCAGCCAGTTGCGCTGCTCGCCAGCATTCACCCGCGCGCGGAGCAGGCTGCGCAGGCCGGCCAGGCCGGTGCCGTTGCCAATCAACACCAGCGGTGCCGCCGTTTCCGGCAGGTGGAAGCTGCTATTGCGCCGCAAACGCAGGCTCAGCGTACCGTCAAGCGGCAGGTACTCTGTCAGCCAGCCGGAACCCAGGCCCAGGTTGCCATCGGCATGGCGTTCCTGGCGCACGATCAGCTCCAGCACGCCATCGCTGGCGATCGAGGCAATCGAGTATTCGCGGCTGCCGATCGGCACCAGTGCGTCGACCAGCGCCTGCGGCTGCAAACCGACCAGGTGATCGCGACGGGTCGGCAACTGCCGACCGGACAGGGCCTGGGCGAGGGTTTCGGCCAAGCCATTCACTTGCACCTTGGCGCCGCCGTCCAGCGCCATTCCATCGAGGAAGGCGTCGATCCTCGGCTGGCCGTTGAGCGGCAGGATCTCCACCAGGTCGCCGGCTTCCCAGCTGGCGGGCTGCTCCGGTCGCAGGCCCAGCAGGTACACCGGCTGGCCCTGGCTGCCCGGGTTGAGCAGTTCGCGGCGCACCAGCGACCAGTTGCCGAAACTCGGCGGTTGCCAGGCGGCCACTGGCTGGGCGCCGGTCAGTTGCGCCAGTTCCTGCTGCCACTGCTGCAGCGCGGCTTGGTCGGCGTTGTCCACTTCCACCGGGCTGAATGCGCTGCTGGCCCCGCGTTCGCCCAGCCATGCCTGCAGGCGGCGGGCGAAGCCGCAAAAGTGCGGATACTGGCGGTCACCGAGGGCGAGCAGGGCATAGCTGAGGTGGTCCAGCGCCCAAGGCTGGCCTAGCACCTTGCGCTCGAAGGCGCGGGCGCTGTCGGGGGCTTCGCCGTCGCCGAAGGTGCTGACCACGAACAGCGCACGGCGGGCCTGGCGCAGGTCGCTTTCACCCAGTTCTGCCAGGGCGCGTACCTGCACTGGCAGGCCGGCGGCCTGAAGCTGCCCGGCGCTCTGCCAGGCCAGTTGTTCGGCAAGCCCGCTCTGGCTGGCAAAGCCGATCAGCCAGCTGTCGCCGCTGGCAGTGTTGCTGGTGACGTTGCCACGGGCGGCACGTACCTGGCGCTTCTTGCGACGGCGGTCGAGGTACAGCAGCCAGCCGGTGACGAAGAACAGCGGCATGGTCAGGCTGGCGATGGTGACGATGATGCGCCCCGGCAGGCCGAAGTATTCGCCCACGTGCAGGGCGTAGACGCTCTGGAGCAGCTGGGCCTTGAAGGACTTGTCGGTGTAGCGGTCATGTCTTTTCACCTGGCCGCTGGCCGGGTCCAGTACCAGGGTGTTGAAGGCACGTGGGTGGTCGGCGTTGTCCAGCAGGTAGAACAGGTTGGCCGGCTGGCCGCCTACCGGTGGCAGGCGCAGGTTGTACATGGCCAGGCCCGGGCCGGCAGCGTCCTTGAGGTTGGCCCAGATTGCGTCGTAGTCGACCACCAGCGGCGGGGCGTTCTTGTCGATCTTCTGCGGCCCGTGGCGGCCACGACCTTCGCCGCGCTTTTGCTGCTGGCCGGCGGCCGGCGCGTCGGCCAGCAGCTTGTTCAGGCCCTCGCGGTACCACTCGTAGGACCAGAACAGCCCGGTCAGGGCGAACAGCAGGTAGAACAGCAGGCACCAGGTGCCGGCCACCGCATGCAGGTCCCAGTTGAAGGCGCGGCCTTTCTTGGCCCAGTCGAAGGTCAGCCAGGTGCGCCAGTCCAGCGCCTTGCGCGGCCAGCGCAGGTACAGGCCGGAGAGGCAGAAGAACACCAGCATCAGGGTGCAGGCACCGGTGATCTGCCGGCCGCTGTCGCCCATGGCCAGGAAGCGGTGCAGGTTGAGCATGAGGTTGAAGAAGCCTTGCCCGGCCACTTCTCCCTTGAGTTCGCCGGTATACGGGTCGGCATAGCGCAGCTGGCCACGGCGCTCGCCTGGCGGTGGGGTGAAGAAGACGCGTGCGGCGTTGCCTTCGCGTACATCGACCCACAGCATCGCCACCTTGTCGTGCTGCTGGGCCTCGACCCGCTGGACCAGTTCGGCCGGGGGCAGCACGCCCTCCGGGCGCACCTGGACCTTCAGGACATCGGCATTCAGCGCGCGCAGCAGTTCTTCCTGAAACGAGTACAAGGCCCCGGTGATACCCATCAAGGCCAGCACCAGGCCAGCGGTGATGCCAAAGAACCAGTGCAATTGGAACAGCGTCTTCTTCACCACATGATCACCTTGTGTTTCTGCCGCACACTACGCGGCGTGCATTATGCCTTGATACGCAAAAGCCCCGCTCACGGGAATGAACGGGGCGGGGGCTTCTTTTGGTGGTCTCCTGTACTGGCCTCTTCGCGGGCTTGCCCACTCCCACAGGAACTGCACAGCACTTGAACCCTGTGGAGTACCTGTGGGAGCGGGCAAGCCTGCGCCCGCGAAGAGGCCGTTACAGGAGCAGCCTATCTGAGCAGATCAACCCCATCCCGGCATCAGAAGTGGACGCTGGTGGTCAACAGAGCCGTCCGCCCCGCCGCCTGGTTGGCGAAGTGGGTAGAGAAGGCCTTGTCGTAGTACACCTCGTTGGTCAGGTTCTGCACGTTCAGCTGCAGGTCGATGTTCTTGGTCAGCTTGTAGGCGGCCATGGCGTCGTAGCGTACATAGCTGTCGACCATGGTGGTGTTGGCCACGCTGCCATACACGTCATCCACGTAGAAGGCACCGCCACCCACGGTCAGCTTCGGTGTAATGGAGTAGGTGGTCCACAAGCTGGCGCTGTTGTTCGGCGTGTTCGGCAGTTGGTTGCCGTCGTTGGCCTTGTTCACGGCACCACCGTCTATCTGGCGAGCTTCCATGTAGGTGTAGCCGGCAAATACCTGCCATTTTTCGGTGATCTTGCCGCTGGCAGACAGTTCGATGCCCTGTACGCGGGTTTCGCCGACGTTCTCGTAGGTAGTGGTGTCAACCTGGACGCGGGCGTTTTCCTTCTCGGTGCGGAACAGCGCAGCGGCCAGGGACAGGCGCTGGTCGAGCAGGTCCCACTTGGTGCCGATTTCGTAGTTGGTGGTTTCCTCCGGCTCCAGATCGCTGCTCAGCAAGTTGCCGGCGCGGTCGGTGGTGTTGCCCAACGGGTTGCCTTCAGTACCTTCGCCCAGCATTGCTCCGGGTGGCGTTGCGGAGGTGGCGTAGGAAACGTAGATACTGCCATTCTCGGCCGGCTTCCATACAAGGCCCAGCTGGCCGGTAACGAACTCGCTTGTATCCTTGCCTTTGGAGACAACGCCCTTGCTGTTCACCACGGTGGCGCCTGTGGCGTCGTAGGTGCGGTACTGGGTGTCGAAGTGGTCGTAGCGCAGGCCCATGTTCAACAGCCACTCGGGCGTCAGTTCGAGTGTGTCAAAAACATAAATTGCGCGGGTGTTGCTCTTGGTATCGGTGCCCGCGTAGTTGCGTGCGATGCTGCCGTTCCACGGATCGTCCGGGTTCGGGTTGCTCAGTGAGGTGCAGTTGTAACCGCTGGTGGCGCCGATCATGCCTGGGGTGCAGTTGGTGTTGGCGGTGCCGCCTGGGACGGTGTCGGTATCGACGGTGTAGCTCGAGCGCTTGCTCTCTTCTCGGCTCAGCTCGATACCGGTCGAGAAACTGTTCTTCATGCCACCCAGGTAGAACTCACCGAACAGGTCGGTCTGGTTGGTGGTGGTGGCAGTGTTGCCCACACGGGTGTTGGCGCGGCGCCAGACGCTGCCGTTGTTGACGTTACCCTTGCTGTCGTCAGGCTGGGTCAGGATGTAGTCCTGCATGCTGTTGCCATGGCGCAGGGTGTTCTTGATGGTCAGCGAGTCGGTCAAGTCGTGCTCGATGGCAAAGGTGGCAATATCCACGCGGCTTTTGCGGAAGTCACGACCGGTCAGGCCATAGAAGTTGTCGCTGTCACCGCCGTCGTACGGCTTGCTCGGGTGCGCCGAGGTGCGTGCAGTGTTGCCACCGGTCGGGATGGTGTACGGGATGCCCGAATCCGGCAGGTCGTCGCTTTCCAGATGGTAGTAGTCGAGGTTCACGCGGGTCGGAGTACCCAGGCCGAAGGCCAGCGATGGGGCGATACCCCAACGGTCGTAGTTGACCTTGTCGCGGCCGGCGACGTTGCTTTCGTGGGTCATCAGGTTCAGGCGCCCGGCAACGGAGTCGCTGAACTGGTAGTTGCCATCAAAGGTATAGCGCTGGGTCTGGTCGCTGCCCCAGGTCCAGGCGCCGTCAAGCGAGTTGCCCAGGTGGGCGCGCTTGCTCACCAGGTTGATGGTGCCGCCGGCGGCACCACGGCCGCCGATGGCCGAGTTCGGGCCCTTGGCCACTTCCACCGATTCGATGGCGAAGATTTCACGGGTTTGCGCGCCAGTGTCACGCACGCCGTCCAGGTAGGTGTCGCCTTGGGCGTCGAAGCCGCGGATGAACGGGCGGTCGCCTTGTGGGTTGCCGCCTTCGCCGGCACCAAAGGTGATGCCCGGCACAGTGCGCAGTGCATCCTGCAGGGTCAGGGCGTTGGTGTCCTTGATCACTTGCTGCGGGATCACGGTTACCGAGCGGGGGGTATCCACCAGCGGCGCGGTGTACTTCTGCGAGGATGCCTGGTCGACCTTGTAATCGGTGCTGGCCTGTTCAGCCTTGCCGTTGACGCTGGTGGCGTCGAGGGTGATAGCACTGCTGGCGACCGGGTCGGCGGCGTAGGCCGACGAAGCGCTGAGGGCTACGCCGATGGCAGACACGATCAGGCGTGGTGAACTCACTGCAGATGGTACGTACTGGCGCATTGCGAAGGACCTTCCCCAAGGTGGTAAGGCCGCGGATCTTAATGTAAGCAATTGTTAGTCACAATTGAGAGTCGTTACCATTCGTGAAGAATTTACAATCTTTACAATTTGCCTTTACGGTTTCATCAAGCTGAAACGTCTTAAGCGGCCATTGGGGCTTGTGAAGCGCAAAAGGGAATCAATATCATTGGCGCCTTACATTTTCCAAACGGTGCTGTCGCCATGCTGCTTCATATCCCCGGCCTGTTCGACGCCGATGAACTGGCCCGTATCCGCGAGGCGCTGGAGCAGGCCGATTGGGCCGACGGCAAGATCACGGCCGGCTACCAGTCGGCCAAGGCCAAGCACAACCTGCAACTGCCGGAAGGCCACCCGCTGGCCAAGGAAATCGGCAGCGCGCTGATCGACCGCCTGTGGCAGGACCCGCGCTTCATGTCTGCAGCCTTGCCGCACAAGGTGTTCCCGCCGCTGATCAACTGCTACCGCGAAGGCGGCAGTTTCGGCTTTCACATCGACAACGCCCTGCGCCAGCCCAAGGGCAGCCCGGAGCGGGTGCGTACCGACCTGTCTTCCACGCTGTTCCTCAGCGATCCGGACAGCTACGACGGCGGCGAGCTGGTGATCCAGGACACCTACGGCGAGCAGCAGGTCAAGCTGGCTGCCGGTGACCTGGTGCTGTACCCCGGCACCAGCCTGCACAAGGTCAACCCGGTGACCCGTGGCCAGCGTTACGCCGCGTTCTTCTGGACCCAGAGCCTGGTGCGCGAGGACAGCCAGCGGGCGTTGCTCTTCGAAATGGACAATGCCATCCAGCAACTGACTGCCGATGTGCCGGACCATCCGTCACTGCTGCAGTTGACCGGCACCTACCACAATCTGCTGCGCCGCTGGGCCGAGGTCTGAGCCGTGTCCTATCAGTTGCGACGTGAGGAAGTGGTGGATGTGACCGGTTTGCAGGCCATGCTGGAAGAAAGCCCTGGCAAGGCCGCCCAGGCGATCCTGGCGGCGGCAGGGCAGGGCGCGGTCGAGGCACAGTTGTTGCTGGGGCAGATCCTGCTCGACGGGCGCGGCATTCAGGCGGATGCCGCCGTCGCCAGGCGCTGGTTCGGCATCGCCGCGCAGGGTGGCAGTGCCATGGCGCACAACATGCTGGGCCGTTGCCTGGAGCATGGCTGGGGCGGTGAGCCAAGCCAGGCGCAGGCGGCCATTCACTATGCGCGTGCGGCCGATGCCGGGCTGGACTGGGGGCTGTACAACCTGGGCAACTTGCTGGCCACCGGGCGCGGCATACCGGCCAACCAGGCACAGGCGCTGATGTGCTACGAGAAGGCCGCGCACATGGGGCATGCCAAGTCGATGAACCTGTACGGGCGTTACCTGGAACAAGGCATCGCCACGGCGCCCAATCCGACACGGGCGGTGCGCTGGTATAGGCGCTCGGCCGAGGCGGGGGACTTCCGTGGCATGTTCAGCCTGGCGCTGGTGCTTGTCGAGCGGGGGCAGGTGGCGGAAGCCGGGCCTTGGCTGGAACGGGCGCGGGTCGAGGGAAACATGAATTTTCTGCGCAGTGCGCTGGTGACCTTGCAGGGGGCCGGGCCGGTGTTGATGGCCTTTGCGGCGCGGTATGCCGAGGAGATCGAACGGCGCGAAGCTTGAGGTTCCCTCAAGGCCTGTAGGAGCAGCCTTG
>NZ_JBKGFP010000081.1:0-96858 GCF_046557535.1 Pseudomonas sp. S1(2024)
AGTATTGGTATCACCTAAAACTATACTAAGTACACTAGATTAGGGTGAAACCTAGCTCCACCCTCCCCTTAAAAATCAAGGTGTTGACATCTATAGGTGTACTATCTGTACCATCCGCACCTTTTTGGGTGGGTGCATTGGATGGCAGTGGTTCAGGTGGTAGCGAAGGTGGTGGTTGACGGCACGGGAATCCAGAGCGAGATTCCTGTCTTGATCACAGAGCACGGTGTGGTCTCCTCGCTGATTGACTACCTCCTGGCCAACCATCATCTGAGCCCTAGTTGGCAGCGTGCGGTAACCCAGGCCACAAAGCTGCTGCTGGAGTACATGGAGGCCAACCAGCACCATTTCTCCGACCCCCGCTCTCTCTTCCAGGCCTTTGCCTCACGTCTCTATACGGGAACAATCGGAGATGATGGGCTAGATCCATCTGGCTTAGGGTGGGTGCCAGCCAGTCGTAACTCATCAGACCGTCATATCTCAGTCCTCAAGGGCTTCACAGACTATCTGGCTGATCTGTACGACGCTCCGGCCATGAACCCCCTGATGACCGCCAGTACCTATGATCAGCGGCTTAATTACGCTGCCTGGCACCGCCGCAACAGCAATGATTTCCTAGGGCACATCAAAAGCAAAGCGCTCTCGAAGAACGTCGATCAGGCGCGGAATATTCGAGGCCGGCGCGCACTCAGCAAGGCTGATGATGACGCCATCGCGTTCCCTGAGAAGCTTTTCCAAGCGATGTACATGGAGGGCTTCGGTGGCGCTCCTGATCCTAGGTGCGCAGTGCGAGATCAACTGATACTGATCATGATGCACGGCGCGGGCTTACGAGAGAGCGACGCACAGCACCTCTGGGTAGTGGATGTCGAAGATCACCCTCTGATCGAGGGTGGCGCCATGGTTCGTGTCTATCATCCCGAGGAAGGCAAGGCCCCAGACAACTGGAGAGGCCGCAAGGGCACCACGACTCGCGCAGCGTACTTGAGGGAGAAGTATGCCCTAACGGCCAGGAACCTTCGCCAAGGCACGAAGCGTGTTGGGTGGAAAACGAGACTGGTCGACCACGCGGACAACTACATCCAACTGTACTGGTTCCCTACACGCTTCAGCGTGCTATTCATGATGCTTTGGAAGGTTCATATCCGATACTTGGCGACTGTAGAGCGGCACCATCCTTACGCCTTCGTTTCCTACGAAGAATCCGTCGCAGGCCAGCCATACACCCTTCAAGCACTGAACGGCAATTACAAGCGAGCCTTGGCGCGTATTGGGCAAACCGTATCGAAGCCTGAGGGTCGATCCACCCATGGCCATCGGCACGCTTTTGGTCGGCGCCTGAGGAAGGCTGAGGTTCCCCCGCAGATCATCCGCAAGGCTATGCACCACACCTCCCTGGACTCGCAGAAAAGATATACCGCACCAGGTATCGCGGACGTTTCCTCTGCGCTTACCGCCGCAGGGGAAAGGCTCGACGAGCTGACCGACAGCGGCCAGATCATTTCGCCCTTCAACGATTGGGACGAAGCGCTACCAGCGACTCTGGAAGCATTCGAATCGCCACAAACAAGGTACAGAGTTAAGAAATTTTGACTAAGACAACACGACGCGGATCACGAGACGGTCGCTCTTCGGACACGAACTTCACTTGGATTGTGCAGGAGCGAGGCGAAGCCTGGGAGCGCTGGCGTCAACTCCTATCCGGCTGGATTGCAACGCAGACCGGCTCAATTGGTGTGAAGATCAACGCGATGAATTGGTTCATGGCCAATTACCTGCCGACGGTGCCAGGCGGATCTAGTCCTGACGTGTTCTTTCAGGTCGCGGAGAAGGGTTTGCTGCCAGAGTTGAGGCCGCTCATGGAGTCATCCATGAACGCTGCGACTGCCGTGAAAAACCAGAACTGGATCGTGGATCTGCTCGACTGGATCATCATCCACAGCTACAGCGAGCCAAATGACCATGGCGTCCCTATGGCTCTGGTCAAGAATCCGTTCGCCAAGGGCAAGGAAAAGACGGTAATCACCGAGACCGTGCACAATCCGTTGCCCTACGCATATCTTCGTGAACTTCGCGAAATTCTGTGCCCGCAGCCCAGGGGTACATTCCGCGATTGGGAGTGGGCTCAGCGACAGTCCGGTCAACTGCGCTCTGATTTTGGAGATTGGTTCCCGGTCGAGCAGTCGGTTATCGACGAGGATGACCCGGATTGCGTATGGCGCTACAAAAATGATCGCTACGAAATCTGGTCGCCTGTTCGGTCGATGGCGCTTCACGTAAAGCTTCATTTGCCGCTTCGTACCTATCAGGTACGTTTCCTGGACTCTGGCGAGGCTGATACGTGGCGGTATGAGGGTGGCGACTGGGTTCTGAACAATCGCCATGGGTTCTCTCTAGGTCGCGAGGGAAACCCCTGGAAACGGGGAATCTTCTGCCGTATCCACGACCAGGACATCGGTGAAATCATGACCGGTCTCTACGTCAGCACAAACAAAACGGCAGACCAGAACAAGGAGTCTCGTGAGCGAGGCTACACGATTCCATGGCAGAACGAAGATGTCCTGTACTGGCTGGAGCGCCTGAGGAATTGGCAAGAGAAGTACAACCCCATTAACGGCCCAACCTCCTGTGCTGATCTGGCAGAGAAGCACTTCGGTAGTGTCAAAACTGCCGAGCAGAAGAAAGACATGGGCTCGATCTGCTTCCTCTTCCGCGACCCCACGGCGCCTCCAGGAGAGCGTGACAAGCCCATGGGAGGCTACACACTGCCTAACCTGTGGTATCGATTGCTCTCGACGTTAGAAGATCGGGTTGCCGCACGTGGCCAGACCCTTTCTGACGGCTCTAGGTTGCGTTTCGTACAGCCTCCCGACCCCAAATTGAATGTGCTGCCGATCAAAACGGATTTCCCACTCCACAGCCTCCGTGTTTCGCTTCTGACGTGTTATGCCATGGAGGGGCGCGTCCCGATTCAAGTGCTATCCAAGCTGATTGCAGGTCACTCTCGGATCATCATGACGCTGCACTACACGAAGCCGACCCCGGCTATGGTGTCCCAGGTAATGGACGTTGCAAGCGGACGCATCAGCGCTACGCAGGATGAAAATCTGAAGATCTTCCTTCGGGACGCTGACATGCGTCAGATCCACTCTAAAACGGCCTTCATTGATGGCAGCGCAATCGAGATTGCGTTGGCGAATCGCAATGCAATCGGCTGGGAGCAGCGTCACATCGGGCTGTGCCTTGTCGGTGGAAACAGCGCTCGATCTGACGAAATGAGCAACATAGGCGGATGCTGGAACGGTGGGGAGGTCATAACTCGGGGCAATAAAGGGCCTGTCTATGGCCCAGTCCCACATGGCCTAGAGAACTGCCCACGTTGCCGCTGGTTCATCACCGATGCACGTTATTTACCAGCGCTTGTGGCCCACCTCAACATGCTGAGTTATCGAGCCTCCCAGGTTTCGTCGCTTGCCGTTGAGATCGAGCAGCAGCGCGATGATCTGCTAGACGAGATGTACTTTGCTGAGCAGGAAAACCGCCCATTCCTGCTACAAGCAGAGCTGCAACAGGCTCAAAGACGCTATGAGAAGCAAATCAAAGAGGCTGACGAGTACGCGAAAGACCTGATCTCCTGCTTCCAGATCATCAGCAAGATTGTCTCAATCGAAGAGGGTCGGGACACAGGTGATTCGGCCACGAAGTTGGTAGCCGTGGGATCTTTGGAGGACATTCATCAGCCCATCTCATTCATCGAGACCAGTAGTGAGCTGTGGCAGATCTCCCAGCTGTGCGAAAACGCTGAAATCTATGCTGATTTGACGGATGAGCTGAGGGCCACACCTGCCATCGAGAAGCGCTCTCGCGCTTTGAATCACCTTCTGATGCGGGGCGGCTACGCACCTATTTTGATGGGAATGGATGATCGCCTCCAGCTTATTGCCGGGAATGCGATGATGAGGTCTATGGCTTTGACGCTGTCTCCCAATGACCGAATGGAGGGATTCCGTGAGGTTTCCAGCCTGCTTGAGGCAGGAGAAGGCCTACAGCTTCTACCAGCCGCTATGGAGCCGCTGGAGCGCCTCACGAAGCAACCGGTGGCGAAGCTATCCGATCTGATCACAACCACCTCAAAACACGTCCGGGAGGCCATCCGTGATCGATCCCCAGCTCATCTTTGAAGAATTGGTAAGCCAGGCCACCAAACAGCAAGCCAAGTCCCTGACGGTGCTGCATGGCGTCCTGGAGGCACATCAGAAAACGAAGAGTCGCAACTTCTCGATTGCCACGATTGCCAAGCTATCCGTTGCGGCTGGCGGGCCATCTGCCTCAACGATCCGCAACAGCGGAGGGTTTCGTTTCCGTCAGCTGATTGAGGCCTGGGCTGCAAGTGTGGGCACGGATAGGAGACTGCCTACGAAGTCCAAGGAACAGGGCATACCAAGCGACAACGAGCTGCTTCAACGTATTGACGATCCAGCTCTGCGTGCGGTGTTTACACAGGTTATGGCCGAGCGCCGTCGCTACTTGGCTGAACTCAACCTTCTGAAATCCCAGAAGGACATCGTTGTCGACCGCCGCCCAAATGTGGTCGAGATACCTCAAGAGAGGGAGTCAGTTCAGCTTTTGCCCTCATTGACAGGGGTTCTTAGTGACATGGAGATCACAGCCCTCAGAGCGGCGGTATCGGACGATTTCTTCGATAGGCAAGGCTGGATGGTGACCAGGGCGGGCCAGGTGAAAGGCGATTCAGGTGAGATCTATAAGCATGGGTACGTGCCTGCAATTCGGAAAATTCTGAAAGAAATCGAATGATCTGACACAGCTGCGTGGAGATGGCTTGTAGTACATAGACATAGTACATATACTAACCATCCCTCGCGGCTGTAGCCCCCATGGTTAATGGCCCACGATCATCTTAGTACAGTAGGTGATCTTATCTGTACTCATTTAGTCGAGTTATAAGTTAGATTTACTCCACGGCACATCCCTTTCAAATCAATCTAGAGCCAACTAGAGCCAACACGCTCTCCCTACCTTCGCTCTGTTCCAGCGCAGCCCTGCCACGTTCGCCGATGGGTGATAGATCCATAGTGGTCAGCGTCACGCCGGAGTACTCGCGTGTTGCGGCAGCCGTCGACCTAAGGGGCATGTTCCTCAACAGGTCGAACCGTACTTACCTAACGACCGCTGCGGTTACCCTTTGACTAGACGCAAGTGGGCCGCGGAAGGCGGGCGCGAGACGTCGGCATCGCCGCCCTGCCCCTTCAAGACATTCAGCATCAGGCCAAAGGTCAACTCGTTGATCTCCTCAGGCGGAATGGCCAGCTGCGCGGCCACAGCCGATTTGCTCAGCCCTTCGGCCCGTAACGCCCCGAAAATCTTTTCCAAAACCACCGAGCGCTCATGTTGCATCGGCTGTGGCTCATTGGTGCGGTAGCCTTCCTGGGCAATCTGAATGCACAAGGTTCGATAGGTCCAATCAGAGCTGAGGCCCAGGCTGTGCAAGCGATAGTTCAATGCGGCAACCGAGACGGCCCATACCCGCTTGAACTTGATCAAGCTGTTCAAGGTGATCGAGCGCGGTGCACTTGCCAGTACGCTTGCGCGCGGCATCAGAAATGCCGACGCGAATGCGTTGGCTTCGCGCTCCAAATCGGGGCCCTGGGGATGGGCGTGCTGGTGCATAACCAGGTGGCCCAATTCATGCGCCGCATCAAACCGGCATCGTTCCGCTGACTTATAGGTGTTGAGGAACATGAACGGTCGCCCTCCGCTCCACATGGAGAACGCGTCGACCTCCTTGGCGTCGATGGCCAAGGAGTAGACCCTGATGCCCTTCGATTCCAGTAATAGAATGAGATTTTTAATCGGCTGCTCGCCGAGCTGCCACTGCGCCCGCAACATTTCGGCAGCGACTTCCGGGGTTTGATCGGCTCCCGCCACTCCATCCACGAAGGTCTGTGCGCCGCGCTCGCTGCCCAAGTCAGGTACATCTACCGGTGGAAGATCGAAGCGTGATTCCAGCCAGTCGTTGAGCAAAAGGGCAATCGCCCCGGCGCCTAACGCACTGTCACGCAGGCCGGCTGACATTTTCGACAGCGAGCGAAAGCTGGCCACGTCAGGGGTGGGTAGTTCCGGATCGTCGCCGAAAAAGAACGCTTCAGGGAAACCCAGTGCCTGAGCAATCCGCGTCATCGTGGTAGCTTCAGGTTCTTGTGTGCCACTTTCATAGCTCGATACAGAGCGCTCCGTCACACCGATACGGGAGGCCAGCTCCCGTTTTTTCATACCGCGCCGCCGTCGGGCAAGCGCAAACCGCAGGGAGTTAAACATACAGAAATCAGGCGTTCTTACGGCGGATGTCAATTTCGATGTCAGCACCGCTCGGCGTCGAGAGGGCAGTGAAATCATCATTCAGGTCAATGGGAGACAACAGGATGCGTTCAAACCAGGCAGTAATTTTCCCGCCGCGGCCAATACTCGCTGGACGGGACAGCTCCAGACGAATTTCATTTTTTACCGTGTCCGTGTGATGTAGCAGAATCCAGGTTTCGTGTCCGTCAGTCCCGTGGGGGCCGCTCAACTGCGGGATCAACTCGGCAAACATGTCCAATTGGCGGTTCTGCTGGACCGCATCGACGGTGCTCTTGCCCTTTTTGGAGCGATTGGTGGGCGTGCACGATGGATTCCCTACCCCAGCGTCAGCCGAGGCGACGCTGAGAGCAAGCAAAAGATCCGGGTGCACGGTCAGGGGGTAATTGGCATTCTCGTGAGCCATCCAACCGAACGGGCGCAACTGATCACGCAGCGAGCTCACTATCCAGCCCCACATTTCCATACCTGGGAAAATCCCCGGATGATTGGGGGTCAGCCTGACCCGGTGCAAGTGGCCTTGATAGACAGCTTCAGCGATCGCCTCGGCTGGCATGCGTAACTGGCCGAGACGGTCAGCCACTTCGACAATATCTTCGTAAACCTGACAAACCTGCATGCCAACTTCCTCCAGGGGACGCGCTTCCGGTTATCCTCCCTCTTTTGAGGGATAAAAACAAGAAGTCCTGCACTGCAAGCAGCTGTTCTGCAGACTGCTAAAGTAGCGCTGCTAGCCAGTACCACCATCTCAGCGCCGCCTTCACCAAAACCAAGGTCTGTACGTCCAGCTCACTTAACGCCTCCCCGTTGCTTCACCCACTGCTTCGACAACGCTACTCCCATCGATTGTGGCAGCTCACTCGCTACCATGAGCTTCGGCGGGAAACGTCGTTGCCAGAAGTGACGTCAATGTAAAGGGTCGAGCGGCTTTGACCTGCGCTTCAGCCTATACCTGCCTAGCATTGCCCCTACATGCCGACATCAATACCTCACCAAGTCGAGCACATCAGGCGAGCAAGGCCTGAGCGAGACAGTGCTGGAAACTTTCCAGGAATACTGTCTCTGCCATGGTCATCCTCTGGTCCCTATTCCAGAGCAAGTGCAAGTCCGCGTTGACGATACCTTCAGCCGGCGGCAGCCGCCACAACAGCCCTTTTTCCACATCATCATGGAGGAGGTGCTCAGGCATGCAGCCCACTCCAAACCCTGCACAAACCAGCCTCTGAACCTCCTCTACGCTAGGTGAGGAAGCGACTATGCGCCCAGTGAACCCATGCTGGTCACGGAATACCGCAAGAGGTGATAGGTTGCCCCCCAACTGGTCGCTGACAAAGCTCACGAAATTCTCCCCACGTAGAGACTCTAGCGTCACATCGCTGCGCCCGAACAAGCGATGCCGCACGCCACAGAAGAACGCATAACGCTGGGTGAGCAATAGGCGCTGTTCCAGTTTAGGCTGTGGAATGCGACACAAGCCAACACCGGCAGTGGCCGTTTTTTGGAGCAAAGAACTGATTATGTCGGCACTACGCATGACATCAATTTCCAGCTCCACACGGGGATGCGCCTCATGGAAATCACCCAGAAAATCGTCATAGATCTGTGACTGCACACGACTCACGCTCAGCAGTCGCACCTTGCCTACTACGTCATCACTTTCCTTCTCCACCGCTGCGCTGATGCGCGATACGTCGCCATAGATATCGATGGCGATACGCAGCACCTCCTCCCCGGCAGCCGTCAGGTCGAAGCGCGGGCCACCTCGAAGAATGAGGGCACAGCCAAGTTGCTCTTCAAGACGCCTGAGCGCCTGGCTAACCGCTGACTGGGTCACGTGCAATCTCGCTGCAGCCCTGCTGATGCTGCCCTCCTGGCCTATCGCAAGGTAGGTACGCAGCAAGTTCCAGTCCAGGCGGTCGTTCAGAAATCGACGCCCTTCCCATTTGTTGACCAAAGCATCAGATCTTGAAGTTGGCGGATTCATTAACGGGCCCATTAGTAGCGCTGCTAATACGACGGATAAGAATTAGCAAATTGACTAATCATAGCCCCAAGGCGATAAATCTCGAAAGCGCCGAACAGAGCGCGACCGGTTTAGCCAAACCTGCCCACCTGCCTATAACTCTAAGAAGGGCCTTGCATGCATACGTCAAACCAGCCGCGTCGTGCGGCGGCTGCCGCATTTGTCGGCACCACCATCGAGTTCTACGACTTCTACATCTACGCCACGGCGGCTGCACTCGTACTGGGTCAGGTGTTCTTCCCGAGCAGCAACCCCTTGCTCAGCACCTTGGCGGCATTCGGCACCTTTGCCGTAGGCTTCATTGCCCGACCGATGGCAGGCATGGTCTTCGGCCATCTGGGCGACCGTCTGGGCCGCAAGAAAATGCTGCTGGTCACCATGGTACTGATGGGCCTGGCCACCACAGGCATTGGCCTGCTGCCCAGCTACGCCTCTGCTGGCATCTGGGCCCCCATCGGACTGATTGCCCTTCGAATTGTCCAGGGGATCTCTGTCGGTGGTGAGTGGGGTGGTGCTGTCCTGATGGCCAGCGAGCATGCGCCGGCCAAACGCAAAGTGTTCTACGCCTCGTTCGCTCAGCTCGGCAGCCCGGCTGGCCTGCTGCTCGCGCTGATCGCATTCCGCCTGGTGTCTTCCTTGGAGCCCGAAGAGTTCCTGAGCTGGGGTTGGCGTCTGCCGTTCCTGGCCAGTGGCGTCCTGATGCTGGTGGGTCTGGCTATCCGCTTCGGCGTCGAGGAAAGCCCTGAGTTCCAGGCTGCCAAGGCCAAGCAAGAGGTCGTCAAATACCCGGTGCTGGAAGTGGTACGTGACTGCTGGAGACAGATCCTGTTTGCCGCTCTCGCGGTGACCATCGGCTCCGCCGGCTTCTTCTTCACGAACACCTTCATGATCACCTACGTCACCACCTACCAGGGTATCCCTCGAGCAACCATCCTCGACTGCCTTTTCCTGGTGACCATCCTGCAGTTCTTGACCCAGCCCCTAGCCGCGCTGCTGGCTGAACGCATTGGTGAAGGCCGCTTCCTCAAGCTGGTAGCTCTGCTGTGCATGGCTGTGCCTTACCCCATGTTCATGCTGGTCGGCACCCAGAATCTGGTGTTGATGACAGCCGGCATCGCCATGGCAGTGGTCACGCTCTCGGCACTGTATGCGGTGATCGCCGGCTACATGACGCAGGCCTTCCCTGCTCACCTGCGCTACTCCGGGATCTCTCTGGCCTACCAGTTGATTTGCGCTATCGCCGGGGGCAGCACGCCGATCATCGGCACTTTGCTGGCCGACCGCTTCGCCGGCCAGTGGCTGCCACTCGCCGTGTTCTTCACCGCGCTCTCCACGCTTTCCTTGATCGGCGTCTGTGGCCTCTCTCGCCTGCGTGGCGAGCAGCAGCAACCCACCCCCGCCATCGCTCGTTAAATCAGGAGTTTTTATGAGCAAGCCGCACAACATTAGCGATGTCGAATGGCAGGCACGCTGCGAACTGGCCGCGCTGTACCGGATGGTTGCGCACTTCCGCATGACCGATTTGATCGACACCCACATCACCCTGCGTATTCCTGGGCCTGAGCATCACTTCCTGATCAACCAATACGGCGTGATCTTCGACCGGATGCGCGCCAGTGATCTGGTACGCATCGACCAACATGGCAATGTGGTCGACCAGGCCAATGGCGAGCGCCGGGTGAACGCGGCTGGCTTCGTGATCCATTCGGCGATCCACATGGCACGACCGGACATGCACTGCGTGATCCACACCCACACCGCAGCCGGCATCGCCGTCTCGGCTCAGGAGCACGGGTTGCTGCCGATCAGCCAGCACGCGCTGAAGTTCTACGGCAAGCTGGCCTACCACCAGTACGAAGGCATCGCCCTGTCTCTGGATGAACGCGAGCGCCTCATCGCCGACCTCGGCACGCACAAAGCAATGATCCTGCGAAACCACGGCCTGCTGGCCGGCGGAGCCAGTGTTGCCGAGGCCTTCCACGAGATTCACTTCCTGGAGCGCGCCTGCCAGGCGCAAGTACAGGCATTGGCCGGCGGCAGCAAGCTCATCTACCCCAGCGAAGAAGTCTGCCGCCACACCGCCGCGCAGTTCCAACGCGACGAGTCAGCGCAAATCATCAGCCTGAGCTGGAACGCCGCCCTGACCTTGATCGAACACCAACGCGAGTCGTACTGCTCATGAAACCGCTGGTACTGCTTTCAACCGACCAGGCACTTCTGGGCCAACTGCAGTCTGCCTTCGCTCGCAGTGCTCCCCAGCTACGTGTGGTGCTGGCCAACGACCCCGCAGCCCAGGAGGCTCAGGTAGCCGCATGCTGGTTCCCTCCCGTAGGCAGCCTCAGCGCATTACCCAACCTGAAGCTGATCCACTCGGTGGCTGCAGGTGTCGATCACCTGGCCAACGACCCGAGCCAGCCAGCATTGCCAGTGTGTAGAGTCGTAGACCCAGCTCACCGCCAAGGCATGGCGGAGTATGTTCGCTGGGCGGTCATCCACTACCACCGGGACTTCGACCGAGCACTTGCCCAACAGCAGCAACCGGTATGGCAACGTCACCCTCAACGCCTCGCTAGTGAATACCGCATCGGCGTCATGGGGCTCGGCTCCCTTGGAGGGGCTATTGCGGGCGAGTTGGCCGAGGCTGGATATGCTGTCCGAGGTTGGACGAGGAGTGCCAGGCAGCTGAGCGGCGTGCGCACATTCTCGGGCCCAGCGGAGTTCGATCAGTTCCTGGATGGCCTCGACCTGTTGATCAACCTGCTGCCTTTGACCGATGCCACTCGCGGCATCCTCTGCCAGAAGACCTTTGAAGCCTTGGCGCCAAACGCGGCAGTGATCAACTGCGGACGCGGGCAGCACCTGCAGGTGGATGACCTGGTCAACGCCGTCAACAGTGGCCGACTGCGCGGTGCGCTTCTCGATGTGTTCGAGAAAGAGCCGCTGCCATTGGACAGCCGCCTCTGGAACACGCCGGGAATCGTCGTCACACCCCACATGGCCTCATGCGCTTCCCACGACTGTATCGCCCAGCAAGTTGCCGAGAACGCTCGGCGTCTGGCCTGTGCTGAACCACTCCTGAACCAAGTAGACCCCGCGCTCGGATACTGATCCCACCGCCTGTTTGAGGATTCACATCATGCATACATGCAATGGCACACGGCTGTGGGACAGCCTCATGGACATGGCCAAGGTCGGCCCAACCGCCAAAGGCGGCAACTGCCGCTTGGCACTGTCGAAAGAAGACCGAGACGGACGCGAGCTGTTCGCAAGCTGGTGCCGCGAGGCCGGAATGAGCATCCATGTTGATGCCATCGGCAACCTATTCGCACGCCTGCCAGGTCGCAATGACGCCCTGCCCCCTGTGGTCATGGGCAGCCATTTGGACACCCAGCCGAAGGGCGGTCGCTTCGATGGCATCTACGGCGTACTTGCCGGCCTGGAAGTGGTACGTAGCCTTCAGGACAAAGGCCTGCAGCTCGAGCGCCCATTGGAAATCGCGGTCTGGACGAACGAAGAAGGCGCTCGTTTCACTCCTGCCATGCTCGGATCGGCGGTGTTCACGGGCGAGCTGCCCCTCGAGCAAGCGCTGTCCAGCCGCGATACTGAAGGCGTCAGCGTTGCCGAAGCGTTGGAGCAAACCGGCTACGCAGGTGAGCTACCTCTGGGCCGTGAGTTCGACGCGTACTTCGAAGCACACATCGAACAAGGCCCAATCCTTGAGGACGCCGGCCTGCCCGTAGGGTTGGTCACGGGTGGGCAAGCGATCTGCTGGCTGGACATCGAGATCAGTGGTCAGGCCGCTCACGCAGGCACCACGCCAATGCCTCTGCGCCGCGACTCTTTGTTCGGCGTAGGGGAAATGATCACCGCACTGGAACAACTGTCACGCGACTTCGCGCCCAAAGGTCTCGTTACCGTTGGCCAATTGCAGATCGCCCGCTCTTCCCGCAACACCATCCCTGGCCACGTGGCGTTTACCCTCGATCTTCGCCACCACGAAGATGCCGCCATCGCAGACATGGAAGCCAGCGCCCGTGCACTCATCGACCAAATCGCCACCAAGCGTGGCTTGGAAGTCCAGATCAACCGTCACTGGCTGAGCCCGGCCACGCCTTTCGACCCGGCCTGCATCGATGCAGTACGCAAAGCCATCGAAGGCCTGGGCTACCCGTACCAGCCAATCGTCAGCGGCGCCGGCCATGACGCCATTCACCTGGCCCGTCACTGCCCAACCACCATGGTGTTCATCCCCTGCGTCGGCGGTCTGAGCCATAACGAAGCCGAAGACGCCTTGCCCAACGACGTGACCATGGGCTGCGACGTACTGCTCAACGCCGTGCTGACCCGCGCCGACAGACGCTGACTTAACCAGATCCACCCAGGCGCCCAGCCAATTCAAGAAAGCTGGGCCACGGGAACGCTTTGCCCAAAAACAAGAAATAGCCGCTCCACCTTCAGCTGCCAATAACAACCAGAACCCATCTTTCGGGAGAAAATGGCAATGACCAGCCCTGCGTACACCGAGGTTGCCAGTGCGCAACCACAACGCACCGCCGACATGAAAAAAGTCGCGGTCGCCAGTGTGATCGGCACCACCGTTGAGTGGTATGACCTGTTCCTCTTCGCCACGGCCTCGGCCCTTGTATTCAACAAGATCTTCTTCCCAGGCTTTGATCCCCTGGTAGGCACCCTCCTCGCTTTCGGCACCTTTGCTTCAGCCTACGGCGCCCGGATGATCGGCGCCGCTCTCTTCGGTCACTTCGGTGACCGCCTGGGCCGAAAGTCGATGCTGCTCATCTCGCTGCTGACCATGGGTGCGGCCACCTTCGCCATCGGCCTGTTGCCGAGCTATGAATCGGTGGGCATCTGGGCGCCGATCATGTTGCTGACACTGCGCATCATCCAGGGCCTGGCTCTGGGCGGAGAATGGGGCGGCGCCGTGTTGATGGCGGTGGAACATGCGCCAAAGCATCAACGCGGACTCTACGGCTCGTGGGTTCAAATCGGCGTACCGGCGGGGACGATGCTGGCCAACCTCGTGTTCCTGATGTTCGCCACCACGCTGACCAACGAGCAGCTGCTGGATTGGGGTTGGCGTGTGCCGTTCCTGCTCAGCGTTCTGCTGATCGGACTGGGCTTGTACATCCGCCTCAACATCCATGAAACGCCGTCGTTCAAAGCAGTGGAGAACAAAGGCACCCAAGTCAAAGTGCCGCTGTTCGAAGTGTTCCGTAAATACTGGAAGCAGGTAGTCCTGGGTGGTGTGGCAACTATGTCTACTGGCACCTCCTACAATCTCATCGTGGCCTTCGGCCTGACCTACGGCACCCAGACCTTGGGCTTCACACGTGGCGAAATGCTCACGGTTGTTCTGGTTTCCTGCGCTGCCTGTATCGCCATGCTGCCGTTCTTCGGCGCCCTCTCCGACAAGGTTGGCCGCAAGCCGATCATCATCGGCGGGATCATCGCCGAGGCACTCGTGGCCTTCCCGATGTTCTGGCTGATGGATTCCAAAGTTCTCGGGCTGGCGTTCGCCGGTTACATGCTGATGATGACGGCATTCGCGGCCAACTACGGCCCCATTGCCACATTCCTCGCGGAGTTGTTCGGCACTCGAGTTCGTTACTCGGGCCTGTCGATCAGCTACATGCTTTCCGGCCTGCTCGGAAGCGCCGCAACGCCTCTGGTTACCACCGCATTGCTGTCGTGGACTGGCAAAGGCTCATCAATTGCCTGGTACATGATCGGCTCAGCCGTTGTTTCTCTGATCGCGCTGCTGCTACTCACTGAGACCTTCAAACGGGATATCGACCAAGCACGGCAGTAATTCCGTGCTGTACCCCCGAGTTTCTCTCGCCAACCAGGCGAGTGTTTCCTACTTCTGTTTGAAGAGTTTCCAGATGAAAAAATACCTGATGAGTGCAGGCGTTTTCGCCTTGTCCCCTTTCGCTCAAGCCGATCTGGTGGGCGACAGCCATGCGAACCTTGGCCTGCGCAATTTTTACTTCAACAACGACTTTCGCGACCAAGCCGGTAGCCTCGGCCAAAGCAAAACCGAAGAGTGGGCCCAGGCCTTCGTGCTCGACTTCAAATCCGGCTACACCGAAGGGCCAATTGGGGGCGGCGTGGATGCCCTGGGCTTGATGGGCGTGACACTGGATAGCGGCGACGGTCGCCACCGGGGCAGCAGCATGATCCCCGACGACGGCAGTGGCGCGGCCCGACAGTGGAGCCGCCTGGGCCTGACACCCAAGCTGAAAGTCGCCAACACCGAACTGCGATACGGCACGCTGATGCCCAAGCTGCCGGTGCTGACCTACAACGATGGTCGCCTGCTGCCCCAAACGTTCGAGGGGGCCCAGATCACCTCAACCGACCTGGATGGCCTGACCCTTACCGGCGGGCGCCTCAATCGTGCTACGGGTCGTGCCTCCAGTGACCGTACTGGATTGGCCGTAGCTGGCGGCACCCGTGAGAGCGACCAGTTCCTCTTCGCGGGTGGCGACTACCGGATCGGCAAACAACTCACGGCGCAATACTACGTTGCCAACCTCGAGGACTATTACACCCAGCACTTCGTCGGTCTCACCCACACGCTTCCACTCTCCGAAGGGCAATCGCTGCGAACTGATCTGCGCTACTTCCGCACCTTCGCCGATGGAGCCAACGACTCTGCTGCTGGTCGCGCAAGTGGATACCGCGTGGGCGGCTACACCGAGGACGGTGACGGCAAGATCGATAACCATACCTGGAGCGCCGCGCTGACCTATTACGTCCAGGGCCACGCGCTCATGGCCGGCTATCAGGAGGTGTCGGATGGAAGCAACTTCGTCCAGCCGAACCAGGGCTCCCTCAGCGGCAAGGGCGCAGGTGGTGCCAGTGTCTACCTCTACACCGACCGGATGCTCGCGAGCTTCAACCGAGCGGGCGAGCGTACCGCGTTTGCCCAGTACAGCTATGACTTCGCCGCTGCCGGCGTACCTGGCCTGAAATTCTCCCTGATGTACCTGAAGGGTGAAGACATCCGCACCACCAGCGGCAATGACGCGTCCGAGTGGGAACGGGATGTGGGCCTGGACTATGTCATCCAGGACGGTGCGCTAAAAGGCCTCGGCCTGGCTTGGCGCCATGGATTGCTGCACTCCGAAATCGACCCCAACCAAGAGCAGAACCGACTCATCGTCAGCTACACCCTGGCGCTCTTCTGATCTCTGACCACGTGCTGCCGGCGAGCCAGCGGCACATCTTCGCTTCAAGGAGCTCTCAATGAAACGCATACACAGCGCCCCTGGCACCATTAGCCCAGTGGGCCCCTACTCCCAAGCCGTGGTCAGCGGCCACTTGGTGTTCACCGCCGGCCAAATCCCATCGCTGGGCAGCCTGGAAGAACAGCCCGACAATTTCAAAGACCAGGTCAAGCAGACCTTCTCCAACCTTGCCGCGATCCTCGAAGCGGCGGGCTCCAGCCTTTCCCACATCGTCAAGGTGAACGCCTACCTGACAGACCCCGATCAACTGGTGCCCTTCAACGAGGTGTACAAGGAAATCCTTGGCCATGCACCACCCGCACGTACAACCGTCTGCGTGCAGTTGTGGGGCGTGAGCTTGGAAATCGACTGTGTGGCCGAGCTGATCGACATGGAGCGCGGGCATTGAACGACGACCTGATCGCAAAACTACGGGAGGTGAGCTTCGCCACGCTGGGCCACTTCCTCGAGCGCGGGTTCGTCAGCCATGAAGTCCGCGCAATGGTGCCGGGCGGTCGCGTTGTTGGGCGCGCCGTGACGCTTCGCCTGGCCGAGCCAGATGCCATCGCTGTCAACCGCGCCCTGATCGCCCTGCAGCCAGGAGACGCCCTGGTGATCGACATGACGGGTGACCATGCCCACGCTTGCGTGGGTGCGGTCACGCAGTTTGCGGCTCGCTGCGCGGGTGCCGCCGGCATCATCGTCGACGGCTTAGTCACCGACATCAACGAACTGCGTACCTGCCAGTTGCCGGTGTTCGCTCGTGGCACCACTCAGCTGACTACCAAGCTGATCGGCGGCCAAACGAGTCAGGTAAACGTACCCGTGAACTGCGCGGGGGTTGAAGTCCATCCCGGCGATTATGTCCTGGCCGATGACAACGGTGTGCTCATCTTGTCAGCGCGAGAGTTGGCAACAGTAATAGACAAAGCGCTGCATTCCGACCTCACTGAACCTAATTTACTGGGGCGCCTGCGCAATGGCGAACCGCTCTACGAGGTGTTAGCTACGAGTATCGGAAACGGCTAGCTCAACCGAGTGACGCTGCTCGTAAATAGGTGATTGGGAAACCTGCCGGTCACCTTTAGGCGCTACAAGCCATAGAGCAAAAATCGCCACTAAGGCGCTACCCGAGGCGTTAGTAGAAACACCTGCGGCTCTTCTCGGCGTAGGTGGCTGTTGAACGTGTGAGAAATCGGCTCGAACCACTCTACCCGGAGTGACGGGGAATGGGAGGCGCCCCCCGCGCCCCCACGCTCTAGCTACCTCAACAAAGGTGAACCACGTTATACAGCCAGTGAACGCTCACGCAATTCCCCATTAAGGATACGGTCGTTTTCGCTGTAGTCGACCGGGCAGTCGATCACGTGCACACCGGGGTTGGCAATGCAGTGATCCAGCAGCGGCAGCAAAGCATCAGCACTGTCAACTCGGTAACCATTGGCACCGTAAGCTTCGGCGTATTTGACGAAGTCCGGGTTGCCGTAGTCCAGGCCGAAATCGGTGAAGCCCATGTTGGCCTGCTTCCAGCGGATCATGCCGTAGCCGTCGTCACGCAGGATCACCACGGTGATGTGCATGCCCAGACGTACAGCCGTTTCCAGCTCCTGGCTGTTCATCATGAAGCCGCCGTCACCACACACCGAAATCACCGGGCGGTCCGGGTGCACCAGGTGCGCCGCCATCGCCGATGGCAGGCCGGCGCCCATGGTCGCCAGGGCGTTGTCCAGCAACACGGTGTTCGGTTTGTGCGCCTTGTAGTTACGGGCGAACCAGATCTTGTAGATGCCGTTGTCCAGGGCAACGATGCCTTCGGACGGCAGCACGCGACGGATGTCGGCAACCAGGCGCTGTGGGTAGACCGGGAAGCGGTTGTCGTCACCACCTTCGGCGATCTGTGCTTCGTTGGCTTCACGGATGGCCATCAGGCGGGTGAAGTCCCAGTGCGACGTGTCGTTCAGCGCTTCGCTGATCTGCCACACGGCGTTGGCGATGTCGCCGATCACTTCAACCTGCGGGAAGTACACGGCATCGACTTCGGCGGAGCGGAAGTTGATGTGGATGACTTCGGTGCCGCCACGGACCATGAAGAACGGCGGCTTCTCGATCACGTCGTGGCCGATGTTGATGATCAGGTCGGCCGCTTCGACGGCGCGGTGAACGAAGTCACCCGACGACAGCGCAGCGTTGCCCAGGAAGCGCGGGTGGCGCTCGTCGACCACACCTTTACCCATCTGGGTGGTGATGAACGGGATGCCGGTCTTGTCGATCAGCTGCTTGAGGACCTTGGCGGTCATCTTGCGGTTGGCGCCGGCGCCGATCACCAGAATTGGGCTGCGAGCATTCTGCAGTTTCTCAACCGCTGCCTCGACGGCCTTGTGTTCTGCCAGCGGTCGCCGGTGCAGGCTTGGTGGAATCGGCAAACTGTCGGTCTGTTCAGCCGCGATGTCCTCTGGCAATTCCAGGTGAACGGCGCCCGGTTTTTCTTCTTCAGCCAGGCGGAACGCTTCACGCATGCGCGCCGGGATGTTGTCGGCCGAGGCGAACTGGTGAGTGTACTTGGTGATGGGGGCCATCATGCCGCACACGTCGATGATCTGGAAGCGGCCCTGCTTGGACTTCTTGATCGGCTTCTGGCCGGTAATCATCATCATCGGCATGCCGCCGAGATAGGCGTAGGCACTGGCAGTCACCAGGTTGGTCGCGCCAGGGCCCAGGGTCGACAGGCTGACGCCGGTCTTGCCGGTCAGGCGGCCATAGGTGGCGGCCATGAAGCCCGCGGACTGCTCGTGGCGGGTCAGTACCAGCTTGATCTTCGACTTGCGCAGGGACTCCAGCAGGTCGAGGTTTTCCTCACCAGGAATGCCGAACACATACTCGACACCTTCGTTTTCCAGGCATTGCACAACGACATCGGCGGCCTTGGTCATATCACTTCTACTCTCTGAGATTGTTGCGGAATTAAACGGACGAGGAACGGCAGTCCCCCTAGATTGACCCAGGCTTCTGGCGCCTTAGAACAACAAAACGGCCTGCAACCAAATGCGCTCCCCCTGTGCTCTGTTTTCCACCAGCGCTTCATGTTGCCACTTCAGGACGACTCCGAATTCTGCAGTCTGATATTTCACCACAGGGCCAAATGCAGCGACCTGACCGCGGTTACCGTTCTCTCCAACCGATTCACCATGCTGCTCGTCATCGCTGACCTGTTTGTACAGATAGCCACTCAAACCCACCTGCCAGTGCTCATTTACGCTGTAGCCAAGGTGGTAGTCGATGTTGACTTCTTTTCCAGATCGGTAATCCGTCTCACGGTTGTTCTCATTGATCATGTACAGCATCTTTGCACTGATCTCGAGTTCATCAATGGGGTTGGCTGTGATTGAGTACCAAGGCGAGTACGACCACACATTCGTCCCGGGATTGAATAGTCGGTCTTTGTCATACGAGCCCGTGGGGGCGTAGACATCCACCCCGAGCATTTGGTGAACACGTGGCGAGCTCCAGCCCATAAAAAGTGGGGTAAAGGCGAGGTTGGCAAGCCCCGCGCTTTTGCCGCTATAGCGCACCCGGCCCTGAGGCGTGTTCGTGTACCAACTCACTTGGCCACTGATGTAAGGTTGCGCTGCTCGGCTGGCCAGTGTTGCACCGAACAAGGTGTAGTCGCTGTACACATAATCAAGGCATACGGCGAGCGCCTCGTAACTGATGCTGAAGTCCTCGACACCCGACTGTTCATGACCATTTGCATCTTTCAGTTCTGTTGCCTTGTACGCAGAACTGTAAAGAAAGGTTGTCAGCCCTGGAGGTGGCATTCGGCCGGCGAGCACCGTGTCCAGTCCTAATGGGTACGCAGTACCGTTATACTCAGTCGCTTGAGCGAACGTATTCAATAACAGGGTGGCGGCTGCACAAAAAACAGGGAAACGGTTGCCGATCAGCAACGCAGGGGCACGCAGCATAAAGATGATCTCGTATGGATTGTTGTTGTAATTACGAAGATTCATGTCGTAGGTGCATCATTTCAGACAGCAGTGTTCCTCCTGGCACCAGGTCACTTGCTCGGATTTGGGGGAATGCTTTAGTTGCCCGCGACACCCTCGCCATAGTGGAGGATGCCGCGGCCATGATGGTTGAGCGCTACCAGGCAGTAGTACCGCCGTCTACGCGGATATCCGTACCGGTGATGAATGAGCTTTCATCCGAAGCGAGGAATAGCGCCGTGGCAGCGACTTCTTCAGGTTTTCCCATGCGCCCCAGCATGACCTTACCTACCATGGTCTCGGCCCACACGGGATCTTTCAACAGCGGGATGGTCTGCTTGGACTCGATCAGGCCGGGTGAAATGCTGTTAGCCCGTAGCCCGTGGGTTCGCCCCTCCAGCGCCAGCTGACGAGTCATCGACAGCACGGCACCTTTCGCTGCCGAATGAGCAATCCCGGGCAGCAGTTTGTAAGTGGACCAAGCGGACACAGAGGCTGTGTTGATGATCGACGCACCCGGCGACTTGATCAGTTCAGGCCAGGCGGCCCGCACCATGTGAAAGACCAGATTAACTTCCTGATCAATGGTGCGGTGCCAGTCCTCATCGGAGATCTGATCAACCCATCCGAAATAGGCCATTGCAGCGTTGTTGAACAGCACGTCCACACGGCCATATGTCGATACAGCGAGATCAACCAGCTTGGCACAACTGGCTGGGTCAGTCAGGTCGCAACGGCTGAGGGAAACCATATCGCCGCCCTCCCCCTTGACCATCTCAACTGTCTCTTCGGCAGATTCCGGATACACATCGCAGCCCACTACCTTGGCGCCCTGCCGAGCAAACATAAGGGCAGCGGCGCGGCCCATTGAGCCACCGGTACCAGTAATGATGCAGACCTTGCCTTTCAAACGATCGCTCATGTCGGTGTTCCTTGTTGTTATATGAACATTTCCAAGCGCAACATCTAAAATAAGACTGTGGAGTCGATAATTAAGCAAACTTTAGGGACTTGCTCACTTGGGTGACTAGTCGAGCAAATCACCAAAGACTGTTGCGTGTGAGCAACAATAATCATCGGGGCTGAGGTGGTATCGAGTGGACTTATACCTTGGCCCGCGCCCTTCAGATCTCACGCTGCCTGAACGTGCAAGCCGAGGATTTTCATAGCCTCAAGAAGATCTACGTGCATATCGTGCTGCCATAGCCAGTCAAATCGCTCGCTCAGCTCTTTGCCCAACATTTGCTGATTATCTAGTACACCAGGGTTACGAAACTCATAAAGCTCGCCCGCCTCCCACGACGTTCTTTGTGCACGGCAGGCGCGTGGGCGGCGTACGGCGTCGTATGCCTCCAGCACGGCTTCAGGCTGCTTGTTGACCACTTGTGGGTAGGCAAGCAGGCGCGCGAGTAGCCAGGCGTCTTCTAGGCCTTGACCAGCACCCGCACCTTGATGCGGCAGCATTGCATGTGCCGCGTCGCCGATCACGGCCACGCGGCCATACGTGTAACTTGGCAGCTCTGGGAGGTCATGCAGTGCCCATAACGATGGGGTCGCAATACATTCCAACAGGATGCGTGCGGCGTCCCCCCAGCCCGCAAATGCCTGCAGCATTTCTGCCTGATTTGCAGTCCTGACCCAAGGCTCATCCTTCGGCCAGGTTGGATTGGGTTGGGTACGATTGGAGGTGAATGCGACCACATTGATCAGCCTCCCCTGTTTGACAGGGAATGTGAGGATATGACCATCCAGACCGAGGTACATCTGCGGCACATTCAGTAGGTGTTCATCAACCCCACGCGCCCGGTAGGCGCTGCGTAACTGCTGGCTGTCGATGAGGCCGCGGTAGGCGCAAGTACCACTGAACCGGGGTGAAACCAAGGGCTGCTGCAAGCCCTGTAGCACATGGTCACGAATCGATGACTTGATGCCGTCGGCGCCGATCAACAAATCACAGCAATGCTCACTACCATCGGAAAACGTAACGCGAACCCCCTCCTCATTCTGAACCACCTGTTGCGCACGCTTTCCAAACTGAGCGATACCCGATGGCAGCTGGCTGGCCAGCGCATCCAGAAAATCAGCACGATGGACCGAAGACTGGCCAACCCCCTCTGCAATGCTGTTACCCAAATAGTGGGCATCGCTGCCAAGGCGCCATTCAAACCAGATGTCTTGCCATGGCGCTGGTGTGCAATCAGCGATCTTTCGGTAAGGCCCGGCAATACCTAAACCTGCGATTGCTCGGACCGCGTTGGCGCCAAACGAAACGCCAGCACCCACTTCGCCAAATGCGGGGGCGGCTTCAAACAATTGAACGTTCAGGTGAGTATGTCGGCAAAGGTTGAGCGCGAGGGCGACACCCGCAATACCACCACCGATAATCGAAACACGCATGGCAGAAGATGAGTCACGCATAGCAAATTACCCCTGGGAATGATTGTTATTGGAGCTCCCAGATGATTGCTGTTGCGGAGTTATTTATAAATGCAGTGACCTATATAATCTCCATCACGGGTGTGAATATTCACAACAGGCCGATTGGCATCGAGCGAAGGCAATTGATGGTTGGAGGGGCAACAACCAGGATGATTGCCCCCTCATGCCGCCCTATTACGCCTGCAACGCGCGTGGTCGCAAGCTACGCTGCTCTTCGGCAGCGCCCGCCGCAGGTTGCAGTTGGAAGTCAAAGGACAGTTCAGCAAAACGCCCCTCGATGCCTCTTTCGGCAGCCAAGCCGGCGTTTTCGATGAAACGCACCTCTCCGATCAGCCCCTCCCGCGTGGCATAGGCAAAGTCATCCCACAAATACTTGTCCCCTGACAGATTGATTTGCGTTGTCAGATGACGGAAGCCCGGTGCCGAGATGAAGTAGTGGATGTGCGCTGGTCGCTGCCCGTGACGCCCGAGCAAGTCAAGGCACTCCTGAGTGGGGCCCTGCGGATCACAACCATAGCCCGACGGTACGATGCTGCGGGCACGGTAACGGCCTTCGGCATCGGTCACGATGCGGCGGCGAAGATTGAAAGCAGACTGCGACTTGTCAAAGTACGAGTAGTTACCCTTGGTATTGGCTTGCCAGAGGTCAACGATTGCCCCGGCAATAGGCTTGCCTTGCAGGTCAATGACCTGACCTTCGATGAACAAGGTGGTGGCAACGCCGTCTTCGGTACCATCATCCATGCGTGCCTCGCCCTGGCACAGCGGGGCGCCGGCGACGTACAGGGGGCCCTCGATGGTGCGCGGGGTGCCGCCGGCATGGCCGACCTGCTCATCCCGGGCATCGTTTAGCAAGTCCAGGAAATGCTCGATGCCCAGGCCGGCAATCAGCAGCGCGGCCTCTCCACGGCCGCCCAGGCGGTTGAGGTAATCGACGGCGCTCCAGAATTCGTCATCGGTGATCTCGAGGTCTTCAATCAGGCGTGCGCTGTCCTGCAAAATACGCAGCATGATTTGTTTGACGCGGGGGTTACCCTGATCGTTGTCCAGCCCCGCTGCCTGCTGGAAGAATGCTTGCAACTGGGCGGTTTGGGAAATTTTGACAGTCATGATCTGATCCTTATTTTGTTCTTGTGATTCACAACAGTAAGCGTGGGGTTCAGCGATCATCCTCATGAATCGACGAAGGATGGCGGCACAGGCCGGTCACTTCGATGTCCATGTAGGGGAACAGAGGCAATTGCATAAGGGTGTCGTGTAGCGCTTCGACACTGTCGACGTCGAACACACTGAAATTGGCGTAGTGGCCAGCGATGCGCCACAGATGACGCCATTTGCCCTCACGCTGAAGGCGCTGGGCCAGTTCTTTTTCGTCAGCCTTCAAGCGGGCAGCCACTTGCGGGTCCATATCCACTGGCAGCTTTACAGTCATCTTCACGTGAAACAGCATTTGCCCATTCTCCTGTAAAGGTTTCAAGTACGGCGGAATCTGGCGAGGCGGTCCTCATCGAGCGTCAGCCCGAGGCCCGGCGTGGCAGGAACGTGCAGTTGGAAGTCGCGGTACACTGGCGCTTCGGTCACGATTTCCTCGGTGAGGAGCAGCGGGCCGAACAGCTCTGTGTGCCATTGCAGCTGATCCAGGGTGATAAACGCATGGGCCGATGCCAGGGTGCCCACTGCGCCTTCCAGCATTGTCCCGCCATACAGAGCAATGCCGGCTGCCTGGGCAATCTGGGCAGTGCGCAGCACGGCGCGAGGGCCGCCATTCTTGGCGATCTTCAGCGCGAAGATGCTGGCAGCGCCGTCGGCCGCCAGGCTGAAAGCATCCTCGACACTTTCGATGGACTCGTCCGCCATGATGGGCGCGGGGCTGCGCTGATTGAGCCGCACCTGCCCGCTTCGGTTGATCCGTGAAATCGGCTGTTCGATCAAGTCGATACCGTTTTCACCCAGCACCTGGCAGCCCTTGATGGCCTGAGACTCGCTCCAGTATTGGTTGACGTCGACACGTACGCTGGCGCGATCGCTCAGTGCTTTCTTGATGGCCACCACATGGGCAAGGTCATGCTCCAGGGTATTGGCACCAATTTTGAGTTTGAAGATGCGGTGGCGACGTTGCTCGAGCATACGTTCGGCTTCTTCGATGTCCTTGCCGGTGTCGCCACTGGCAAGGGTCCAAGCCACTTCGAGGGCATCACGCACCCGCCCGCCCAGCAACTCGCTGACAGGCAGACCCAGGCGCTTGCCTTGGGCATCGAGCAGCGCCGTTTCTACTGCCGAGCGGGCGAATGTGTTGCCCTTGATGGCTTTGTCCAGACGCTGCATCGCCGCATTGATGTTCTCGGCGTCCAGACCGACCAGCAAAGGCGCGAAGTAGCTGTCCAGGTTGCTTTTAATGCTTTCCGGGCTCTCATTGCCATAGGCGAGCCCGCCGATGGTGGTGGCCTCACCGATACCCTCGATGCCATCGCTGCACAGCAAGCGCAGAATGACCAAGGTTTGGCCGCGCATGGTGTGCATCGCCAGCTTGTGTGGGCGAATGGTCGGCAGGTCGACAATGATCGTCTCAAGTCGCTCGATCCGGGCTGTTGTCATTTCAGGTTCCATTTCGCAAGCTAAAGGGTGGGCACGACAACGACTCATCAATACCCATCAAATCTTGTTTCGTGTACCGTAGAATCGACCGATCGAATTCATTGAGTCCAATATTGATTTAATCTCGCAACATACCCAGGAGGTATCGTGGAGCTCAGGCATATTCGTTACTTCCAGGCGGTAGCGCAAACGTTGAACTTCACCCGTGCAGCCGAACGCCTGAACATCGCCCAGCCCCCCTTGAGCCGCCAGATCCAGCAGTTGGAAGAACAACTCGGCACCGCATTATTGGAGCGCAGCCGACCGCTGCAGTTGACCGAAGCCGGCCGCTTCTTCTATGAGCAAAGCGAGATGCTGCTCAAGCAGCTTGAGCAGGTATGCGAAAACACCCGGCGCATCGGTGAGGGGCACCGGCAATGGCTAGGCATTGGCTTCGCGCCGTCCACGCTTTATGCCGTCCTGCCTGAACTGATACGGGAACTGCGTCGCGCGCCTGACCTTGAACTGGGGCTTCAAGAAATGACGACCTTGCAGCAGATTGATGCCCTCAAGAGCGGCCGGATACACATTGGGTTCGGCAGAATCCATTTTGACGACGCGGCGATCCACCAGGAGGTGTTGCGTGAGGATCGTCTTGTGGCTGCACTGCCTGTCGGACATCACCTGCTCGGCCAACTGATAACGCTGGAGCGTCTATCTAAAGAACGCTTCGTACTTTATCCAGCCAACCCACGGCCCAGCTATGCCGACCACGTACTGGCGCTGTTCGCCAACCATGGCATGGGCATTCACGTCTCCCAGTGGGCCAACGAACTGCAAACAGCGCTAGGCCTGGTAGCAGCAGGTTTGGGAATTACGATCGTGCCCGCGTCTGTGCAGCAACAGCACCGCGCCGACCTGGCTTACGCGCCATTGCAAGACAGCGAAGCGGTTTCTCCGATCATCCTCAGCCGCCGGGTCGGTGACATCAGTCCGATAACCCTGCATTGCCTTGGCATCATTTCAAAAATCAACGGTTAGGAAAAGGAACGGCATCATGGAGCTACGCGACCTGGACCTGAACCTGCTGCTGGTGTTCAACCAATTGCTCATAGATCGCAAGGTTTCGACTGCGGCAGAAAATCTGGCATTGACCCAGCCCGCAATGAGCAACGCACTCAAGCGCCTGCGCACGGCGCTAAATGATGAACTGTTCGTACGGACCTCCAAAGGCATGGCGCCGACGCCATATGCGTTGCATCTGGCTGAGCCGGTATCACATGCCATACAAACGCTGCGCGATGCGCTTGGCCGACAGGATACATTCGATCCTTTGACCTGCAACCGGCGCTTCACCATGGCCATGACCGACATCGGTGAAATCTATTTCATGCCCGCTTTGATGGATGCCTTGGCTGAGCGAGCCCCAGGATGCACCATCAGTACACTGAGAAACACTGCGGACTCCCTGGCCGAGGGGCTGCAAAATGGTACTGTCGACCTGGCGGTTGGTCTGCTTCCCTATCTGCAAGCCGGTTTTTTTCAGCGCAGGCTGTTCCATCACCGCTACGTATGCCTCTGCCGTGCGGGTCATCCTGCCACGCTGCAACCACTGACAGTTGAAGCGTTCTCCAGTTATGGCCACGTAAAGGTCGTAGCTGCCAACACAGGGCATGGTGAAGTGGACACCTTCTACGCTCGCGCTGGCGTAGTCCGCAATGTTCGCCTTGAAGTCCCGCATTTTGTCGCGGTGGGACACATTCTTCAGTGCACCGACCTGCTCGCGACAGTACCCGAACGCTTCGCGATCAGCTGTCAGGAACCGTTCGGCCTCTGTATGTTGCCACCCCCGGTTGATTTACCAAATATCGAGATCAACCTGTTCTGGCATGAGCGTTTCAACAAGGATCCGGCGAATCGATGGCTGCGCCAGCTGATGTTCGAACTGTTTTCGGATCATCCATCCACGGCCCCATAGTAAGCGCGCGGACTTCCTCAGCACTGCTCCCAGGGTAGAGGCGGTTCGGCACCCTCTCCCTGCAACCGATCACGCACTCATACTCCAACCTGCTGCGATGACTCCTCTGATCCTCACCGGCGCAATCTCAGTAGATGCGCCGGAGGGTCATTAATGAGCGAACGAATGGAATGCATTGTGGCAATGATCATTCTGACACTCTGAGTCGTGTCGTTAACGCCTTCATAAAGCAGGCCTGTAACCCACGCCCTGAACATTTCAGTGACCAAGCCCCTGTCCAATGCGGTCGGTAATTCACCACGGCCAACCGCCTGCTCCAGCACGCAGCTGAAGTGTTCAGCAAAGCTTTTGACTGAATCTTCGAAGCCCTTTCTGGCGCCATCTGTAACCAACGCACCATTGTTGACCATGATTTTCGAAAGCCGCCGGGATTGATCCGTACTTATTGCGTCGATCAGAGCAGTGATCATTTTCTCCCATGCGAGATCAAGGCGCACGTCTGTACTCGGCTCTATACCAAGGGGATGATCCAGCTCGGACAGGATTGTCTTCACGAGGTCTTTTTTGCCCTTGAAATACCAATACACCGCGCCACGTGACACCCCTGCAGCTTTCGCAACTTGCTCAAGGGTGGCTTCGGAGATCCCGTAACAGGCAAACACTTTCACAGCCGCATCGATTATGTCTTGCCGCGTTTTAGCAGCATCTTCCAAGGTTTTCCTAGCCATGCTGACCCAGCGATCCTCAGGGGTGGTTAAGTGAGCGCTAAAAGCAGAAATCAGCAGTTCCAGCACTGTTCGGCCGTACCGGAAATCCCGTGACAATCAGCCCGCTCATATTTCTTTGCAATCGGCCGCCGCTGATACCACCGCAGCAGTCCTCTCCAGCGCGCTTCGAATGACCATCTGACATCGGATCCTCAGAAAGTCATCAGGCTTGCCTTGCGCTTGCAGTATCACTGGATGATACACTGTTCCGCATAACGATTCATCACCATGGCCTGCTTCATTCTCGAAGCGCAGCGACGGAGCCCACAAAGTGAGAAAAAATTATCCCCCCCGAGCTTTTCAAGCTGTACCACTGGCAACGTTGCTACTGGTTTCTGCATGCGGACAGCATGAGGCGGTTACCACCGCTCCCTCGGCGCCCCAAGTCGGTGTTTACACCGTGCGGTCGCAACCGCTAACGCTCACCACCGACTTGCCTGGGCGCACCTCTGCCTATCGGATCGCAGAGGTACGCCCTCAGGTTTCTGGCGTTCTCTTGGATCGGTTGTTCACGGAAGGTAGCGAAGTCAAACGAGGCCAGCAGCTTTACCAAATTGATCCTCGGACCTACCAGGCGCAGATGCAGCGTGCGGATGCGAATCGCACGACAGCGGCAAACCTCGCGCGCCGCTATGAAATGCTGTTAAAGACGAAAGCTGTCAGTCAGCAGCAATACGACGATGCCTTGGCGGCATCCAAGCAAGCTGAAGCCGATTACCAAGTAGCGAAAATCAACGTTCAGTACTCAAAGGTGCTGTCGCCTATTGCAGGCCGAATTGGGCGTTCAACAGTGACTGAAGGTGCACTCGTCACCAATGGCCAGGCTCAGTCTTTGGCAACCGTCACGCAGCTCGACCCAATTTACGTCGATGTCAATCAGCCCATTACCAAGTTGCTCGGCCTTCAAAAGGCACTGGAGTCGGGGCGTTTGCAGAGCTCGGGTAATAATCAGGCACAGGTCAGCCTGACACTCGATGATGGTAGTACTTATCCGATTCCTGGTGTACTCAAGTTCTCGGAAGTCAGCGTTGACCCCACCACGGGGTCGGTCACGCTCCGCGCGGAATTTCCAAATCCCGGTCGCAAGCTCCTTCCTGGCATGTTTGTACATGCCCTGCTGAATGAAGGCGTTCAAGAAGCCGCCATCCTGGTTCCACAGCAAGCTGTTAACCGAGATACCCGAGGTGTCCCGACTGTGTGGGTGGTAAATCCAGATAACAGCGTGGAACTCCGAGAAGTGGAAACACTCCGCACGATTGGCAATGCATGGCTGATCGGCAAGGGGGTTGGCGATGGCGAGAAGGTCATTACCGAGGGTGTGCAGCGGGTTCGCAGCGGCATAACAGTCAGCGCGGTCGAAGCCAAAAACGTAAATCTGGCAGCTGAGTTTGCCGTCAAAACCCAAGCCTCGGCTAATTAAGGAGGCCTGCCATGTCTCGTTTCTTTATTGAAAGGCCGATTTTCGCCTGGGTACTGGCGATCGTTGCGATGCTTGCCGGTACGTTGTCATTGATCAAGATGCCGATCAGCCAGTACCCAAACATCGCGGCCCCCGCCGTTTCCATTCAAGTCAGCTATCCAGGCGCATCGGCTCAAACCGTTCAGGATACGGTTGTTCAGGTCATTGAACAGCAACTCAGCGGGATGGACGGCTTCCGCTACATGTCCGCTGAAAGTGCGTCCGATGGCAGCATGACAATCATCGTCACCTTTGAGCAAGGTACCGATCCAGACATTGCCCAGGTTCAGGTGCAGAACAAGCTGCAGTTGGCTACTCCGCGCCTTCCCGAAGAGGTACAGCGCCAGGGCCTTCGTGTCGTTAAGTACCAGATGAACTTCTTCCTGGTACTCAGTCTTGTTGATCGTTCGGGCAAAATGGATGACTTCGATCTCGGCAATCTGATCGCCTCCCAGTTGCAGGATCCGATCTCCCGTATTCCAGGTGTGGGTGATTTTCAGCTGTTCGGATCGCCGTACGCCATGCGAATCTGGCTCGACCCAGCGAAGCTCAATAGCTATCAGTTGACGCCGGGGGATGTCGCTACGGCAATCCGTGAGCAGAACGTCCAGGTTTCATCCGGCCAATTGGGCGGGCTACCAACTCGCTCGGGCGTACAGCTCAACGCCACGGTGCTCGGCAAAACGCGCATGACCACCCCGGCACAGTTCGACGAAATACTCGTGAAGGTCAATCCGGACGGCTCTCAGGTTCGAGTGAAGGATCTTGGCCGTGCCGAACTCGGCGCCGATAGCTTCGCAATTTCGGCTAAATACAAAGAGCTTCCGTCAGCGAGCCTGGCCCTGCGCTTGTCTTCGGGCGGTAATCTGCTGAAAACCGTGGATGCGGTGAAGGCGTTGATGGAACAACAGAAAGCTTACCTGCCGGAGGGTGTCGAAGTCGTTTACCCGTACGACACGACACCTGTGGTGAACGCTTCGATCGAATCAGTCGTACATACGATTTTCGAGGCGGTGGTACTGGTATTTCTGGTGATGTACCTGTTCCTGCAAAGTTTCCGGGCAACCCTTATTCCGACCCTGGCGGTTCCAGTGGTGCTGTTGGCGACTTTTGCGTTGTTGCCTTACTTCGGCCTCAGCATCAACGTGTTAACCATGTATGCCATGGTCCTTGCGATCGGTTTGTTGGTCGATGATGCCATTGTTGTTGTTGAGAACGTCGAACGTCTCATGCACGAAGAAGGCTTATCACCGCTGGATGCTACACGAAAGTCAATGGGGCAGATCTCCGGTGCGTTGGTGGGAATTGGCATGGTGCTCTCCGCCGTATTTATCCCTATGGCCTTCTTCGGTGGCTCTGCAGGCATCATCTACAAGCAGTTCGCGATCACCATCGTTGTCTGCATGGGCTTGTCGATTCTTGTCGCCATGATATTCACCCCTGCCCTGTGCGTGACCATCCTCAAAGCACCGCAGGGTGATGGCCACCATGTCAAGAAAGGCTTCTTCGCCTGGTTCAACCGCATGTTCGACCGTGGCACCCTGCGATTCGAGCGTGGTGTAGGAGCGATGCTCAAGCATCGTGGCCGATATCTCCTGGCCTTTACCCTGATTACAGTGGGGACCGGGTATTTGTTTACGCAGATTCCGAAGGCCTTCCTGCCCAATGAAGACCAGGGTCTGATGATGGTCGAAGTTCGTATGCCGGCGAACGCCTCCGCTGAGCGAACCGAAGCGGTGCTTGATGAAGTACGCAACTACCTGCTCAACGAGGAAGGTGGATCGGTCCAGCACGTTCTGACGGTCAACGGTTTCAACTTTGCAGGAAGGGGCCAGAACTCTGGCTTGGCGTTGATTACGCTCAAGGATTGGTCTGCACGTCACAAGGCTGGCCATGATGTGTTCAGTATCGCTCAACGCGCTAACCAGCATTTCGCCGGCATCAAGGATGCAAATGTTATGGCATTTGTTCCACCATCAATCCTGGAGATGGGCAATGCGATGGGCTTCAACCTTTATCTACAGGACAATCTCGGCTTGGGTCACGAAGCACTAATGACCGCACGTGATCAATTCCTGCAGTTGGCCAACCAGCACCCCGCGCTTCGCGCAGTCCGCCCCAATGGCAAAGATGACGAGCCACAATTCCAGGTAAATATTGATGATGAGAAAGCTCGAGCACTGCAGGTGAGCATCGCGTCGATCAATGAAACGATGTCTGCAGCCTGGGGCTCGATGTACGTAAACGATTTCATCGATCGCGGCCGTGTCAAGCGCGTTTATATACAAGGCGAAGACTCCTCACGCATTTCGCCAGAAGACTTCGATAAATGGTACGTACGTAACAGCCTGAACCAGATGGTGCCCTTCTCGGCCTTTGCCAAAGGTGAGTGGGTTCACGGGTCACCAAAACTGGAACGTTACGGTGGTATTTCTGCAGTGAATATTCTAGGGGAGCCGGCACCGGGTTACAGCACTGGTGACGCCATGCTTGCTATTGCCGAGATCATGCAGCAGCTTCCTAACGGTATTGGCTTGAGCTACACCGGATTGTCTTACGAGGAAATTCAGACAGGCAACCAGGCGCCGATGCTCTATGCATTGACCGTAATGATGGTGTTCCTGTGCCTTGCCGCTCTATACGAAAGCTGGTCAGTCCCCGTATCGGTCATGCTCGTGGTACCACTGGGTATCCTGGGTGCTGTAGTGGCGACCCTGGCCAGGGACCTGACCGCAGATGTGTATTTCCAGATCGGCCTCATGACCACCGTTGGCTTGTCCGCCAAGAACGCGATCCTGATCGTGGAGTTCGCCAAAGAACTTTATGAGAAGCAAGGCTATCCGCTCGTGAAAGCCGCCATTGAAGCCTCGAAACTCAGGTTGCGGCCCATTCTGATGACTTCCCTGGCATTCACATTTGGTGTGTTGCCCATGGCTATTTCCTCAGGCGCAGGTTCTGGTAGCCAACACTCCATCGCGACCGGCGTCGTGGGCGGGATGATCACGGCCACACTCCTTGCGGTGTTCTTCGTACCCATGTTCTTCGTGGTGGTGATCAAGTTGTTCGAGGGCATGAAAAAACGCAACCCGAGCGCGGTGAAAGGAGACCAGTATGAAGCTTAAGACACTGCCTGTTGTTCTAGGGCTTGTGCTCAGCGGTTGCAGCCTGATACCCGATTATCAGCGCCCCGCCCCTCCCATTGACGCAAACTGGCCGCAGGGCAACGCCTACCGCAGCCCCTCCTCGGCTCAAAGCCAGCGTACGAAACTGCCGGCGGTTGAGCATTTCTTCAACGATCCTGCGTTGATTCGCCTGCTTGGAACTGCGCTGGACAACAACCGCGATCTCAAGATCGCGGCGAAGAATGTGGAAGCTTACCGAGCCCTCTACCGGATTCAGCGAGCAGAGCGGTTCCCCTCGGTAGACCTCGCCGGTTCCGGTGACCGCCGACGCCTGCCTGATGATCTGTCCTCCACTGGCGAATCGGGTATCGAAAGCCAGTATCAGGTTGGTCTCTCGACTGCATACGAGCTCGATCTTTTCGGTCGGATAGCGAGCTTGTCGACTCAAGCATTGGAGCAGTATCTAGCGACCGAAGAGGCGCAGCGCAGTGTTCATATCACCCTGGTTGGCGATGTCGCAACCACTTACTTTCTGTGGCGTACCGACCAAGCCTTGCTGCAGTTAACTGAGGCAAGCCTGGCCAGCTACATCGAAAGCCTGTCCATGATTGAAGCGACAGCTGGTGCAGGTACAGCCTCGGAGCTGGATGTGCGTCAGGCCCGCACCTTGGTCAATCAGGCGACCGCCAAAAAGGCGCTGTACACTCGCCGCATTGCCGAAGACGTGAACGCCCTGCAACTGCTGTTGGGCAGCCAGTTGCCAACGAACTTGCCCGAAGCCGCGCCATTGACCATGAGCGTCATCGCTCAGGTACCGACAGGCCTGCCCGCTGACCTTTTGCTCCAACGCCCGGACATACGCGCAGCCGAACATCAACTACTAGCGGCCAACGCCAACATTGGCGCAGCTCGTGCGGCTTTCTTCCCGCGGATCAGCCTGACCGCCACGGCCGGCACCTCAAGCAGTGACTTGGATGGTCTGTTCAAGAGTGGCTCGGAGAGTTGGAGCTTTGTGCCGCAGATCAGTGTGCCGATCTTCAACGCTGGGCAGCTCAGGGCCAGCTTGAACTACGCGGAAATACAAAAGGACGTCAGCATCGCACGCTACGAAAAAAGTATCCAAACCGCTTTCCGCGAAGTGGCTGATGGTTTGGCTGCCCGCGGAACGTACGGCGAACAGGTCAACGCGCAACAACAACTGGTAGGCAACTACCAGGCGTACTTCCAGCTGGCACAGCAACGCTACGATCAGGGTGTGGACAGTTACCTGACCGTCCTGGATGCGCAACGGGAGCTCTTCGCTGCGCAGCAGCAGTTGCTCAATGACCAGCTTGAGCAGATCACCAGCGAAGTGCAGCTCTTCAAAGCCCTGGGCGGCGGCTGGACATCTCCGTCAGCCTGAGCAACCGAAATAGTCATAACTTGAAACGATAGCTTTCCTCTGCCGTGTCCAGGATGCGTCGGTGGAGGGAAGCTTATCGAACGGCCGATTGCGCAGTGTGCAGGTTTGGAGGTCTATCAATGCAAATCGACGAAAAAGTACTCTTGGGCGCGGACATCCAGCACCTGATCACGTTTTTGGTGGTGCACCGAGAAGGCAGCGTAAGTCGCGCAGCTGCTTGTCTAGGCGTCAAGCAACCTGCGGTGAGTAACATTTTGGCTAAATTGAGAGAGCGTTTCGATGATGAGCTTTTTTCAAGAAAGGACCGTTGGCGTCCCACCCAGAAGGCGGAACACCTGGCGCAAATGCTGACACCTGGCTTCGCATGCCTGCAGCAGGTGATCGTGGCGCTATCAGGGCAGCGCGGAAACCTGGACAGCCCATTGCCCTAAAGCAATCAGCGACGACCGATGGCTTTCTCGACATTCTCTTTCGTGCTCAGCAAAGCACGCTTAAATTCATCGACGCGCTTTATCAGCCTTGCCCCGGGGGCGACAATAGCGATTGCAAACGGCCCCATGTAGGTTTCGACCACCACGGCGAGAGAGCTCATGCCCTCTAGGTATTCGCCAGCATCGTAGCCAATACCCGATTGACGAATTTCCTTCAGTTGTTCAAGCAGAGTGGGTCGACTCACGGTTTCGTCAGTAAAACGGCTAAAGGTACTCGGGAGCTGTTTTTTCATTTGCTCCTCAGTCATGTTCGCCAATAGGCATTTGCCGCTGGCAGTCGCGTATGCAGGCGCACTGATGCCAATTGGAAAAACTACGCGCAATTCGCGCTCGGCCACCATGCGATCAATCACATAGGTCTTGCCATCGTTGATCGAGGCCAGGCAAACCGACTCGTTAACCTGTTCACAGAGCGTAGAGAGATGGCCTTTGACAGCGGAAATGATGTCTGTTTGAGTTCGGCTTACCAACTGGCCAAACGCAGGCCCCAGGTGATAGCCCCCCGCAGGCCCTAATGGTTCGACAAGGTATTGGCCAACCAACGCGTTGATGATCCGCTGAACCGTTGAGCGTGGCAGGTTCACTTCTTGAGCAATCGCAGAGAGGCTCAAACCCTCAGGGTTGTTTCCAAGCGCCCGCATGATTTCACCTGCGCGGGCTATGACTTGAATGCCGGTAACTTTATTGGACTCACCGGTGTCCATGTCTTTTGCCATCAAAATCTCCTCATGACCACCTGGGTCAAGGTGGCACTGTCTGCGCGCCACTCTAAAGAGCCTTTGCCAATCAAGCCAGTTTTTCGTCCCGCCCGCTTTGCTACAGGCACTGCAGGAACCATGGAATGCTGATTGGGTAGCGGTCTGAGTACGCTGCTTCAGACCGCACCGGCTAAATGCTGAGCTACAGCGTCAAGCCTAAGATTGCGTTACCAAGCAGTGGTACCGCCATCAACGCGAATGTCGGCGCCGGTGATGAACGAACTCTCGTCAGATGCCAGGAACAGGGCGGTAGCTGCAACTTCCTCCGGTTTACCCATCCGTCCCAGCATAACTTTACCCACCATGGCTTGGTTCCACTCAGGGTCTTGCAGAAGCGGGATGGTCTGCTTGGACTCAATCAGGCCGGGAGAAACGCTATTAGCCCGCAGACCGTGGAGCCTTCCTTCCATGGCGAGTTGACGCGTCATCGACAAGATCGCCCCTTTTGCCGCGGAGTGGGCCACGCCGGGCAGCATGCGGTAGGTTGACCACGCAGAGACCGAAGCGGTGTTGACGATCGAAGCCCCTGGACGTTTGATCAACTCAGGCCAGGCGGCTCGCACCAAGTGAAACACCAGGTTGAGTTCCTGATCGATGGTCTTGTGCCAATCTTCATCCGAGATTTCATCAACCCAGCCGAAGTAAGCCATGGCAGCGTTGTTGAAAAGCACATCGATCCGGCCATAGGTCGCAACCGCCAGATCCACAAGCTGCTTGCACATATCAGGCTGGGTCAAATCGCAGTGATTCAATGAAACCATCTCCCCCCCTGCAGCCTTGACCAGTTCTACCGTCTCATTCGCAGATTCAGGGTAGAGGTCACAACCTACGACCTTTGCTCCCTCCTTCGCGAACAACAACGCCGCTGCGCGGCCCATTGCGCCGCCTGTGCCTGTGATTACGCAGACTTTATCCTGCAACCGATTAGCCATCAGATTTTCCTCTGTCTCGAAAGGAGAAAAGTGCGACCGCATAGGCGCAGTACAGGTACGTCAGCGCTGGGTCGCACATCGCGACATGTATCGCGATGTGGAATAGTGTACCATCTGACGATCTAGGGGAAGCAAGCGCTGATATCTGTCCCTGAGCGGAAGCAGTTCATCCTTGCAGCCCTTTGAAGCGAGTAGCGCAGAGGGGCGGTGCCAGCCGGTTCAAATACGCCGGCCGGGCTCACCACCCTAGTCATGATCCATTGGCACAGCGGGCTCAGCCGCTGCTGAGCGGGTCGATCATCGATTTATAGTTCACAGCCAAGAGATGATTTTCATGCATATCGTTATCGTTGGAGGCGGCGCAGGTGGCCTGGAACTGGCCACGGGTCTTGGTCGTCGATTCCGTCGCAGTAAAAACGTCAAGGTGACCCTGATTGACGCCAAACCCACCCATGTCTGGAAACCGCTACTGCATGAGGTCGCGGCGGGGTCGTTGAATACCTCCGAGCACGAAGTCAACTATGTAGCCCAGGCCAACTGGAACCATTTCGCCTTTCAGCTCGGTCGCCTTACAGGGATAGATCGGGGCAGGAAGAACATCCAGCTGGACGCAGTCGTTGATGACCAGAACACCATCCTCATCCCTGCTCGTAGCATTCGATACGATCAGCTGGTTGTAGCCATCGGTAGTAGAACCAATGATTTCAATACGCCGGGGGCAGCCGAGCATTGCCACTTTCTTGACTCTACTGCGCAAGCGGAAAGCTTCCATCGCCACCTACTAAATTTGTACCTGCGCGCGCATGCTGCGGCACCCTGTGCCCGCCCGCAGAAGATATCAGTGGTCATCGTGGGCGCTGGGGCCACAGGTGTAGAGCTCGCAGCGGAACTGAGAAACTCGGCAATTGAGTTCTTGGCGTATGGGCTGAGTGGAATCCCGCCTGAGCAGATGAGCATCACCGTTGTTGAAGCAGGTAGCAGAATTCTACCTGCGCTCTCTGAGCGGACCTCTCGATCCGTGCATGATGCTCTGAGCAAGATCGACGTTGATGTCATGGTGAATACCAAGGTTTCGCAAGTGAGCGCTGGAGGTTTGGCAACCCACACCGGTGCTCTGATTGCAGCGGACCTCATGGTGTGGGCAGCTGGGGTGCGTGGACCCGAAGTTTTACAAAATATCGGGGGCTTGGAGTGCAATCGGTCCAACCAGTTGGTGGTGCGGCCGACCTTGCAAACGACAATGGATGACTCGATATACGCCATAGGCGACTGTGCAGCGTGTTCTCTAGGCGAGAACTTGGGCAATGTCCCGCCTCGAGCTCAATCAGCCCATCAACAAGCCTCGTTGTTGGTGAAGAGCTTTACTGAGCAAGTTCGCGGTGCTCCCCCCCTCGCCTACCGTCATAAGGATCACGGTTCACTGGTTTCTTTGTCCCACTTCACGGCGGTAGGCCATCTTATGGGCTCTGTTCTGCGTAACATGAATGTGGAGGGACGGCTCGCCCGCTGGATCTATTCATCCCTTTACAGATTGCACCAGGTGGCTCTATTTGGATGGACGCGCACGGCACTAAGAATCTTGAGTGAACGCCTGGCCCGTTCAACTCGGACACGTCTCAAACTTCATTGACAGGGGCGCCGTCCGCCCATTGTGAGAGGGCCTGTTTGATTTGGAGGCATCATCTTGATGCCTCCAAATACTCCGGCGCTGGACGCTTACTGGATACCAGCTCCCAATGCAGGGAACACATCACTGAACAACAGGCCAATCAACTGTTGTCCGATTGGTGTTGACCAATCTTTGCCGATTTCTGCCATCAACGTATTGGTAGCGGTGAGTACAACCCCAGCATCATGCATTCTCTGCCTGGCGAATTCCTCAGATAGCAGGCTTGGCGATCCTGACGCATCCATCACCGCTTGCACTGCAAAGCCTTCTTGCGCAGCATCGATCGCTGGGAAGATGAGACAGACATCAGTGGTTACGCCTGCCATGATCAGGTTCTTGCGCCCAGTGGCCAATACCGCCTTGTGAAAGTCGGAATATTCCCAGGCATTGACCACGCCTGGACGTTTGACCCTCGCCGCGTACGCATCTGGTAGCACCTGAGCGATTTCCGGCAGTATCGGGCCCTGAGCCTGATCTTCCTGACTGGAAGTGATGACGACCGGCATATTGAGAATTTTCGCCATTTTTGCCAATGCGATCGATTGTTTGGCGGCAAGATCACTGTCTATGTTCTTGATCAGTTGCATCGTACCGACCTGATGATCGATGAGCAGCAATGCGGCGTTATCTGCGGTAAATCGTACGACAGCCATAGATCAGATCCTCGTTGGGTGGGGTCAAACAAAGGGTAGCGGAGGGCCACTGAAAAGCACGGCCTGGGCCCTACCGTGCGGCGCCTTGAATATGACCGGCAGGGGCTTATCTTGTGCCTTGAAAACCGGGACCTTGAGGTCCTCACGGTCGAAGAGCTGTCCATCGATTTCCACCGTACCGGTTATCGGCAACACGAACATGCAATGCCCCTCAGTCACGGGCACGCATAACTCAGCGCCTGCGTCGAGGTTGATGTCGAGCATCGTTACTTCGGTAGGAGGATCCAGTGGAGAGCGCACGCCATCGTATTGCCCTAACGGTACCCTGATAATCGCCCCCGGCTTGTTCACCACTGGAACAGCCTGTGATTCGAGTATCAACGGGAAAGGGGCAATGCCTTGCTTCGACTGCGCAAGGGCTACGAAAATTTGTAAACCATGGACCGTTTTTCCGGATTGTGCCGGTACTTCCTCATGGGTCACACCGCGCCCGGCTGTAGTCCAATGCAGCCCGCCGGGGCTGATAATGTTTTGTGTACCGATGGAATCCCTGTTTGCCATCCCCGTTTCGGAATCGCCAAGCAGGTATGAGAGTGCAGAAATACCGGCGTGATGGTGCGGAGCAAAAGTGGGTGCGGTCATCCAGTAATGATCAACCCCGATGAAAGGTGAGATCAGATGCTGATCTGTTCGCAGCCCGTACCCATGGAAGTGAGCACCAACCTTGGCGCGCTGAACTGGGACAATGACTTTAGACATGTGAGCAACCTCTGGATCGGGTCTCAGGCATGAGCTTCAGCATAGGGTGCGAAAAAGCGCTGCAACGCGCCAAGCAGTGCCTCCGGTTGCTCCTCTGCTGGGTAATGACCACACTCCGGAATGACGACGGATTCGACATTGGACGCCACTGTACGGAGCTCTGCCTCAACACTGTCGCCGCAGGCAAGTGCGCCGGAAAACGCAAGCACCGGCAGAGTCAATCGCGTTGCCATGCGCTTGCGGTTTTGCGGGATCGACTGATCAATGGCACGGTAATAATCAAAGCTTGCTCGCAGCGCTTCTGGATCACGCTTGAGCAGTGCGATGTAATGGTCAACGGCGTAACGGGGCACGGCGTCGGGCGAACCGGCCTTGGTAGCGAACTGATGCCCGAAATAGATCTCCTCACGCCCTCTGACCAGCAACTCGTTGACGCTGTGAGCCCGATTGAAATTGAAGTGCCAAAGGAAGTCGCTTAGCCATCGTTGGTCGGGCAGTAGCGGTGGTGAAGGTGAAATCCCTGGGATTAGTGCCTCACCCAAAGCAATGCGCTCTATACGCCCAGGTTGGTCGTGGGCCATGGCATAGCCTGTCCACATGCCGATATCGTGGCCTGCCATGGCGAAAGAGGCGTAACCCAAGGCATCCATGAGCCCAAACATGTCTTGGGCAAGGGTTATGGAGTCATATCCCATCGACGGTTTTTCTGAAAGCCCGACACCACGAGGATCGACGGCGATCACGGTGTAGTGGTGAGCCAAGGGCAGCATGAGATACCGCCAGGCAAACCAGCTCTGTGGCCAACCTCCCAGCAACAGCAATGGCTTGCCTTTGCCGCCTATGACGACGTGTAAGTCCACACCGTTGGCAGGCACCTGATAGCTTTCAAATACCTTGGTAAAACCCTCAGACAAGCCTGGGGCATCGTGTACGGATCCAAGTCCCGACAGTTTCTTGAGGTGTTCCGTTTGCAACATCCGAATTCATCCGAGTCATTTAATCGAATGACGTTAGAAGTGAACCGCAGGGATGACTAGGGGCGAAAACACCAAAGGCTGTTGCGACTATGCACCAGTCGCTGTCGACGGCCTAGCGTGACTCATCACTCGCTGAACACCGTCGAGATCAATCGCCGCAACCACACACTGCGTGGTGACTCGTGATAGCGGGCATGCCAATACTGCTTGAGGTCGTACCGGGGAATCGCCAGTGGCGGCTCTACCGTACGTACATTTGGGTGATGAATGTACATGTTGGCTACGGTGCGTGGTAGCACGACGATCAGGTCCGATTGCTCGATGATCGAGGGAACACTCATGTAATGAGATGTCTGCAGCACAATATTGCGATGAACGCCGCTCTTACCCAAGTGGGCTTCGTACATCTCCTGGCGACGACTGCCGTCTCGAACCTGCAGATGTTCCAACTTGCTGAAGGTATCAAGCGTCAGGTGTTCGCCCACCAAGGGATGGTCGAGTCGTACCAGGCAGACCAAGTCGTGTGAAAACAGCCGCTGCTGGTAAATGTTCGGCGTAATCAAATCGGGAAAATAGCCCAACAATGCGTCCACCCGCCCTTCATGAAGACTTTCCACAAGCTCATCGGGGGCGAGGCTGATGGTGCGGATTCGGGCATTGGGTGCAAGCTTTCGCAGGCTCTGGAACAAGGCCGGCAGAAACACTACCTCCCCTACCTCACTCAGGCAGAAAACGAACTCCTGTTCGCTGGTAGCCGGGTCGAAGCTGGGGCCGCTGAGGATGTCACGATCAATGATCTCGATGACTTCACGTGTGTGTTCAATGATGCCTTGAGCACGGGGGGTGGCCTCCATCGCATTGCCGGAGCGAATGAACAGTGGGTCACCCAAGGAATGACGCAATCGGGCCAGCGCAGCGCTTGCCGCCGGCTGACTCATGCCAAGACGCTTGGCGGCTGTTGTTACGTTGCCAGTTTCGTATACGGCCAGTAAAACGCGCAGCAGGTTAAGATCGGTTCGCATGGGTATAACCAAAGCGGATAGCTTACATAAATAGAATTAGCTTCCTTTATTTAAAACGCTTAGCGACGATCCCGTCTACACAAAAAAATAAAAATACGGATCGTCCCTATGAAAGCTACGCCCATCCGAATTGGCGAAATCATCGATCGTGCCAAGATTTCGCCCTACCAGATCGCAATCCTGTGCTTGTGCTTCATCATTGTGCTGATCGATGGTTTTGACACCGCAGCCATTGGCTATATCGCGCCTTCTCTGCGCGAAGAATGGGGGTTGCAAGCCAGCCAGTTGTCACCCGTCTTCGGCGCCGGACTGTTCGGGCTCATGGTCGGCAGCTTGATGTTGGGCCCTGTAGCTGATGCCGTCGGACGTAAGCGTGTTTTGCTGATTTCCATTCTGGTATTCGGGCTGGCCACACTCGCCAGCGCATACACCCAAACCATCGAATCGTTGACAATTTTGCGTTTCGTCACAGGCGTCGGCTTAGGCGGAGCGATGCCCACCTGCATAGCCTTGAGTGCTGAATATTCACCAAAGCGACGCCGAATGATCCTCGTGACATTGAGTTGGAGTGGCTTCACTGCTGGGCTCGCTTTGGGCGGCGTGCTGGCTGCCGACCTGATACCTGCCTATGGCTGGCGTTCAGTGTTGATCCTTGGCGGTGTTTTACCCTTGCTGCTATTACCGCTGCTGGCGTGGCTGATGCCAGAATCTGTTCAGTTCATGGCCTCATCAGCCAAGCATGCAGAGCGCCTGCGCAAAGTGGTTGAGCGGATCACTCGCACTAGCTGGAGCGGGATCACGATCACCGGTGACCATGATCAGTACCAGGCAAAATCGCCGGTCAAACATCTTTTCATCGAGGGCCGCCTCATTCGCACGCTGCTGCTGTGGTTCTCGTTTTTCTGCTCACTGTTTGTCTTCTACCTCCTGAGCAGTTGGCTGCCAACGCTGCTCAAAGATGCTGGTTACGATATTGCTCATGCATCCCGCATCGGTGCCATGGTGCCCCTGGGCGGAACAGCTGGCGCCCTCCTCATGGCCTTGCTGATGGACCGTACAGGGCCTTACCCAGTGCTAGCAGTTGCGTATTCGGTGACAGCAGTGGTCGTTGCGATTACTGGCTACATGATGGGGGATGCTTATCAGTTGGCCGCCATGGTGTTTGTCATTGGCTTTGGTATCGCCGGTGCACAGAATGGCCTGAATCTCGTGGCAGCAACGTTGTACCCCACCAGCGCCCGCGTCACTGGCGTCAGTTGGGCAATGGCGGTAGGCCGTTCCGGTTCGATTGTGGGCTCCATGATGGGCGCGTGGGTCATCGCCACAGCTGGCAACGCCCAGGCATTCTTCCAATGCCTGGCTGTTCCAGTGGCGGCGGCTGCAATCACGCTCTGCACCCTGTATTGGTTAGATACGCGCAAACGCGATCCAGGCGCTTCCACAGTGACGGCTCATACCGACGCTCTGTGAGCCACCAGGGCCATGACTGCTCCACTGATGGAACAGTCATTTCAACCCAGACGCCTTTATCCCCTTTCTTACGTGATTGATCATTAGTGCATCAGTCCGCGTAGCCGTTACAGGCGCCACGACTCCTCTCACTCCAGCGATGGGCTATTCCCCCTAACGGGGCGTCCGATTGCAGGAAAAGGTGACGCATGAAAGATCTGAACGACTTGTATTACTTCGTGCTGGTGGTCAAGCACGGCGGCTTTTCTGCGGCGTCTCGAGCAACCGGGATCGAAAAAACGCTTCTCAGCCGGCATGTGGCCCACCTGGAATTACGAATGGGCGCACGCCTGCTGCACCGGACGACCCGTCAGGTCTCGCTGACCGAGGCAGGTCACCATTTTTATGCCCTCAGCCAACCTGTCGTTGAGGGAGCACACACTGCCTATGAAAGTGTCGAGCACCTGCGGCGTGAACCCGTCGGGCTGGTGAGGCTGAGCTGCCCGCAAGTGATGGCGCAGACCTACCTGGCCCCCCTGCTGCCAGGTTATATGGAAAAGTATCCCAAGGTTCGTCTGGAGATGAGCGCGGTGGACCGTGAGGTCGACTTGTTCGAAGAGCGCTTCGATCTGGCGCTACGATCACGTGCAAAAATTGAGGAAACCGCAGGCCTGGTTGCGAAAAGCCTGGGTACCTCCAGGAAAATTCTGGTCGCAAGCCCTCGCTACCTTGATCGTGTGGGGCGGCCCGCAACTGCACACGCCCTGTCCGGCTTGGAGACGCTCTCCCGCCCAGGTGACATACACGATGGCGTTGGACGATGGCTGTTGCAAAGTGACGAGGGTGAAGATGTTCTGATAAGCCATCAACCACGGTTGATCACTGACGACCTGCGCATGCAGCTGGAAGCTGCGATCAATGGCATCGGAGTAGCTCTGCTGCCCGAACCCATTGCTGCGGCATCCGTCAAATCAAAGGATCTGGAGGTCATTCCGTCCTGGACCGGTGCAACCCACATCATCCATTTGCTCTATCCCAAGCCCAAAGGGATGCTGCCCTCTGTCCGTAGCCTGATCGACTACCTGAGCCTGCATCTGCCCCACATCTTTACAGCCGATGACTCTCCTTCGAGCCCGCACAGCGACCAGGCCAAGTCCTCGTAAGCTGTAGGGCAGCGTCAATCTGAACTGGAAAAACTGTCACTGCCAAACCGATTGCTGGCTGCGCAAGACGCTGCCGACCATTTCCCTGAACCATCGGCTCTGTGGGTCGCGGTGAAACCGATCATGCCAATACAGATCGATCTCGAATGAGGGCACCTGCAAGGGCAGAGGCCATATCACGAGCGGATAAAACTGCGCCAAGGTTTTACCCAGTGCATTGGGGAGCGTCCAGATCATGTCAGAGTCCAGCAGCAGATGAGGGCCTGACAGGTATTGCGGAATTCTCATTTTGATGCAGTCCCGCCCTCCGGCATCGATCATCGCGCGCTCCAGCGCCAGATGGCCACTCCCCCCAGACTCGACCAGCAAATGTTCACTTCTAGCAAAAGCTTCCGGCGTTAAGCCCCCATGCGCCAGAGGATGATCCTTGCGCATGGCGCAAACATAATGCTGAGAAAAGACGGCCGTTCGGTGAATATCAGTTTGAAGCGTTGGCATGAACCCCAGCGCCAGATCAATCCTGCCAGTGGATAGGCCATTCAGGGTTTCATCCATCCCCGCCGCCACAGTGTGGATACGCGCTTTCGGCGCCACACGCCTGAGTTCACTGACAATGGCAGGCAAGCAGACCACTTCGCCTACATCACGCATGCGTACCGTGAACGCTTTTTCGCAGCTTTGCGGGTCAAACATGGGCATCTGGCAGGCAGCTTCTCTCACCATGGCCAGCGAGGTCAGTAATCTCGGTGCTATGTGAATGCAGAACGGCGTCGGCTCCATACGCCGACCTACCAGCGTAAAGAGCCTGTCGCCATACTCGCTGCGCATGCGTTTGAGCGAACCGCTCACCGCTGCCTGGGTGACCCCTAGATTCTGGGCCGCTATTGAAGCCGAATGGTCCCGCCATAACGCTTCGAAGGTATAGAGGAGGTTTAAATCTTTCATCACAAAACCTTCTGCTGCGCAGAAACCAAAACACCGCACTCGTCGGCAAAGTATTCGTGGACTTTGGCCGACAAGCGCGGTGCAACCACTGGGTGCTTACGCAGTCGCCTGCAACAGCACGGCATCGACTGAGGCTGTGCTGAACAGTGATGAAATATCGATGTGGATTCGATAGTCGTGGATCAAACGTGACGCATTGAACTGTACGACGACGCAACACGGCACGGAGAGGACGACACCATCGTGCTTGGTGTAGTGCGTATCAAAACGTAAGACAGTGGTATCTCCTTCACTCCAAACACCTTGGGGCTCGTGTTTGAGACCGGCAATACCACTGAAAAACAGCTCGATTGCCTCCCGCACAGCCTGCTTGCCGCGAAGCTCTGGGGCATTTCCGAAACGAAATACAACGTCATCCGTCAGATAGCTCAAAAAACCATCCACGGACATCCGGTCTACATCTTCAAACATACCTGCCAGTTCATGTTTCATCGCAAGGCAATCCTCATTTCTTGTTTTTGTTTTTGGGCGTGTGTCAGGTTATCGCTCTTCAGGCGGCCTTTTTGACCTTGTTACGAATGGTATCCAAGGTACTCTTTACAGCGCCCAGGTAAGACTTCTGCATCCCTTCTGCAAATGCAGTCTCTTCCTCGCTGCCAGGCTTGGCACCAGGCAAGGAAAAATCGAACGTGAACCGCAGGTACAGTTCGCCGTTTTCTTCTTCGATGACGTTCTTGATGATGCCGCGCGCGTTGCCAGACAGGCGCACGAACTCGACTTGCTGCTCTTCGGTGAAAATGACCAACTCTTGCAGACGTTCGCCGTGTAGCAACACCTCACGAATGAAGCGATCGCCCTTGTCTTCGACGATGTTGCATTCCGTGATGGCCGCTACAAAAGGAACGGCATTTCGCGCTTTACTAACCAGGCCTTCCCAGACTTGGCTGCGGTTCAGGCGCACGCCGCCCGCGTCCGGTTCAGCGTTTACTTGGATACGACGACCTACATTAATCATGAAAGACTCCGTTTACTTCTGAATTAGACCTGCTGCCGTTGGTGAATTATCAAGGCAGCCTTGGGCGACCGTTACCGGTCGGTGATACTCAAAATACAACGACCGCGAGCAGATCCATCACGTGATGAGGTAACCGCCGTCGACGGCCAGCGATGCACCGGTTACGAAACTCGCGTCATCCGACAGCAACCACAATGCCGCTTTGGCAATCTCTTCTGGCTGGCCGAGACGGCCGATGGGGTGGCGCTCCCGCAATGCCGAAAACTGCTTCGCGAAGTTCGGGTCTTGCGAGGCACGTACAATCATCGGCGTTTCGATGACACCCGGCATGATCGCGTTAACGCGGATGCCTTGCGTGCCATAATCAACCGCAGCCGCCTTGGTCAAACCAATCACGCCGTGCTTGGCTGCTACATAATCAGCAGCGGCCGCAATTGCAACGGCGCCTAATGCAGATGCGGTGTTCACGATTGAACCACCCCCACTGTTGAGCATGGCGCGAACCTGATACTTCATGCAGTAGAAAACACCCGTCAGGTCAATGCGAACAATGCGTTCCCATGCGGCAGAGGAGATCTCATGAAGCGGCAGGTTACTTTGCTCGACGCCGGCATTGTTGAACGCACCGTGAAGCTTGCCGAACCGAGTAACGACCTCCTCAACCGCAGCGGCAACAGCTTCTTCGTTCGTGATATCGCACACGATTGAGTAGGCCTTGCCGCCCGCCGACGTAATGGCGCTGTAGACCTCTTCAAGACCCGAAACATCGCGGTCTACCAATACAACCCGTGCGCCGGCCTCGGCAAAGGCCAGTGCGGAGGCACGGCCAATGCCGCCTGATGCCCCGGTCAGCATGATGTTTCGGTCTTTTAGATCAGCCATGATGGAACACATCCTCGTTGTTTTTTTTCACTCTATTTTGAGTGACCAAGACGGACAATCCCGTAAAAACACCAAAGACTGTTGCGCGTATCCACCAATCAGCGCCGCGTCAGATCCAAAGCAACATCGACAATCATGTCTTCCTGGCCTCCAACCATTTTCCGGCGGCCCAACTCGACCAAAATGTCCACAGTACTGAGGCCGTACCGTTTGGCCGCTGCTTCTGCATGGCGAAGGAAGCTCGAGTAAACGCCCGCATAGCCAAGCGCCAGCGTCTCGCGGTCAACCCGCACCGGTCGATCCTGAAGGGGCCGGACGATGTCATCGGCAGCGTCCATCAGGGTGTAAAGGTCGGTGCCATGATTCCAACCCAACCGCTCGGCGGCGGCGATGAAAACCTCCAACGGCGCGTTGCCGGCGCCAGCGCCCATTCCCGACAAACTTGCATCAACGCGATCACATCCCTCCTCCACCGCCACAATGGAGTTGGCCACACCCAAGCTGAGATTGTGGTGGGCATGGATACCAGTTTGCGTGTGCGGATCAAGCACGTCCTTCAGCGCTTTGAAGCGATCGCGCACATCAGTCATGTTCAGGGCGCCGCCCGAGTCGACTACATAAATGCAGTTGGCTCCATAGCTCTCCATCAATTTGCCTTGTTGCGCCAACCCTTGCGGCGTCTGCATGTGGCTCATCATCAGGAAACCCACAACATCCATGCCCAGCTTTCTGGCGTATTCGATGTGTTGACGAGAAACATCGGCCTCGGTGCAATGGGTCGCAATGCGCGCACCTCGGGCACCCGCTGAATAGGCATCCTTGAGGTCATGAATTGTCCCGATCCCGGGCAGCAGCAGTGTGGTGATCATCGCGTGGCGGGTCACGCTCGCCACCGTCTCGATGAGTTCCAGGTCACTGTGGGCAGCGAACCCATAGTTGAAGCTGGAGCCCTGCAAACCGTCGCCATGGGCTACTTCGATGGAATCAACCCGAGCATCATCCAGGGCTTGGGCGATTTGCCGAGCGTGCTCAAGGCTGTACTGATGGCGAATGGCGTGGCTACCGTCGCGCAGAGTCACGTCCGAGATGTAGATCTTTTTCTGCGTTGTCATGGGTTAGCCCTCCGCGCTCATGCGAGTACTTGCAATGCGCTCGGCGCAGGCCATGGCGGCCGAGGTCATAATGTCGAGGTTGCCGGCGTAAGCTGGCAGGTAGTGGGCGGCGCCCTCTACCTCCAGAAACACCGAGGTTTTCAGGCCACTGAGTTTACCCAGCCCCGGTACATTGACCGGGGCGTCTTCGGGAATGACTTCGAACTGAACCTTTTGCTTGAGCCGATAGCCCGGTACATAGCTCTGCACGCTGGCTACCATGTCTTCGATCGAGCGTTCGATCTCATCCTGACTCCCAGGCTCGGACAACACGAACACGGTGTCGCGCATGATCAGGGGTGGTTCGGCAGGATTGAGCACAATGATGGCTTTACCGCGCTGTGCACCGCCAAGCTTTTCAATCGCCTGGGAGGTGGTTTCGGTGAATTCGTCGATATTGGCTCGGGTGCCGGGACCTGCAGATTTGCTGCTGATCGAGGCGATGATCTCTGCGTAGTGCACCTTGGCCACCCGCGATACCGCAGCCACCATTGGGATAGTGGCTTGCCCGCCGCAGGTCACCATATTGATGTTTGGCGCATCCAGTTCGGCGTCCAGGTTGATCGCGGGGATGGTATAAGGGCCGATTGCCGCCGGCGTAAGGTCGATCACTTTGATGCCATGTTGCTGCAACACAGCGTTGTGGTGTGCATGTGCTCCGGCGCTGGTTGCATCGAAGACAATGCGGATATCTTTGAAATTGGGCAGTGCCAGCAGGCCCTCGATCCCACCGGCCGTGGTTGCTACACCCAGGCGATCAGCACGGGCCAGGCCGTCGGAGGCCGGATCGATACCGACCATTGCGGCCATCTTCAAATGCTTGCCATTGCGCAGGATCTTGATCATCAGGTCGGTGCCGATATTGCCGGAACCGATAATTGCGACGCTGATTGGATTGCTCATTGTTGTTCTTTCCTCTCGTTGCACACAGCCTTGGGTCAGGCGTTACCGCGCCGGCGTTCGGCCAAGGTCTTGCCACCTGCGGCCCACTGCGTATCGGGGATTTCCTGCAACAACACGCGCACGCTGTCCACGGGCACTTCGAGACTGTGCGCGATGGCCTGGGTGACGCTCACCAGCAATGCGTGCTTTTTCTCTTCACTGCGCCCTTCGGCGAGGTGGATCATGGCGATAGGCATGGTCGAATCCGAATCAACGTTGGCTGGAAGAAGTGAAACGCATGGAAACGCTGCCCAGGTGCTGGTAACGGACGGTGATATTGTCCCCAGCAGCAACGGCGATCGCCTCGGTAATGCCTCCGGTCATGATGAAGCAGCCAGCCGGCAGCTCACGTCCCTTGGCGCCCAGCATGTTCGCCAGCATTGCCACGCTTTGCGCCGGGTGGCCGAGTACCGCAGCGCCAGCGCCGGTGGCGACGACTTCGCCGTTCTTCTCCAGGACGACACCCAGGCACTTCAGGTCGATGCCCTGGACGCCGCTCATCTGGCCGCCGGTGACGAAACGTGCCGAGGATGTGTTGTCAGCAATGACGCTCTTGAGATCGAAGCGGAAGTTTTCGTAGCGCGAGTCGATGACCTCGACCGCCGGCAGAATGAAGTCAGTGGCCGCCAGCACATCACCGACGTGCACACCTGGGCCTTTAAGCGGATGCTTGAGCACAAAAGCGATCTCCGCTTCCACTTTCGGGTGGATCAGTCCATCTACATCGATGGCCGCGCCATCAAGGCATGAACCGTAGTCGGTCAGGAAGCCGTGTATAGGGTCAGTCACGCCCATTTGTTTCATTTTGGCAAAAGAGGTCAGCCCCATCTTCAGGCCCGGAATGCGCACGCCGCGCGCCTCCTTGCGCTGACGGATCGCATCCTGAATCGCGTAGGCATCTTCCCAGTCCATGTCTGGGTGGGCGTCAGTGATCTTAGCTACCGCCTCACGCTTGAGTTCAGCGTTTTCCAAGTGCTCGGCGAGTTGGGCGATGGTGCTTGCAGAGAGATTCATAAAAGTTCCTTCAAACGAAACGGACAGAGGCGGAGCCGATGCCACCGAGAGATACACGCAATTGATCGCCTGGTTGAACCGGGACCATGGCGGCCAGTGAGCCGGAGAGAATCACCTCGCCCTTGTTGAGCCCGATACCCAGCTGCCCCAGTTTGTTGGCCAGCCACGCAACAGCATTCGCGGGGTGCCCCAGTGCAGCAGCGCCAGCCCCGGTCGCGACGACTTCACCATTTTTTTCCAGCGTCATGCCGACACAGGCCAGATCGACGTCACGCGGTGCGGCGCCCTGCCCGCCCAAGACGAACGCACCCGCAGAAGCGTTATCTGCAACGGTGTCCTGGATGCGGATCTTCCAGTCGCGAATGCGCGAGTCGACGATTTCAAAACAGGGCATCACATAGGCGGTGGCTCGAAGCACATCGGCTACGGTGACGCCTGGACCGCGCAGGTCTTCTTTGAGTACGAAGGCAATTTCGCCTTCCGCCTTAGGGGCGATCAGGCCGTCCAGAGAGACCGCAGCGCCGTCGACATAAAGCATGTCCGAGAGCAGGTGGCCGAAGTCCGGTTGATCGACACCGAGCATGTCCATGACAACTTGGCTGGTCACGCCGATCTTCTTGCCGATGACCTTCTGGCCACCTTCGAGACGATGCTGAAGCATTGCCAGTTGAACTTGGTAAGCCTGCTCCAGGGTCATGTCGGGGTAGCGCTCGGTCAACGGTGCGACTGCTTGGCGCTCAGTAAGGGCCCGATGCAACTGCAGGCCGAGCTGTTCGATTTCTTGCTTGTTCATGATGGCTCCTTACAGGCGCACGCAGACGTTGCGCAACTCGGTGTAGAACTCAAGCGAGTGAACGCCCCCTTCGCGGCCGATACCGGACTGCTTGGCCCCGCCGAAGGCGGTACGCAGATCGCGCAGGAACCACGAGTTGATCCAGCAGATACCCACATCGAGCGCGCTGCCCAGGCGGTGGGCTACCTGCAGGTCGCGGGTCCACACACTGGCAGCCAGGCCATAGGGGGTGTCATTTGCCAGGCGGACCACTTCTTCTTCGGTATCGAATGGGGCGATATGACACACCGGGCCGAAGATCTCTTCGCGGACCACGGCAGAGGTTTCTGCAAGGCCCGTCCAGATGGTCGGCTCAAACCAGGCGCCCTCGGCCAGGTGTTGCGGCACCTGAGCAATACCGCCGCCGTGGACCACCGTTGCGCCATCGGCAACGGCCTGGCGGCAGTAGGAAAGAATCTTCTCGCGATGGCCCAGCGAAATGACTGGCCCCATGTTGGTATCGGCCTGGTTGGGGTCGCCAACCTTGATACCTTCCGCGTGGGCCTTGAATGCCGCGACAAAGCGCTCGAACAACGGGCGCTGCACGTAGATACGCTCGGTACCCAGGCAGACTTGGCCACTGTTCTCGAACACGGCACGCCCCAACCCTTTGACAGCTTTTTCAAGGTCTGCATCGGCGAAGACGATGCCGGCGTTCTTGCCACCCAATTCCAACGATACCGGGCGGATACCATTGGCGGCTGCTTTCATGATGATCTCACCGGTGCCGGTTTCCCCGGTAAATGTCACACCGTCAACCTCAGGGTGAGCGGTCAGGAACGCACCGGCCGAATCACCGCCGAACCCATGCACGACGTTGTACACGCCAGGCGGCACACCTGCGTCATTCATCACTTCGGCTAGCAACGTGGCCGTTGCGGGTGTTTCTTCAGAAGGTTTCACCACCACGGTATTGCCACAGGCCAAAGCCGGGCCGACCTTCCAGGTCATGAGCAGCAACGGCAGGTTCCATGGGCAGACCACGGCGATCACGCCACGTGGAGCGCGCACGGCATAGTTGACTGCCTTGCCACCATCGGGTGTGTCCATGACGAAGCTTTCGGTGGGCACATTCTTGATGAGGTCAGCGAATACCTTGAAATTGGCCGCCCCGCGCGGGATGTCCAAGTGACCAGCAAGCGCTCGTGGCTTACCGGTATCGGCGACTTCAGCCGCGACGAACTCGTCATGACGACGCTCGATGCCTTCCGCGACTTTGTGCAACAGCGCGGTCCTCTGCGCCACTGTCATGCTGCCCCAAGGGCCTTTCAAGGCGTTGCGCGCAGCGCGTACGGCAGCATCGACTTGCTCCTGGCTTGCCTCGTGGACCAATCCGACAAGGCTGTTGTCGGCCGGGTTACGGTTTTCAAACGTGCGGGCGCTGGACACCCACTCACCATTGATGAAATGGCGGAATTCTTTCGCAGGCATACGGTGTTCCTTCTTGTTCTAGAGAGAGGGGATGCGGTATTCGGGGTCAGCTGCGGTGAGGTAGTCCCACATGCGCTCATAGATCCGGCCGGTGGTGACTGCCCGCTTGGCACATGCCTGTGCATCGAGCACTGGTCCCTCAGCGGCCAAGCCTGCACTGTGCAACTGCAACTCGATGCGCGCGGCATCTTCCAGGTACCAGGTCAACGTCAAAGCTTCGACCAGCGATACGCCAGCGACGATGGCGCCGTTACCGCGCATCACAAGCGCGTTCCCCTGTCCGAACTGGTCAGCCAGGGCGCTGGCTTCTGCGTCATTGCGTAGCAACTGAGGGTCATCCCACAAAGGAATCGGTGCGCTGAAATAGCTGCCCATCCCGTGCCGTGGTTGCGGCGTCAGTCGGGCGCAGGACAACGCCATGACTTGGGCTGGCATGCTTCGGATCACTGCGCGGACATCGGGGCGGCGGCTGTAGATCTGCTGGTGGATACGGACCTCACCCAACACACCTTCGGGCAACTCCCCATGAATCGGCACCACGACGCCTGGTTCGCCTGCTCTGATAAGCCCCATGGGGCGTGCCGCGCACACCAGAAAATGCTCGTCATCCAGGCGAAGGCTGCAGTGCCCATATGCATGCACCAGGCCAGCCCGCGCCAGCGCTCGCGCTGCCATGCGCACCTGCCGCTGCGCATCACCGCTGGGTATTGGAAACTGATTCACGATTTGAACTCTGGAATGTCAGGTTTTGCGCCCCATGCGCAGAAGGATTCGTTCGTCGCCGAGAACTGCCGTGGCTGGTGGCTGGCATCCTTCTCCGCAGGGATGAGGCTGACGCCGGTCGAGTATTCGTAAGTCATGCCGTCCGGCCCTTCGAAATACAGGAACATCGCGCCTGAGGTCGGATGGCGCCCTGGGCCGAAGAGGATGCGAATCCCCCGGTCAACCAGGAAGTAATAGGCACGCATCAGATCATCCACCGACTCCACCTGATGGTTGATGTGCTGTACCCCGGCGTGGGACGACGGGAATAGCGCAATCTTGTGATGAACTTCATCGATGCGCAGCAGTGGCGCCTCGCCGATGCGATCGCTTACCCGGGCGTTCGCGAGCTGTGTCCAGAACAACTCGTCGCGCCGCGGATTCATCGTGCGCAAGCCGATATGGCTAAAGCCGGTGATGCCGGCATCTCGGCTCGGGAAATAGTTGCGGCCACTGGCATGGGGGCGCAGCACCAGCTCGATGTTGTTACCGCTAGGGTCTTTGAAACGAATGAAGTCGTCGACATAGCGCACTTCAGCGTGCTCACGCGAGCCGTGCTGAACTTTGAATTCGTTTCGCTCAAGCAGGACGGCTGCGTCTTCCAGATCCTGCGCGGTCCTCACCTCGAATGCGGTGGTGGTCTCGTGAGGATCGCCCTCGTAATAGCAGAGCGTGTGATCGCGGCTGTCGGACCGGAAGTAGATGGCGCCATGCGCTTCACGGACCACCTGCAGGCCCAGAATCTGAGTGGCGTAGCGCTTCGCATCATCCAGGTTGGCCGTCCCCAGCCTGACGTAACGAATATCGTGCAAGTTGATCATGAGGGTTGTCCTCTTATTGATTGTTGTCTGACAAGGATCTTCAGGCGCGACAGCCAATAAAAGAAGCAAATATTCTTTATTCCCACTATCCGATTTCGTTATACAGGCCCCGGATCTGGCTTTCTCTTAGGCAAAAAAAGCCCCGAATCCTGGGACCCGGGGCGCGATGCGTAACATTAATCTTAATTGATCGCTTCTTGTCCTGGCAGCACGGCTTCGACTTTGTGGCCTTCATCTGCCATTACAGGGTTCTTGGGCATAGCGATGACAAAGATGGCTGATATAACGTAGAAGCCTGCACAGACCATCAATCCAGCGGCCAGGCTGTAGAAGCTGGCAATGCCACTGAGGAGTATCGGCGCGAATGCCGCCAGTCCCCTACCCGCATTGAAACAGAATCCCGCTCCCAGTGTTCGCACGCGGATCGGGTACATTTCGCTGAAGTAAGAGCCGAACAACCCAGCGAACACCATGAAGAAAGCATAGCCCGCACCAATCCAGATGAGCCATTGCGCCTCCGGCGTGTAAACGTACACAACGGCCATCAGCGATGTGAGCAGCAGCGATATGACAATGGTCAGCCGCTTGCCAATACGGTCCGCAACGAAGCCGAACACGTTCAACCCGACAAAATTACCCAAATGCAGTATCGCCATGAAGCTGGTCATGGCCGCCAAGCCCAGCCCCTTGTCTTGCATGAGGTATGTGGGCAGCCATGTACTCACACCCCACGAACCCAGCAAGGCGAAGCTCGCTGCACATGAGCCGAACAGCGTGTAGCGAAGCAGCCCCGGTGCGAAAATCTCCCGCACGGAGATACGGGTTGCGACTTCAGCGGTTGAGCGCCTTTGTGCCTGCCACGCAGGTGACTCGGGTATGAGGAAGTACACATACAGGATGGGCAAGAGCACCGAGACGCCTGATAGCAGAAACATAGAACGCCATTCAGGCAACATGAACTTCGCTGCCAAAGCGGCGACGATGGCCCCTATTGGAAATGCGCTGATCACGAACGAGATCGCGCGCGCCCGTTGTTTAGGTGGCCAGGTCTCGACGATGTAAGCTGAGAGAATGGTCCAAACCCCACCGAGCCCCAAGCCGGATACGAATCTCAGTGCCATCAGCACGTAAAGCTCGTGAGCCTGTGCAAAGAAGCAGGTCAGCACGCCAAAAATAGCCAACGATGCGAGTAACGCGTTGCGGCGGCCAAAATTGTCGGAGTACCAGCCGGTCACCACCCCGCTCACGCCAATGCCCAATAGCGTCGCACTGGCCATGGCGCCTGCCTCGTTGAGGCTGAATCCCAGATCCTGACGGATGACCGGGAGCGCCACGGTCAGCAGAATAATTTCCATTGCGTCGAACAGATAGGCAATGAAACCGCCGATCAATACATGCCACTTGGATATACCAGTCATGATTTCACCTGATTGTCGTTTTAGTACAGGGATATTCATTGAATGACTGTCGCTTTGCTTTGCGCGATCCTTGCAGCAAACGACATTCAGAATCGGTAAACGGCTTGCATCCAGATACGATCACCCGAAGCCCGATTCTCCACCTGCGTTTCATGTTGCCACTTCATGACGAAACCGAATTCGGGGGTTTGGTACTTCAACGCAGGACCGATAGCGGCCACTTGACCCCGATTGCCATCCAGGTAGGTATGCCCGTCTTTTTCGTCATCGCTGACCTGTTTGTAGAGATAGCCGTTTAGCCCAAGCTGCCATTCGCGGGTAATGTTGTAGCCAATGTTGTAGTCGGCATTGAACTCATGACCGGAGCGATAATCAGTATCCTTGTTCTCTCCGTTGATCATGTAAATCAGCTTTGCGCTGACTTCGAGATTCTCCAGCGGATAGGCCGTAAAGGAATACCAGGGGCCATAGGCCCAGGTGTTCCTGCCAGGGTTGAACAAGCGGTCTTTGTCGTAGGAACCCACCGGCACAAACACATCCAGCCCGAACAGCTGATGGTAACGAGGGGAGCTCCAGCCCAGCACGAATGGCACGACGGTGAGGTCGCCGACGCCCTCCTGATGGTCACTGCGCTTGACGCGGCCTGCCGGTGTATCGACATTGAAACTGATATCGCCTTTGACCAGTGGCAAGGCGACGCGACTGGCAAGTTTGGCACCGAGAAATGAAACGTCCTGGTAGACATAATCGACACGAATCGAAAGTGCCTGGATATTCAGGTCGAAGTCATGAATGCCGGCTTTTCTATCGCCGTCGCCGTCGAGGGTTCGGCTCGCCCGATAATCGGAAAGATAGAAGAACTCGGTAAATCCGGGCGGTGGCATCTTGCCGGCGCCCACCGTGTTGACACCGAGAGGATAAGAACTACCTCCCCCTTCAGTGGCGTAAGTCATCGAGGTGAAAAGTAGCGTGACACACAGGCACGCTGCACGGCTGGCCGTGACGTTTGGTTTGCTCATCTCATGGTCCACTTTTATTGTTGTATTGCGGAGGAGATTTTCAATTTTTCAGGCCAAGTTTCCTCAGCCGCGGCTAAACGATCGGGTGCTAGGGCGCACGCCGATCATTCAGCAAGTTGCAAACATGTACAGTAAATCAACGAATCGGGTAGTTCGTTTTTGAGGCATTAGCGGATAGTCGTTACCAACTCGCCCAACCCCTCGATACACACCTTCAACACATCGCCGCGCTCAAGGAAGGTATGGCTTTCCATGCCCACCCCGGCGGGCGTGCCGGTGAGCAGTACGTCCCCTGGGAACAGGTCGATGGTCTGGCTGAGATAAGAGATCTGCTCAGCGACGCCGTACATGTGGTTGCGGGTGTTGGAGTCCTGCACCCAGGCGCCGTTGCGTGACAGTTTGATATCCAGGTTCTCAGGGTCTTTCACGAACTGTGCCGGCGTCAGGTAAGGCCCCAATGGGCATGACCCGGTGAAGCATTTGTGCCCGATCCAGTCGAAACGAAACGGCGAACTGGCATCTACCTGCTCGCGGCGCAGGCGATCGCGTGCCGAGAGGTCATTGGCGCAGGTATACCCGGCCACATACTCAAGTGCTTCTTCAACGGAAACGCGCGAGGCGCGCTTGCCGATGACGACCGCCAGTTCAGCCTCCCAATCCAGCATCCGCACACCTGTCGGGAACTCCACCGACTGCTTGTGGGCCACCAGGCAGCCACGGCCGGGCTTGATGAAGTGCCATGGCGCGATGCCTTCGCTGCGCGGGTCCAGCGACAACTTCATGTTGAACGCCCGCGCCATGGCCTCCACGTGGTCGCGGTAGTTAGCGCCCGCCGCATAAATGGTACCCGGCCGAGCCAAGAACGGGGCAAACTCCAGAGTCTCCAGGTCCAGACGATAGGCCTCATGGAGCGCTGGAGCGCGGAAAACCGTTTCGGCCAGTGCATGCAACTGGGCATTGGTTGAAGTCCAGTCGTCAAGCAGCGCATCCAGCGAAGCCGTCGGGATCTCAACCCCGGCATAGGCAGCCAGGCGAGCCAGATCATAAGCGTACTCACCCACCAGCAGGCCGGTTGCATGGGCTTGGACGTCATTGTGAAATGCAAAAAGCTGATACTTCATTGGACCACCATCACAAAAGCGAATAGCGTTGATCGGAGAAACTGACGTGGACGGTCAAACCACCTTCCATCAGCAGCCATTTACGTATCTCCACCTCATAAAGTCCGTTGGCAATGAACGGATCTGATTGGACGATGCGCAGGGCTTCGGCTTCATCAGCGGCGCGCAGAATGCTCATACCTCCCAGCTCACCCGGTGACGCTTGCGCCGAGACGAAAGGGCCAGATGCAAACAGTTCGCCGCGTTGCTCGGCAACAATGGCCCACTTCAAGTGAGCTTCCAGCAACTCCGCCAACCGGGTGAGATCGCGCGGCTTGCGGAGCACCACGAACAGCGGCTTTTTCAGCATGCCAGCCAGAAGTTCCTGAGCCGATGAGTTACTCATCGCGTGCCGCCTCGAAGTTTTGGATGAACGCTTCAGGTGGAGGGTTGGTTGCCCATACCGCAATCACATCCTGAGGGTCGCCATCGAAAGCATCCCATTCGCTGTCGTCTTCCGGGATCACGTCGATGTCCCAGAAGTACTCAACCATGCTGTTCCAAGGGTCGCGAATGTAGTGGAAGTAGTTGGAACCGGCCACATGACGCCCCAGGCCGAACGCGCTCTCGTAGCCAAGACTCATCAGGTGCTTGGCACCGAGCTGGATTTCGTCGAGATCGGTCACTTCGAAACTCAGGTGGTGCAGGCCACTATGGCTGCTCTTGGCCAGGCCCAGGACGTGGTGATCGCCGCCACAGCCGCAGCGCAGGAACGCAATCTTGTCTCCGGCACGGTCAGAGACTTTCATCCCCAGCACGCGGGTGTAGAACTCGATGGAACGGTTCACGTCGGGGGTGAACTTGATCAGGTGACCGAGGCGCAGCGGTGTCACCCGACGCAGTTTGGAGGTTGGAGTACAGCCGCGCTCACCGATACGACGATAGCGACCCGGGGTATTCAGCTCCGGGGTTTCCAGCGGTTGTGCAGGCATCGATTCGGCTTCGTTGACATGTACCCAGTCACCGGCTGGATCACGGAACCAGATCCCGTCCTGACCAATGTCAAACGGCGCCGGGTGAATCACTACCCCATGAAAACTCAAGTTCTCGCGAATAGCCTGCAGGCCCTCAGCATCGGTGCCAAATGAGATGTAGCTTAAATGCTTCTGGATGCCGGGCATCAGCCGTACCTGGTCCTGGGCGCGTCCTTTGCAACGCATCACGACGTGTTGTCCAGCGATACGCGCTTCGAGGCCGACTGACTCATAGAACGAACGGCCCACTTCCAGATCCGGAATGGTCATGCCTACGTGTTGAAGAGAGCGAATCATCGGTGAGGCTCCTCTTAGCGAATGGGAGAGAACGGTGCGGCGCTGAGCAGCTCGACCTGTTGCGCTTCTACCATGTGGGCGTTCTTGCCGAGGAAAGCGCGCCATTTAGGGTCGTTGGAAAGCGCTGCGCGTCGCTGGGCGCGGTCTTCAAAGCTGGCGTAGCCCCACAGCTGGATGACCCGGTTGATGTCCCCGGTCTCAGGCTTGAAGTAGCCGATCAGGTTGCCCAAGGCTTCGCTTTGGATCGGCAGACCTTCCTCTTGATACGCGCGCAGGAACTCGTGCATCGCGCCAGGCTTGAGTTGGTAGGTGCGTTGTTCAATCAGCATGATGTTTTCTCTTTTTTGGAATTGGCCAGGGAGTCGGCCTCGATCAGCTTGATCACTGCCGAAATATCTTCTTCACCGATGCCCTCTTCGATCGCCCGCACAAAATAGGGCTTCGCGGCGTTGAACAAGGGCGCAGCACAATCGAGCCCATCAGAAAGCTCGCTGGCCATATCGATGTACTTTTCCAGGGTTACGAACGGGCCGGGTGCTGGCACGAAATGACGCTCGGCCATCATGGGGGCCCGCGCGTTGAACATCGTCGAGCCGCCTGCGCTTTGGCGGATCACATCAACCACTTGCTGGGGATCGAAACCGGCCTTCACGCCAAGGTTCAGCGCCTCTGCAGCAGCCAGGGTATGGATAGCTACCAGGTAATTGGCGATCAGCTTCATCGCCACGGCGCTACCGAATTCGCCGATGTGGAACTGAATGTCGGCGATGGCACTGAGTACAGGTTTACAGTGCGCAACCAAGTCCGGATCACCACCGAGGAACAATGAGGCCTTGCGATGCAGCACCATGGAAGGGGTGCCACTGACTTCAGCCTCGAGTACACGTGCACCGCGTTGCTCGATACGCTGGGCGATACGTTGCTTGAACGTTTTGCAGTACGTGCCGATTTCAATCAGGGTGTGCTGCGGTCCGATGGACTCAAGTAAACCTTCAGGGCCCTCCATGATGCCGACATGGGCGACTTCACTTGGCAAGCACGTAAGGATGATATCTGCCTGCTGGGCCACGGCCGCCGGGCTGTCGAGGGCAATGCCCCCTTGGCTGATGAAAGCTTCGCGGTCCCGGCGCCGGTATCCGACCACACGAAACCCCGCAGCAAGCAGGTTGGTTGCGATAGGAAGGCCAAGCTGGCCGATTCCCACCATACCGATGGTTATCTCAGGCATTTGAAGCCTCTCTTCTATTGTTTTTGTTTTGTCCGGAGCGTGTCGCTCGGCTTAGCGCTAACCTAGGCGCAGCCGTGCCTCGGAGCAAACAGCCACGCTTATGAATAAATAGAATTGAGGCTTATAGGAGGGATTTGCAGCCGCCCGAAGAACACGCTGCGAGCTCGATCGGCAGTGTATTCACGGGCACTCTAAGGGGTTAGGCCATCAGTATGTTTACGAGCATCTGTGCAGGCTTACTCAGCTCGACGCCAACCCGAGTCACGACCTCGTAGGGCTCGCTCCGCGACTTGAGATTCAACGGTAGACGCACCAGCATGCCGTGGTCCAGGGCCATCCTGGCGACATCCCACGGCATCACCGCGAGCAGGTCGCGATCTTGCATGAGCATGGATAGCGTAGTGAACGTCGACGAGGTTTCAATGGGGTATTGCGGGAAGCTCAAGCCGGCCTCTCGAAACTCACGCTCAAGGGTCAGACGCATGGGCATGTTTACCGGGAATACCACCCAGCGCGATTGCGCCAATTGCTCAAGGGTCAACGCTGCACAGGCTGCCAGCGGGTGCGCCGGGTTTGCCACCAGCACCAACTGCTCCTGATGTTTAACCCGGCTCTCGTAGGCTGTAGGTCTAGGGCTGACGCTGGTTCGGCAGATCACCACATCCACGCGCCCTTGGTCGAGCAGGTTGAGCAAGCGATCACTGGTGTCCTCTACCACCGATACCGATAGGTCTGGTTGGTTCTCGCGCAAGCGCGCCAGACCTTCCACCATGATCGGCACGGCGCCCATGATGGTGCCCACGGACAAACGGCCACCGTGGCCCTGGAGGATTCCCAGCATCTCCTCGCGCAGGTGCGCAAGGTCATTGCCAATCAAACGCGCATAACGGACCACGCAACGGCCCAGGTCATTGGCTTCGAGCCCTTTGCTGGTGCGCTCGAACAGTACCGCACCGAGGGTCGACTCGATTTCGTTAAGCGCCTTGGTTGCCCCTGGCTGAGTAATCGACATCGCTTCGGCGGCTTTATGGATGGAGCCCAGCTCATCAAGGCTGATCAGCAGACGCAGTTGGCGTAAACGAAGGCGCGAAGCCATGGAACTCAAGGATGGCAGCATAGGGGATCACTAAAAGTTATCAGGCAGTCAGCAGCTCTCATTAGGCAGCAATGCCAGGGAAATTTAAAGTGGCTCGCAAGTGCTTCCCCACAACAACAACCCGGAGCCAGCATGCGCCTGATCCAATTTGAAACCGTACCCGCCCAGCGCCATGTCGGCGTGGTGGAAGGCGACCTGATTCAGGTCGTACGCCACACCACGCACCTGCGGGAACTGGCCCTCACAGCCATCCGCAACCAACGCAGCCTCGCTGCGGAAGTACTAGAACGCGGCTTGGACAGCACCGACCAGCGCTACAGCGATGCCTTGAACGAATGCCGAGTGCTGGCGCCGCTCGACCACGAAGACCCGGCACACTGCTTGATCAGTGGTACCGGCCTCACTCACCTGGGCAGTGCCTCTACCCGCGACAAGATGCACCAGCAGAAAATCGCCGACGAAGCGGCGCTCACCGACACAGCGCGCATGTTCCAATGGGGCATCGAAGGTGGCCGCCCACCAGCCGGCAGCGCCGGCGCGCAGCCTGAGTGGTTCTACAAGGGTGATGGCTCGATCGTCGTCCGCCCTGGCCAAGCCTTGCAGACCCCCGTCTTTGCCGAGGACGCGGGTGAAGAGCCGGAACTGGCCGGCCTCTATGTGATCGGCGATGATGGCCAGCCCTACCGGCTGGGCTTTGCCATCGGCAACGAATTCTCCGACCACGTCATGGAACGGCGCAGCTATCTGTACCTGGCGCACTCCAAGCTGCGTAACTGCTCGTTCGGCCCCGAACTGCGCGTCGGTGAGCTGCCACGCCATCTGCAGGGCACCAGCCGGATACGTCGCGGGGATCAAGTAATCTGGGAAAAGGATTTTCTCAGCGGTGAGGACAACATGTGCCATTCGCTGGAGAATCTTGAGTACCACCACTTCAAGTACAGCCAGTTTCTGCGCCCCGGCGATGTGCACATTCACTTTTTCGGCACCGCGACGCTGTCGTTTGCCGACCAGGTCAAGGCCATCGAAGGTGATGTGTTCGAAATCAGCCTGGCGGAGTTCGGGGCGCCATTGCGAAACAGCATCAGCGCAACCCCTGCTGCCATCTCACCCGGTGCGGTGAAGACGCTCTGACCCGACGGCGGCGCAGGGCCGCGCCGCCGCGGCATTTCATAACAATCACAAAAGTGAGATGAGCATGAACAACAGCCCCTACCCTGCAGCCCCCGCGCCCGCCCTGGCGGCTGCCGAAAGCGCCAAGCCAACCACTGTGCGCTGGCGCATCTTCCTGATCCTGCTGCTACTGGCAGCGATCAACTACATCGACCGCGCTTCGCTGTCCGTCGCGTTGCCGTTGATTTCCGCCGAGTTTGAACTCACTCCGGCGCTCGAAGGCTTGATCCTCAGCGCGTTCTTCTGGTCATACGCCTTGATGCAGATTCCTGCTGGCGTGCTGCTCGACCGCTTCCAGGTACGCAATATCATTGGCGTCGCGACCATCGGCTGGGGTGCCTTCCAGGCCTTGGGCGGGTTTGCTCACAACTGGATCACCTTGCTGGTCACGCGCATTGGCCTGGGCGTGGCAGAATCGCCCATCATGCCCGCCGGCGCAAAGCTCAATGGTGCCTGGCTGACGCCTAACGAGCGTGGCCGCGGTGCCACACTGGTGGACGGCGGCGCACCGTTGGGCACCGCCTTCGGCGCAATCATCATCGCGGGTCTGATCACCTGGTTCGACTCTTGGCGCATCGCCTTTATCGTCGCTGGGGTCGGCACAGTGGCCGCCGGTATCTGGGCCTGGTGGTACATCCGCAATCACCCCAGCGAGCACCCGCAAGTCAACGCGGCTGAACTGGCTTACATCACCCAGGCCAACGACGCTGCGAGCAAGGCCAACGGCAACCGCAAGGCGGTGCTCAAGGAACTGCTCAAGAGCCGTTCGGTACTGTGTATGTTCGCTGGCTATGCCTGCTACAACAGCGTGTTCTACGGGTTGCTGACCTGGATGCCGAGCTACCTGCACCAGGCTCACAACCTCGATATCAAGGCGATGGGCGGTGCGACGTTCTTGATCTTCATGTGTGGCTTCATAGGCGAACTGATCGGCGGCTGGATCTCCGACAAGTGGAAAGCCAAAGGTGGCCAGCCGAACACCGTCATGCGCAGCATGTTCGCCGGCTCCGCCGCAGTCGCCGCCCTGTGCATCCTGCTGGTGGCCTACACCCCGGATGCTGGCCTGGTCATCGCCCTGCTCTGCGTGGCGCTGTTCTTCATCCGTTGGTGCGGCATGTACTGGTGCCTGCCGGCGATCCTCGGTGGCAAGTCCAAAGCTGGCGTGCTCGGCGGCAGCATGAACTTCTGCGGCAACATGGTGGGTGTACTGGTGCCGATCCTCATTGGCCTGATCGTGCAGTTCACCGGTTCCTATTTCCTGGCCCTGATCTTCTTCGTGGTCATGGCCTTCGGCCTGATGCTGTTCTCTGGCCTGATCGACTACCGCGAGCGCGGGCTGGCCTGAGCCACGCGCCCTATTGAGGTGAACACCATGCAAATCATTACAACAACAGGCAGTGCAAGCGCTGCCAACGCCGTGATTCGACTCAACCCACTGGACGATGTGCTGGTGGCACGCCAGCCGCTGACCGAAGGCCTGCTGCTGGACGAAGGCATCGTGGTCCGCGAGCCGATCCCGGCGGGCCACAAGGTGGCTGCCCGCGCGCTGAGCGCGGGCCAGCCAGTACGCCGCTATGGGCAGATCATCGGTTTTGCGAGCCAGGCGATCGCCGCAGGCGAACATGTCCACGTGCACAACCTGGCAATGGGCGAATTTGCCCGTGACTACGCCTTCGGCGTTGACGCCAAAGGCCAGCAGGCTCCCAACGACGATACCTTCATGGGTATCGTGCGCGCCGATGGCCGGGTCGCCACACGCAACTTCATCGGCATCCTCACCTCGGTGAACTGCTCGGCCACGGTGGCGCGGGCGATCGCCGACCACTTTCGCCGCGATATACACCCCGAGGCGTTGGCGCCCTACCCCAACGTCGATGGCGTGGTCGCCCTGACCCACGGCGTCGGTTGCGCGGTCGATCCCGGTGGCGAGGCGCTGGCGATGCTGCGCCGCACACTCGGCGGTTATGCCGTGCATGCCAACTTCGCTTCAGTGCTGTTGATCGGCCTCGGCTGCGAGACCAACCAGATCCCCGACCTGCTGGCGGCTCAGGGCCTGCAAAGCAGCCACGCACTGCGCACGTTCACTATCCAGGGTACCGGCGGCACGTCGAAGACCATTGCCAGCGGCATCGCCCAGGTCAAGTCGCTACTGGCCGAAGCCAACCAGGTCGAGCGCCAGCCGGTCAGCGTCCGCCATCTCACGGTCGGCCTGCAGTGCGGGGGCTCGGACGGCTATTCGGGGATCACCGCCAACCCGGCGCTGGGTAATGCGGTCGACCGCCTGGTGGCAGCCGGCGGCACCGCAATTCTCTCGGAAACCCCGGAAATCTACGGCGCCGAACACCTGTTGACGCGTCGCGCGGTCAGCCAGCAGGTGGGCGAGAAGCTGATCGCCCGCATCCAGTGGTGGGAGGCCTACTGCCAGCGTATGGGCGCCGAGCTGAACAACAACCCTTCGGCGGGCAATAAGGCCGGAGGCCTCACCACCATCCTCGAAAAGTCCCTGGGTGCCGTGGCCAAGGCCGGTTCCAGCGACCTGATGGATGTCTACGAGTACGCCGAACCGGTGCGCGCCCACGGCCTGGTGTTCATGGACACGCCCGGCTACGACCCGATCTCCGCCACGGGCCAAGTCGCCGGCGGCGCCAACCTGATCGCCTTCACCACGGGTCGCGGCTCGGCCTACGGCTGCGCGCCCTCGCCGTCCATCAAGCTGGCGACCAACACCCGCCTGTGGGAAAACCAGGAAGAGGACATGGACGTCAACTGCGGCGGCATTGCCGACGGCAGTATGACCATCGAAGAGCGAGGCGAGCACATTTACCGAATGATGCTGAGCATTGCCTCTGGCGAGCGCAGCAAGAGCGAACAGCATGGCTACGGCCAGAATGAGTTCGTGCCGTGGCAGATCGGCGCCATCACTTGATCCCCCTGCCTTCATCATCGGAGCCCGCATGACTCATATCCTTGGTCACAACTACATCGCCGGCCAGCGCTCGGCGCAAGGCAGCACTCTGCTCACCAGCCTCGACGCGACTACCGGCGAGCCGTTGCCAGGCGTGTTCACCCAGGCCACCGAAGCCGAAGTCGCCGCCGCCGGCGCAGCTGCAGCAGCGGCCTTCCCGGCCTACCGAAACCTGCCAGCCGAGCGACGCGCGGCGTTTCTCGAGGCCATCGCCGACGAACTCGACGACTTGGGCGATGACTTCATCGCCACGGTGTGCCGTGAGACCGCCCTGCCCAGTGGCCGGATCCAGGGCGAACGCGGCCGCACCAGCGGCCAGATGCGTCTGTTCGCCAAGGTGCTGCGCCGGGGTGACTTCTACGGTGCGCGGATCGACCGCGCGCTACCTGAGCGCCAACCCTTGCCCCGCCCCGACCTGCGCCAGTACCGCATCGGCGTCGGCCCGGTGGCGGTGTTTGGCGCCAGCAACTTCCCCTTGGCGTTTTCCACTGCCGGTGGCGATACCGCCTCGGCCTTGGCGGCTGGCTGCCCGGTGGTGTTCAAGGCCCACAGCGGCCACATGGCCACCGCCGAAGCGGTCGCCGACGCGATCCTGCGTGCCGCCAGCCGTACCGGCATGCCGGCCGGCGTGTTCAACATGATCTATGGCGGCGGTGTCGGCGAATGGCTGGTCAAGCATCCGGCAATCCAAGCGGTTGGTTTCACTGGCTCACTCAAGGGCGGTAATGCCCTGATCCGCATGGCCGCAGAACGGGCGCAACCCATCCCAGTGTTCGCCGAGATGTCCAGCATCAACCCGGTGATTCTGCTGCCCGAAGCGTTGCTGGCGCGCGGCGAGCGGGTAGCGGGTGAGTTGGCCGCCTCGGTGACAATGGGATGCGGGCAGTTCTGCACCAATCCCGGCCTGATCATCGGTATGCGTTCAGCGGCATTCAGTAACTTCATCGAGGTGTTCAAGGCTCAGATGGCCGAGCAGCCGGCGCAAACGATGCTCAACCAAGGCACCTTCGCCAGCTATCGCCAGGGCCTCGAGCAACTGCATAGCCACCCAGGCGTGACCCACCTGGCGGGCGCCACGCAAGGTGACCGCCAGGCGCAGCCTCAGCTGTTCAAGGCGGATGCCAGCCTGCTGCTGGGCGGCGACCCAGTGCTGCAGGAAGAAGTGTTCGGGCCGGCCACGTTGCTCATCGAGGTCGAGGATCATGCGCAACTGGCGGCGGCAGTACAGGCGCTGCGTGGCCAGCTGACGGCCACGCTGATCGGCGAAGTGACGGAGCTGCCCGGCTATGGCTGGCTAGGCGAGCTGCTGCAGGAAAAGGTTGGGCGGGTGCTGCTCAATGGTTACCCAACCGGTGTCGAGGTGTGCGACGCCATGGTGCATGGCGGCCCCTACCCGGCCACCTCGGATGCTCGAGGAACCTCCGTCGGTACCTTGGCGATCGACCGTTTCCTGCGCCCGGTATGCTTCCAGAACTACCCGGATGAGCTACTGCCGCCGGCGCTGCAAAATGCCAATCCGCTGGGGATCGGTCGTCTGGTCGACGGTGAGATGCATCATTCAAGCCTGGCGGATTGATCCGGTAACACTCACAACAATCGGGGGCACTCGCGCTGGTCGGGTGCCCCCGTTCTTCGCCACTAGGGCCTCTGCAGTTGATCTCTTAGATACTCGATAAAACGCTGGGTTTTGGCGGGAAGCAGTCGCGTTTCTGTCAATGCGTACACGGGCACCGGCGTCGCTTGCCACTGCGGCAGCACCCGTTGCAATACACCTGCCTCGACATCTGGAGCAGCGATACCGGCAGGCAGGAGTGCGATGCCGAGGTCCAGCGAAGCAAGTCGTCGCAACATCCCCACGCTGTTCAGTTCAAAGCGGCCACCCACCTGGACATGTTCGACAGCACCCTCGCTGGTCAGGGTCCACTTGTCCGAGCTCGCCCCTGACATCCGCAGGCATTCGTGATGCACAAGCTCAGCGGGATCGCGGGGCTCTCCGGAAATCCCCAAATATTGAGGTGAGGCGTACAGGCCGCGTTGCAGGGTGGCCAGTTTTCGCGCAATCAAGTTGGAGTTGGCCGGCTCACCCATCCGAATGACGACATCCACGGGGTCACTGACTAGATCGACCTGCCGGGGTGTGAGATCGAAGTCAAAGGTGATGCCTGGATACAGTCGTGCGAAGTCCGCAATCAACGGCGCCAGGTAGATGTTAGCGAAGTCCACTGGTAACGAAGCACGCAACAGGCCGCTGGGCCTGGCAAGCAGCTCACCCAATTGCTCATGCGCCAGCCTCGCTTCGTCAACAATGCGCTTGCACCGATCGAAGTAAAGCTGACCCGCCTCAGTCAGCTCGATCTTGCGCGTGGTGCGATGGAGCAGGCGCAACCCTATCTGCTTCTCCAGGCTGGTGATACGCCTTGAAAGCGTCGAGCTTGGCATGTTCATGGATTCCGCTGCGCCCCGAAAACTGCGCATCTTCACCACCTCCACGAACAGAGCCATGTCGTTCAGGTATTCCAAGCATTGCTCCAAAAATGGATCAGTCATTTCAATTTAGCCGGATTTATCCCGGCAGCGGATTGATTGATGATAACCCCATCACCGCTAAGGAGTAACGCAATGAACTCTCTTTTTTCCGAAGTCCAGGTAGGCCGCTACACCCTGTCCAACCGCATGGTCATGGCGCCGATGACGCGTTCGCGTGCAGACGATGCTGGCGTCCCTTCCGCCCTCGTCGCCACTTACTATGAGCAACGCGCCAGCGCTGGCCTGATCATCTCCGAAGGCGTTTTCCCTGTTGCGCTGGGCAAAGGTTATGTACGCACCCCTGGCATTGAAACCGATGAGCAGGTAGCGGCTTGGAAAAAGGTCGCTGAAGCCGTTCACGCCCGTGGCGGCCGTATCTTCATGCAACTCATGCACTGTGGCCGTGTTTCTCACCCGTCACTGCTGAACGACGGCGCCCAGCCACAAGCACCATCAGCCATCAAGGCCGCAGGTCAGACTTATACCGCTACCGGCCTGCAAGACTTCGTCATCCCGCATGCGTTGAGCATCGTCGAAATCGCCGGCGTCGTGGAAGGTTACCGCCAGGCTGCTCGTCGGGCGATCGAGGCTGGCTTCGACGGCGTTGAGTTGCACGCAGCATCGGGGTACTTGCCAGAGCAATTCCTGTCCAGCGGCAGCAACCAGCGCAATGACGAATACGGTGGCCCTGTTGAAAACCGTGTTCGCTTCGTTCTTGAAGTGCTTGCCGCGATGGTTGATGAAGTAGGCGGCGACCGCGTGGGAATCAAGATTTCTCCGGAGATGAATTTCAACGATATCGTCGACGCCGATCCACAAGAAACCTACATCTACCTGGTAGAGCAACTGCAGCCGTTCAACCTGGCTTATCTGCACGTAGCCCTGTTTGGGGCTGAGTTTGACTACCACAGCGCACTGCGGCCGCTCTTCAACGGGAGCTACCTGATCGGCAGTGGCTTGAACAAAGAAAGCGCCGAAGCGCTTATTTCCGGCGGCAACGCGGATGCGGCTGTGTTTGGTGGTGCTTTCCTGGCCAACCCTGATCTGCCAGAGCGTCTGCGTGTAGACGCCGAGCTCAACGTGCCGGATAAAAATACCTTCTACGCGCCTGGCGCAGAGGGCTACATCGACTACCCAACCCTGACCCAAGGGGCCTGAGGAGCGCCACCATGCTACCCACCGCACGCCTGCAGCGTATGAATCATGGAAGCCAGTTCCGAGCGTTCAGCCTTCGTGGCGATCAGTTTGCGAAACCGATCGATCCGTTTCTGGGCGTCGATCATGCCTGGATCAGTGGGCCGACCTTCCCACCGCATCCACATGCGGGTTTCTCGGCAGTGTCGTACCTGTTCCTGGACTCGGAAACGGGGATCGATAACCGGGACTCACTGGGCAATCGCAATCTGATTCATCCCGGTGGCCTGCACTGGACAGCGGCGGGTAGCGGCGTGGTACATGAAGAAGTACCAGCAGAGCCCGGCAAGACCGTGCACATGCTGCAAATCTTCATCAATCTGCCCGAGGACAAACAGGCGCAGGCCCCTCATGCCTTCAGCCTGGAGGCACGCGATGTACCCGTTGTGCGCCTGCCGGGGGTGAAAATCCGTGTTCCCCTCGGGACCTACGGCGAGATCGCGTCCCCACTGTCGTTGCCCACCGATGTCCGATTGCTGGACATCCTGCTGGAAGCGGGCAGCGAGTTAGAAATTCCAATCCCGGTCGGACATGTAGCATTCGTCGTTCCGATTGATGGTGAGGTGACCGTAGATGGCCAGCCGTTCAGTCTGCTCGACCCACAAGCCCCAGTGAATTTGCCCCAAGGGCCAAATCGGGTTGTCACGGTGCAGGCAAAAAACGGCGCCGCAAAGGCTGTGGTTTTTTCAGGTACACCGCTGAATCAGCCCGTTCATTGGCAAGGTCCAATGGCGCTGGCGTCACCACGCGCACTGGGCGAAGCCGTGCAACGCTACCAACGCGGGTTGTTCGGCAGCCTGCAAACCCGGTAAGCCAACATCGTTCCCATACTTAGCGAGAAGATCATCATGACTCACGAAAATTTCAATGCTGACAACGCTGCCCTGCTGCTGATCGATCATCAGATTGGCACCATGGGTTGGGCCAAATCCATGCCCTTCGATGAGCTCAAACGCAATGCGCTGATGCTCGCCAAGGCAGCGCGTATTCTCAAGCTGCCGGTCGTGCTCACCTCCAGCATGGAGGAGCATGCGCAAGGGCCGCTGCTGAGTGAGCTGGAAGAAATCCTCCCAACCGAGTTCGCGGGGCGCATCAAGCGCTTGGGAATCGTCAACGCGATGGACGATGAACATTTTGCCGCAGCGGTCAAAGCCACTGGTCGCAAGAAGCTCATCATTGCCGGCGTAACCAATGATGTATGCACCGTGTACCCGGCACTTTCGCTAGTCCGGGACGGCTTCGAGGTACAGGTTGTCGCCGACGCAGGCGCGTCGCCAACCGCGATGGCCGATGACATTGCCCTGCGTCGGATGGACAAGGCAGGGGTGACGCTGACCACTACCAACCAGTTGATTGCCGAACTGGCCGGCAGCTGGGCAACGCCTGAAGGCGGTGAGTTGGTACAGGTGTTGATGGAGTCGTTCGGCGGCTGAGTGAGCCCCAGTGTCAGTATCCCGCAAGGCGTTCATCGCCTTGCCGGGCTGCTTGTTCCCCCTGCAGCGGACCACAATCCCATGATTACCCACCAGGAAGACCTCATCATCGTTGGCGGTTCCTTGGCGGGCCTTACTCTCGCTTTGGCTTGCGCAGCGAGGAACCTGCCAGTACGTGTGCTCGAGCGTTCAGCGGGGCACAGGGTCGGCGGCGACAGTCTGACCGTTGATCTTTCATTGCTCGCCAAGACAGTTGGTCATGACCCCAGGCAGCATCCCAGCCTGCCGGTGGTCCCCGCCTACCGTGACTTGACGACCTGGCCTGCCCTGTACGGGTGGCTGCGTGATAGGGCACTGGCCTCGCCCTCGATTACTCTGGAAGAAGGTGTCACCGTGGCGGGTGTCCATGTTCATGGGGAGAACGCTGTCATCACACTTGCTGATGGGAAGCAGCGAATAGCTTCGGCAGTGATCGGCGCGGATGGATACCGCAGTGTTGTGCGTCAAGGCATCGCTCCACAGGCTCCACTCGCTCGCTATGCCGGGTATCTCGTCTGGCGTGGTTTGGTCGATGAAGATCGCCTTAAGCAACCTGTTGCCTGGCCCTCGAATGGGGGGCTATGGATCGACTTCGTGGAGGGGTATCGACTGGTCGCAGCCACGCTACCTGGGCGTGATGGGTCAATCGAACCGGGTCGCCGGCAAATCACGTTCGCCTGGTTTGATGCCCATCAGCAAACGCTGCTCGAAGAGACCGGCTGCCTGTCCGTCGATGGTTTCATTGAGGGTACCCTTGGCAGAGGAACTATCAGTCAAACGCTCAAGAATGACTTGCTCGACCGTGTGCCGCGCGTTTGGCCAGCGCTCTGGCAAGAGGCTGTGATGCTCGGGATCGCGTCAGCAGATTCGTTGAGTGGCGCGCCGATTGCCGAATACCTGCCCCAGCGATTGGTCAACGGTCCGTTGGCGATGTTGGGCGATGCCGCCCATGTGTTATCGCCAATGACCGGCCGCGGCTACCTCACCGCGGTGGAGGATGCAGCGCTGTTGGCCCAGTTGCTTGCCGAAAAAAAGCCCGATGAGGCGATGAGTGCCGTGCTCGCGGGTTACGAAGCAACTCGTATGCCCTTCATCCGGGGCCTGGTCACCCATTCGATGCGGCTCAGTGCTGAATACCGGCGCGTAGCGTCACGTGCTTAACTGCCACTGGCCAGCCGCAAATTGATTGCATGGCGGAGAGAATCCATGGCGTACGCTCATCTTTTGCCAATCCGCTACGCCCTGCTTGTTTCCAGCCTCGGCGCTGTCGCAGGCACTACGTTTTCAGTGATGGCGATCCTCACCCTCGGCGACATTGGTGGTGGGCTGTCAGTGAGCAGCGATGACGCTGCATGGTTGAACACGCTATACAACGTGGGCGCGATCTGCGGATTGCCTATCATTATGACAATGGCAGCGTCCTTGGGCAGAGGTCGGGCGATGCTGATCGCAGGGCTGTTCTACACCCTCAGTTCGATCGCCGTTGCCGTTTCCCCTTTCTACGAATGGGCCTTGGTTGCACGCTTCATCCACGGCTTCTTCGGCGGAATGCTACCCGTGCTCATGATGCAACTGGTCATGACCAGCCTGTTTCCCGGGCGTGGCCAGCTCGAAGGCATGACCCTGTTCGCGCTGGCCACGTCCGTCGGTACAGGCATAGCGGCATCCATCGGTGGCTATCTGCTCACCGAATTCGGCTGGCGAGGACTGTTCTGGATACAGGCATTGGTTGGTGGCGTCTATACCGTGCTGGCGTTGAAGGTTCTGCCTGATGAGCGCGGCGACCTCGAATACCTCAGCACTAAGGACTGGCCGAGCTATGCCTTTCTGGCTGCAGGATTGAGCGGTCTGATGGTGGTGATGGCAGAGGGCGAGCGCCGCTTCTGGCTGGAAACCTGGTGGATTCCCGCGCTGCTACTGAGCAGCCTGGTTGGCCTCGTTTATGGTGCACATTCATTGTGGATTGCACAGCGCCCGCTGCTGGTTCTGAAGATCTTCAGAAAGCCAACCTTCACCTGGGCGATCATTCTGTCGTTCATCTTCCGCTTCGGTACCCTGCTTACCGTATGGATCGCCCCGCAGTACTTGGCGCGTATGCAAGGTTTCAAAGCGCTGCAGACAGGGGAACTGTTGCTGGCGATGGTGCCAAGTACATTACTGGGTTTCGTACTGGCTTATTGGTTAGTGCGGCGCGTGGACGCCCGTGTAGCGCTGTCCCTTGGATTGCTGATCTTCGCACTTGCCGCTGCGCTGTGCAGCGATCTGGCGCCCGATTGGGCGCTGGATGAATTTCGCACGCCCATAGTGCTGGTCGGCTTCGGCCAGGCTTTCGTTCAGGTGGCCCTGCTTCGATACGCTGTTTTTGGGGTCGGTAAGGAAGAAGGGCCGACGTGCGGCATCATCTTTAACCTGGCCAGGCTCTACGCGCTTTTAGGTGGCCTTGGAGGTCTCTGGCATCTGGTCACAGAGCGCGAGAAATACCACTACACACGCATAGCTGAAGCGCTCGGCAACACTGATCCACTGACGACTCAGCGTATTGCCGAGAGTCAGTCGTTGTATACACGATTTGTCACCGATGCTGCGGCTACTCACGGCACTGCGCTGGGCAAGCTGTCCGACAGTGCAATGAACCAGGCTTATACGTTGGCATATGGCGACGCCTTTCTAGTCACCACGCTGGTGATGTTCGTGGGCGCCATCCTGGTGTGGGCTTTGCCTACCCTCCCCTCAGCGGCACCGCCGGCTACGCCTCCCGTTCAACCTGCTAAACCCGAGACCGCCACATGAATGCAACTCCCGAAAATGAACAGAAGCCGGCGGCGCGCTGGGCCAGTGGCCGCCGAATACTGATTGCAGCGGTGCTCGCTAATGCCTGCTTGGTCGCCGTAGCATTCGCCTATGCGCAATGGCATCAGAGGGTCGACTTCGAGAGCACCGATAACGCCTACATCAAAGGTAATCTGACCTATGTGTCACCGAAGGTCAGTGGTTACGTAACTGCCGTCGAAACGGAAAACAACCGCAAGGTCGCGCCGGGGGATGTACTGGTCCGTATCGACCCGTCGGACTACCAGGTAGCGGTCCAGACTGCGGTGGCCTCGGTTGCACAACAGCATGCATCACTGGTGCAACTGGACCAACAGCAACGCTTACAGCAAGCTCAGATCAAGGTTTCGGAAGCAGGCGTAACATCGGCACAAGCGTCCTTGAGCGAAACATCAGCTGACTTCAAGCGCGCACAAGCGTTGGTGGCGCAGGGGGCGATCAGCCAACAAGAGTTCGACCAGTCAAAAGCGGCCTGGACACGAGCGCGTGCAGCCCTCGCGCAAAATCAATCGCAAGTCGACTATGCCCAACAACAAATGGAAGTGCTGCGCGCCGAGCGCACCGTCATCGATGCCCAGTTGAAGTCTGCACAAGCGACGTTGCAGCGGGCAAACAATGATCTGGCGTGGACTCAGATCAGAGCGCCCCGTGAAGGACTGGTAGCCGCGCGTAATGTTCGCTTGGGCGAATATGTGACAGCAGGCACCAGGCTCATGGCAATTGCACCGACGCGTGATTTGTGGATCGAGGCTAATCTGCGCGAAACCCAACTGGCGCGAATGCGCCAGGGTGACCGCGTACAGGTCCAAGTGGATGCCGTGCCAGATCAGACGTACTGCGGGTATGTGGAAAGCATTTCAGGGGCAAGTGGATCTGAGTTCGCAGTCATACCACCCGACAATGCTTCAGGAAACTTCACTAAAATTGTACGCCGCTTCCCCGTCCGCATCCTGTTGGATGCAGATCAACCAGGTTTGCAACGTTTGGGAGTGGGCATGTCAGTTGAACCGCGCGTTGCGCTGGGTTCATACGTAGATGGAGAAGCGAGAGCCGGTTTGCTCTCGCGGGTCTTCCTAGGATCGTTCAGGTGCGATCGTAAGGAAGTGGCAACTGACTGAACCACATGCACTCTCCGGCCAAAGAAGGCGGAAAGTGCATGAATGCTGATGCGACGCCGCGATTAGCGAGGGGAAAGGTGGATGCCAGCGATCATGCAGCGAACTGAACCACCCGCCATTTCAATCGTGGGCACGTCAAGCGGTACCAGTCGCGCCGAACGTTCGATGCGTTGGCGTTGAGCATCGCTCAGGCTGTTGAACGCTCGGCGGGACAACGCCAGGATGCGACCGTCTCGGCCAGAAAGCTCGATGGCATTTCCGGCAAATTCCTCGATCTGCTGATTGGTCAGGTCGATCACATCGCGGCCTGATTCCATCAAACGTACACGCACCTGCTCAGCTCTCACCTTGTTAGTGAAAGTACCAAACCCTACCAGCGCGAACTCCGTCGCCACGCACATTAAGACATTGGTGTGGTAGATCGGTGCACCCTGCTCGTCAGCAGTGTCGAACACCATGGGCTCGAAGTTGAAGTGCGTGCTGAACCGCTCTAGGGCTATCGGGTCGGCTCGATTGGAGCGGGCCGTATAGGCGACCCTGGACAGGTGGTCAAATACCATGGCTCCGGTACCCTCGAGGAACAGCTCATCCTGTTCGAGGCCTGAGTAGTCGATCACATCCTGGACTCGATACTCTTGCTTGAGCATCTCGATAACATCGGTGCGTCGCTCACGCCGCCGATTAGGCGAATACATTGAGTAGATCGCGATGTGGCCACCAGGGTGCGTGGAAAACCAGTTGTTCGGGAAGACGGAGTCCGGCGTGTTTCTCTCGCCCAAATCATCGAAAAGATGAACCCTCACGCCCTCCGCTTCCAGCTGATTGGCCGCTTGAGTGACCTCATCATGGGCAATTTCAGCGAGGCGATGAGCTGCGAGGTCGGCATTCGGACGCTGGAATGAGTTGTCGGCAGCAGTTTCTGGGTTGGGGGTGAAAGCATGGGGCCTGATCATCACCACGGCCGCTGGTGCTTGGATTGAACGCGTTGGAAATGCCATCAAGAAATACCAAAGGTAAATGAGCTAACTCGTGGGGTTATGCAACGCGTCGCATGCGTTTGTTGGCCGAGCGGCCGCGCGTGTGGCTGAACAGATCCTTGGGGTCGTCCTCTACCCACGGTACAAGATCAATTTTTGCACCTACCCCCCGCTGCTCGGCCTGCTGTAGCACGTAGCGCAGTACCGAATAATCTTCGAGGGCGAAGCCAACAGAATCGAACACAGTGACCTGGTCCTCGCTCTGACGCCCTTGCTCCTCCCCGGTAAGTACGCGCCACAGGTCAACAACCGGTGAATCAGCCTCAAGTTGCTGGATGTCACCTTCGATACGCGTCTGAGGCTCGTACTCGACAAACACCCTGGCCTGGCGCAGGACGTCAGCGTGCAACTCAGTTTTGCCCGGGCAGTCACCACCCACCGCGTTCAGATGCATGCCGGGTTCGAGCATTTCGGGGGTGATGATGGTGGCGTAGGCCTTATCGGCGGTCACGGTCGTAATGATGTCTGCACCACGAACAGCTTCGGCCACACTCCGGGCACGAGTGATCTTGAGCTCTGGGTATTCCTGCAAGTTCCTGATCAGCTTGGCAGTCGCCAGCGGGTCGGTGTCGAAGGCAACGATTTCTTGGATATCCAGGTGCTTGTGGAAGGCCAGCGCCTGAAATTCGCTCTGCGCCCCATTTCCGATGAGGGCCATCTTCCTGCAGTTCGGTCGGGCAAGCGCTTTGGCGGCCATCAGGGAGGTCGCGGCCGTGCGCAGTGCCGTTGCGATGGTCAGCTCGGAAAGCAGTACGGGATAGCCGGTGTCGACATCGGCCAGCACACCGAAGGCCATCACGGTATGTAGATCTTTGTATGTGTTGGATGGATGGCCATTTACATACTTGAACGCATATCGACTGGCATCGGCCACCGGCATCAACTCGATCACCCCCACATCAGAGTGGCTTGCCACGCGTGCTGATTTGTCGAACTCCGGCCAGCGCTTGAAATCGTCTTGAATTACCTTTGAAAGCTCACCCAGGAATTGAACTACGCCAATATCATGCACGAGGTCAGACATCGTCGGTACATCGATGAAATGCGTCATTTTTTATACACCCAATAAGTGCACTCTCCGTTCGACCTTGAACAGGGAGCGCCAAGTATGATGGTTGCCGCCGGAGAAATTCTGATGCACGACCGATACAAAATGAAGGCTACAGGTTGCCAAATTCGTCAGAATTCTAGACACTTTGCTCACTAAAAATAGCAATCTGGATAGCGTGCATCATCATGGACAACATTGATCAAGAACTCATCGCGCTTTTACGAAGCAATGCGCGCACCCCGGTCATGACATTGGCCAAAAAGCTCAAGATCGCTCGGGCTACTGTTCAAAACCGGTTGAACAAGCTTGAAGAGAGTGGCGTGATTCTCGGTTACACCGTGCGCTTGCAAACCGATGCCATGGAGCGCGGAGTCAGAGCGATTACCAGCATCGGCATCAGCGGCCACCACGCCGCGGAGGTCAAGCATGCGTTACGCGGGCACCCCAACGTCGTCGCCATCCATACCACCAACGGCCGGTGGGATCTGATGGCGGAGCTGCACGCCGAAACGCTGGAGGCCTTTGATAAAGCGCTGAACACCATTCGCTCCATCAAGCACATCGACAACACTGAAACCAGCATCTTGCTGTCCTCCTTCAAGATGTAATGGCTCTTTCGCACCCTTTTTGCGCGACTTTGCATACTGCTGCATGGCCTGTACAAATTGCTCAGACTCTTGCATGGGAGTGGCAATTTGTAGTGTTCCGATTGACCACTGTGGCTGGCAAAATGGGAACTTCCAACTTCCTTGGACTAAGAAGCCATAACACCTAGCAGATGTGCAGGCCTGTTGAAACCCTCAATTAGCTGACAGGTTAGTTAGGAATTATCGGCCTCGACCCATGGGGTGCGCGCGCTTATCGATGTCTACCCACATCCTCGCCAGCAATCAGGGAGAGGTAGTGGTTTTCTTAAAAAAAGAATAAGAGGTTATTCATGCATCAAACGTGCAACTCGCGAGACATACCCCACAACGAAGAGCGAACACTGAAGCGGCGCTTGGAGAATCGTCATATTCAACTAATTGCCATTAGCGGGGCCATTGGTACAGGCCTGTTCATGGGTTCAGGGAAGATGATTGCGCTTTCAGGCTCGTCCATTATCCTGGTCTACGCAATCATTGGCTTCTTCGTCTTCTGCATCATGCGGGCAATGGGAGAAATGCTGCTCGCCAACCTTGAAATGGGCTCATTCGCCGAGCTCGTCCATCATCATCTGGGGCCAAAGGCCGGTTTCATCCTCGCCTGGTCATACTGGCTGAGTTGGGTGGTCGTGGCAGTCGGCGATGTGGTGGTGGTCGCAGGGTTTCTGCAGTACTGGTATCCGAACCTGCCGACGTGGATTCCTGCCTTCGGGACCATGTTCCTGCTCCTGGCGCTCAACATGCTGGCTGTGAAAGCGTTCGGTGAAGTGGAGTTCTGGTTCGGCCTGATCAAGATTATCGCGATCGTCGCGCTGGTGGTCACCGGCCTCGTCATGGTGGCTACGTCGTACACATCCCCGGCCGGAGTCACCGCGTCCTTCAGGCATCTGGTAGAGCCTGGCGTCATGATGCCGCATGGCATCCTGGGTTTTCTCGCTGGTTTCCAGATTGCAATTTTTTCGTTTGTCGGTACCGAACTGATTGGCACTGCTGCGGCTGAGGCCAACAATCCAGAAAAAACACTGCCTAAAGCGATCAACACCATTCCAATACGGATTCTGCTGTTCTACGTCACCGCGCTCGCGTGCATTATCAGCGTGATTTCCTGGGCAAACGTACCCGCCAATCGTAGTCCCTTTGTCGAGCTTTTCCTGCTTGGCGGCCTCCCGGCTGCCGCGGGCATGATCAACTTCGTGGTGATGACGTCTGCTGCATCCTCTGCCAACAGCGGCATCTATTCCGGGTCGCGCATGCTCTTCGGCCTGTCTCACAACCAGCAGGCACCCCAAGCATTCGGACGGTTGTCAGGCTCTGGCACCCCTACGCGAGCTCTGATGTTCTCGGGGCTGTGCATGCTCATTGCGTTGACACTGCTGTTCGTTAATCCGGATGTGATGGCAATTTTCACGCTGGTCTCGACGATTTCGGCCGTTATGGTCATCGTGACCTGGTCGTTGATCCTGCTGTCGTATTTCGCTTACCGACGCAGTAACCACGAAGCCCACCTACGTTCTACCTTCAAGCTCCCAGGCGGCAGATTCACGGCGGGTTTGTCCCTGGTGTTCCTGATGTTCGTCTTGGGCTTGCTGGCGCTTGAAACGGACACCCGCATTGCACTGTATGTGATGCCAATCTGGTACATCGGCTTACTGATTGCCTATCACCGCAGTGTGCATCGCAGCTCGCGCCAGGTCGTGACAGCCGTGTCCTGAGCCAGTCATCGAAAGGAGATGCGGATGAGCTCCTCCACATCAGGTATCAAGCTGGATCAATCAACCAGAGCGAGAATCAAGCAGGCAGCAGCTGCCCTAGATCGAACACCGCATTGGTTCATGAAAATGGCTGTACTGTATTGGCTGCAGCGCGTCGAACAAGGCTCAACCGCTACTGAGATGCTGATCGATGGGGACATAGAAGCCGATGCACGAATCAATAGTGTGCTCGGTCGGCAGAAACTATTGAGCATTGACTAGAAAAAACTCGACTGTGAGCAAGCTCAGCAGTCGAGTTTTTACATGGGTTAGCACCGAGGGCACTCTACAAGATGGGCGTTCAAGCGCCGGTGCGACCGGTTTGTTGAACCACCGCCTGTTACGGTGGTTCACTCCGCAGCAAATCCGGACATTCGTAATTAAGGCCCTCAGCCGATGCTTATGACCACCCGGCATTGGATGGAGTGCGGGTTCAGAGAGGGGTCCACATCAGTGATTGCTTTTCGCAACCGCGCGGTTTCGGGGTCCTGAGTGAAACCTTCAAAGTCACCTTCGCTCTCCCACTGCGCATAGTTGAGCACCTGCTTTCCGTCGAGACTTGCATGGAAGGTTGAGGAGACGAAGCCCGGTCTGTATCGCACCCATCGCTCAACCTCGGCAGCAATGGCTTCGATCAGCACTAGCTGCTTGTCGGCAGAAACCTCAAAGCACACCACTTGGGTGAACGTGTCGTTTTCCTCAATTTTTGCCATGAAATAGTCCTTTTCGAAAGCCTCTCAACCTTCTCCTTTGATATGTGAACGGTCGAGTGGTTCGCCGAGAGTCGTGGCATCGACGTACGAAGACCTTTAAGACTCACCCAACACCAAGCTCTTTCCAACCCCTCATTTGCGTTTGCTCCAGACAGCAATGCGCTTCGCTTCGGGCTTCACCGGGCCCACGAAGCCCCTTGCAGCGAGTGCATCGATCAGGTGGCGACTACCTCATTCGGAGGAAAATTTCCACGACGTTTAGTGAGGAGCCCCGCATATGTCGTGAACGGCCCGGCTTGGTAAAGCTATGACCCGCGAGGATCAATCATTCCAAGAATCTGCCTCTCCGCGGGCGTGCCGGGCCAAAGCATCCTCAACCAGCCTACGCGTCTCCAACTCACAATTATTCAATGCGCCGACGTCGAGGTGATCAAGCCACTCAGCGCAACGCGCCAATCCCATCATCTGTTCCAATGCGGTTGATGAGATGTAGTCGGTGCGGGTCGAGCGACCACCACTGTTCGAGGTCCGGAAATTGACCTGTCCTCGTGCGAAGAGGAGGAAGCGGGCTTGCGTGGTGACGTGGGACTCGACCCAGCGGCGCCCGCCATCACCATCAACACTGTAACGGTTCAAGTCGATGAGATAGGAGGCATGGCTCTCATCAGCTAGAAACGCATCCGGGTCACGTTCTGCTTTCTGTTGCAGCGCTTCGACATAGAGGGTTTTTAACTGCTCAAATCCGGCATCGTCGAGATAGCCGACATCACCCTGGCGGCGCAGTGCAGCCTCCCCTTCCAGCAACAGATCCATGACCACCAAGCCTTGCACCGCGGCGAAGGCCTCGATGACCAATTGGCTGCGGGTGTGCTCCAGTTGATGGCGTTCAAGGAACAGTCTGAGCAGACGGGTGACCTGCAGCCGCGGCGACCAGTTGGTGAACGACATGCGCCGTCCAACATGATCGCCGGCGCGCAGCAACGTTTGCACCACCGCGAGCGACTGATCGACAGGAAACTGGTCCACCAGGCCGATAAGTCGCTGCAGGATTTCGCCCTGACGCTCCTCCTCATGGCTTATCAGCAGTGCGGTAAATGCCACCGGATCGGTGATCCGTCTGCCAAGTTCATGTAGCAACGAATTGGGGATGTCCTCCAGAGGAATTGAGAGCTCGAAATAGCGATCGAACACTTGATCGCAGCACACCCGTGAGCGGGCCAACCAGCGCAGTTTTTCCGTCTGATCGTAGTAGGTGTTGGTCAATGCCCAATCCAGCGTGGGGAACATCGCTTGAAGCAATTGGCGTATGGCAGATTGATGAGGAGAAGGTGCCAGGTGGACCAGCTGATCGATTATTTGGTTTACGCGCGCTTGCTGTGGCTGATCCTTCCGGGCGAACGGCTCGCTGTCAGTCAACAACGCTTTGTAGCGTGGTAGCTCAGCGTAAGTTTCCGGGGCAAACACTCGTAGGCATTCCAACGCAAACAGATCGACCGCATTGACCTCTGCCACTTCGGTGCCGCGCAGCAGGCGACAGTGAAAAGCCAAGGTCGAGGTGTACCGGTAAACGTGACGTAAATTGCGAAAGAACGGCCGCATACCGCGCTCGAACATCTGCCCCCAGTACTCTTTGTCGAAGCGCTCCTGCAGTTGCGGTTCGTCGGTCAAGATCGCGTCCAATCGGCTAAACAAGATCGTCTGAAGCTGACTGTTTGCAATGGCCGGGACGCTGAGAGGGGCTTGGATGATCTTCTCCAGGTAATCCGCCCCCTTGAAGCCGACCTGGTTCAGTCCTTGCTCGACCGTATCGCGCTGGAACAGCAGCAGGAACACGACATTGGCGAAATCCATGTGCGCCTTAATTAGCTGAAACATCGCCTTCATTTGATCGGCCGACAACCGATCCAGATCATCCAGCACGATCAACAGCGGCTTACTACGCGCGCTCAAGAGTTTCTGCAGCTCAGTGCGAATTTCTCCGAGGGTCAGTTCATTGTCTTTTGCTTGCTGGTCGAGACGTTTGGAGTGATTGGTCATCGCCCCGGCGAGCTTCTTTACCTGCGGTGCAAAGGTACCGAGCCAGCTAGCGGTGCTGAGGAGCCATATTGTCACCTTTGCCGCGTCGCCTTCGGCCACACTGGCCAGCGCGGTAGTCACCAAAGCCGAACCGAGCAACACCGGCGTCCATTTAGCAGTCGTGCTGAGTACGCCGGCGCCGGCATTCAAGTACCGGCCATAATGACGCAACAGTTTGGCAAGCTTTTTATCTTTATCCCCGAAATCCTGGCGCTGTACGACGCGGGAGATTTCCTCGAAGAAGGCGCTGCTCAATTTGTCTTGGCTAGCCCACTGCCAAGGATTGAATTCGATCACCTGGCAGCTCTGGTTTGCTTCGAGCTGCTCCAGAGTCATATTTTTGATCGAACTTTTGCCACTACCCCAGCCCCCGGTCAGGCTGATCACCAAGCTTTCCTGATTTTTCCACGAGCTAATCGCCAGTGCCAGCCGCTGGGCAAACCCGGCGCGATCGAGGAGGTCGTATTTCTTCAACAGAATTGGACGGTCATCGGCGAACTTCAAGTCATCATGGTTCATGGGGCGGCCTTCCGGCAATCGAGGCTATGGAGAGTTGGGTGTAGTCAGACGCGGCGGCCGCGTGGCCATATCAGGGGCGGCTGCGTTGAGGTTTCTTCTTCAGGGCCTCTCGCAGTTGCTCGAGTTGTGCCTCCAGGGTGTCGGCACGCGACTGCTGTGCCACGGCGCTGTGCTGAGTCTCGGCGAGCAGAGTCTGCATTTGTTGGAGGCTGTGTTGCAGGGCGTGGCTATGCGTCTCCGCTTTCGCAGCGGCTTGGCGCATCTGACTCAGATTCTGATTCAGCGCCTCATTCTGTGCCTCCGCCGTTGCACGCTGCTCACGCGCTTCAGCCAGCTGGCGCTGCTCAGCTTGTAGCGACTGTTGCAAGGTGAGCATGCGGGCACTGGCATCCTTGAGCTGGAAGGTCAGCCCTTTACTCTCCTCGCGAGCACGATCGATTTCACGATAAGCGCGATCCTCAACGTCACGGGTGTAGCGCTGTTGTGCCTCACGAGCCTGCTCGGCCTGTTCACGGCTTTCGTGCAGAAGCTGACGCACTTCGGCCACGTCAGCGCGCGATTCGTCACGCTGCGCCTGAAGTTCGTCGCGCTGCGCACGCAGGTCATCGATTTGTGCCTGGCGCTCGGCCAACAGTTGCTCCAGACCGGCCAGTCGGGTCTCCGCGCCCTGCCGTGCGGTAACGGCCTCAGACGCCTGCTGGCGCGCATGGGCTACGTCCAGCCGGGCACGAGCTTCCAGCGCCCCCAGCGCCTCGCGCTCTTCGTTCAGCACTTGGCGTTGGGCGGATATCGCCTGCTCCGCCACGCCCTCGGCCAGGATGGTGGCTTGCTGCCAAATCGCCCTGAAGGCCTGCGCTACTTCCGCCGGCAGGCCCGGTAGGCGCGCTTCGCCGCGCAGCCGTGCGGCCAGTTGCTCCCACCACTGATCCAGCAAGGTACCGACCCGGGCCGGGCTGCCGCGCCCGAGCTCTAAGCGCACCCGTTCCACTGTCGGCCTCTCGCCACGGGCCAGCACGGCGTCTGCCGCGGCAAACACGTCGTTTTCTGGTACGCCTACCGCCATGCCCTGCCCTCCGCTATATTAGGTCTGATAATGAACGATTATCCGACCTTAAAAAATTGAAACTCAATTAATAATACGTTGAACGTAATGAATAATACAGATGTGCTGCAGACGCGGGTTGATGGCCCACTGACCCTGCACGAGCTGGCTGACACAACTCGTGCGGCCGCGGAGGCGTTTATCGCCGCCGGCACGGCCGCCAATACCGTGCGCAGCTACCAGGGCGCCCTCGCCTACTGGTCCGCTTGGCTCCAACTACGCTACCGGCGTGCGCTCGGCGACGCTGCATTGCCACCCGAGGTCGCGGTGCAGTTCATCGTCGATCACCTGGCGCGGCCGGATGGCGCTGGCGGCTGGAGCCACCTGCTACCGGCCAGCTTGGATGCCGCCCTGGTCGCGGCCGGGGTCAAGGGTAAGCTCGGTCCCTTGGCGTTCAGCACCGTCAGCCATCGACTCGCCGTCCTGGCCAAGTGGCATCGCCTGAAGCAGTGGACCAGCCCGCTAGACAGCCAGGCCGTGAAGACGCTGTTGCGTGAGGGGCGTAAGGCCCAGGCCCGCCAGGGCGTTTCCGTTCGCAAGAAAACCGCGGTGGTGCTGGAGCCGCTGCAGGCCATGCTCGCCACCTGCACCGACGGTACCCGCGGGATCCGCGACCGCGCCCTGCTGTTGCTGGCGTGGAGCGGCGGCGGTCGAAGGCGTTCAGAGGTCATTGGCCTGCAGGTGCAGGACCTGCGGCGCTTGGATGCCGACACCTGGTTGTACGCGCTGGGCACCACAAAAACCGATACCGCCGGGGTTCGCCGAGAAAAGCCCTTGCAAGGCCCCGCGGCGCAGGCTTTGCAGGCTTGGCTGATGGCCGCCCCCGCGCAGACCGGTCCGTTGTTCCGTCGACTGTACAAAGGCGGCAAGGTCGGCACGACAGGCTTATCCGGCGATCAGGTGGCGCGTATCGTCAAACGTCGGGCACAGTTGGCAGGTCTTGAAGGCGATTGGGCTGCGCACAGCCTGCGCTCGGGATTTGTGACCGAAGCTGGGCGTCAGGGGGTTCCGCTGGGTGAGGTCATGGCGATGACCGAGCACCGTAGCGTCGGCACCGTGATGGGCTATTTCCAAGCCGGATCACTCCTGGGGAGCCGTGCCAGTCAGTTACTGCCCATGGCCGCGCAGTTCGATGAACGCAGTGCTTATGAGGCCGATACACCCGATGACGCGAATGGACAGGTGACTGTAAAGGCGACGTAGGGACGCGGGGCGCTGTGCCTAGACAAACCGCAAGCGCGGATAAGCCCGCTCTCGTCTAGTCAGACTGTTACAACGGTAAGCTGGCTTCCTTCAACCTACGGAGTCATCCATGGAGTAGCGGTGACGAATGCTCGGCATGGCATTCTCAGCTGTCACGGTGCTGGTAGTGATGGCCACCTTCTCAGCATCATTCTGGTGGCAGTCTCAGTCCTCACACAGACCGTGCTGGCCTTGTGAGCTGCGACGGTCCTGGGCCTGACAGCTCGGTCGCTATCATCCTGGCCTCACGTATCAATCTGGGAACATGTATGCACTGGCCATACAGCCCGATCGAGCTGCGAGCAGATTTCAGCCAGCGTCCTATTCTCCAGTTGCTGTACTCATTCGCCGTATTCCGCACCTGATCGAAGATGGAGAACAGTCATGGCCGATGCAAATTACAGAATCAAGGTTCGTCGCGATGTAAATGGCTCACCGCTATTGATTGTGACCTTCGATGTCCAGTACGAGGTACTACTCAACCAGGATAGATTCCAGAACCTTACGAAGTCTGTTGTTAAGTATTCAGATGGGGTGGAAGGCGAGAAACTTACTCAGGAAGAGTTCCTGCTGTGGGGGGACGAATTACAGAGGATGCTGGAATTTAAAAACTCTATGAGCGAACTCCGCCCCTATGCAATGATGGAACTCGAGACCAAACCATCCTCAATACCTCGCGGTCTACTCCACCAGATACTGACCCACTACGAAGAAAACACGACTAAGCCGATACATATTTTCATAACGGGCAAGAGCCCAAACTTAAATCTGAACTTTAACTGCGGAACTATAACTTATAGCGCATCCATTTCAGCCTCACAAGTGCCGGAGACCAGAAAGACACTTGGCCAGCTTAGCGAAGAAGCCCAGCGCTGCGTCGATCTCGGAAAGACTAAAGACGAAGTCGTTAAAAGCCTCAAAGATATAGGAGAGGCATCAATTAGGGTTGGAAAGGTCAATAAAGAAGTAATTGAGTGTGTTGTGACACTTCCAGGACTGGCAGCCGGCGCAGCAGCAGCGAAAGTTGCAGTTGATCAATGCAAGGAATGGCTGGATAGTATTCAGGAGTTGAATGATGCCTATTCCAAAGAACAAGAAGAGAAGGATCGTGCAGCGCGCGAGCAGCATCACTTAGACACAGAAGCTGCAATAGAACGAGCATTAAAATGCGCAGACGTGTACGGCGAAGGGATTGAGAAAGCGAGAGATTTCGATCAGGCAATGGAACGCGGTTCGATAGGTTGACTAGCGTTGTCTAACATCTAAAAATTGGTATAAATTTACATGTGAAAGTAGCTCTAGCCGCAAGCCTGGCCGGCCCCTACCGGTCAGGCCCCGGAGTCGCGGTGTAGTCCGGTTGGCCATGTGAATTCCCCCTAACTTGCGGCTTGCGCATCGTTAGCCAGTTCTGGGGCCCACTCGGCGCACCAACGATCACCCGCCCAACCAACAGCGCACATCAATGCGAGAGCGATCACATCACGTTCAGCCATAGATGAGCATGCCATCACGTACGCAGCGAAATATGTTCAGAGGATAACTGCCCTGACTGACATGAGGTGTTCACGGAAAATTGGACCTATCGGCACAACTGGGTAGTCAATCAGAACGTTCCTCCACCCTTGCCGTGAAGAATGGGTTGTGCCCGCACGATAGCGACCAGCGCTCGTTCGGTCCAGAATTTTTAACCTCAAGATGCTCAGCAAACAGCTTCGAATTCCTGCGCAATAATGTGCTTATGATCTCTCTCTCCGACAGGCCGTGTTTGGCCACCAGATATTTGAGAACCTCCTCTACCCGCCCTTCTGGCAACTGGCTGCACGGCACTTCCTGCGAGAAGATCTCGGTGGTGCCTTGCCAACCTTGGATAATCCATACACGCTTCGCCATGGCGCATGCCTCTGTGCTGAACCGCCTTCGTCAAATAGTTATTTTAACTTAAATACCGAATCATCAACCTGCCTTTTCAATACCACCTCTGCAATCAGAGTCCGATGCGCCTTGAAAAACTTCTGGATTTCATTCGTGGCAATAGGTAGTCCATCAGTGGTACCCGCGTCGATACCCATGTAACCGACAGGCATCCTCGGAGGCTCAAAGACCGGCGTAGCTGAAATACTTAGGTAAAGGGTATCAACGGTATATTTCCCTATGATAGCCATCAAGTCCTTGATTGATATGTAGAGTGATCGGTAAGCACTATTGTCTTCGTATGCATGTACGGTATCGAAGACATCTTCATAGATTTCTTTTTCGAACTCCCTGTCAGTATTTGTCTTCCTATACAACTCTATAAAGTAGTCCGCAATGTCATGCCCAAGATTATCGCTCGCATGGGTGATCAGGTTAAGGTAGCGAGGTGATCGATCTTCCACAAATGGGTCGATAGCGTGTATCTCATCTTGCCAGGAAAACTTATTATTGTTTGCTGGAAAGTCCTGATCACCCACCATCAGTGCACGCTTTATTAACTCAAGCGTCCTGAGGTTTTTAGCTCCCCCATTTTTTAAAGCAATAGTACTGTGGTTTTCCTGATCTATAATGCCGAACGCAATATCACCGTTGGATTCGGCTAGCTTCCAACCTTCTTTCCCAATCTGCTGATTCGAATCCAATTGCAGTTGTAACAAAGAGCAGTTCAGGTTGGCTGTGCTAATTCGTACCGTACCATCACCACCGTCCTCATTCGCAATAGCCTGGACGCCGTCATACCCAACATTTCCTACTAGCACAGTAGCGAGAATCTTGCCAGCACCATACCAAGTGTCTTTTGAGAACAGGTCTTTTTTGGCTAGCTCAACGGTGTAGGGGGAACCCAGTTCCAGCCCTTTTAGAATCTCGGTGCCCGTCTGCCCTTTAAATTTACCCCAGCCTTTGAGCGCGCGGCCGAGGAATGACCGACCTTTGTGGGCTAGAGGGGAGCCAAAATTCGCCGGCGCTAACATGAGGAAATGGAGAATTGGCACGGTATCACTGTGATAGAAACGGGTCATCCAATCACGAACTACCAACGCGCCAGTACTATGTGTCACTACATCGACTGACCTGGGATCAGTGGGGAGCTTGAGTTTTAACCATGCACGCTGCATCGCTTCAGCGATATCGGCGTAAGTTACATTGTCCTGAAGCGAAATCCAGTCAGCAATATTAATTTGCACTGGCGGCCTTTGAGACAATTTAGCTATTTCAGTGGCCAGTTTCTTAAATGATTTTCCATCATCGCTCCACCCATGGACGATAACAATGTGCCTTGACATAAAACCTCCTTGGATCCTACCGAGAGCCGCTCGATGTTCTTGTTCCGCCACTGCTACCGCTGCAGCTTCAGGTTGCAGCCTTATAACTTCCGCTCGAAGCTTTTCGGGAAGCCCATTTATTAATTCTGAAAGCTCCTTGAGCTTTTTCTTATATTCCATAATCAGCAAATAGCTCATTGGCGTAGAATCACCAAGGGCCATCATCCTATCCACATCAAGCTTTAATTTTGCCAGGTCTATGATAGCTTTAAATTCATCGTCCATGGCCATCAATCCAAGTGAGCTGTGTCTGACAGCGTAGCGAGAGATAGGTTTACGTTCGTAATTTCAGAAAAAAGACACCTCATAAGAGGTAGCCTTTGCTGAGTTAAGCAAATAGATCCGAGATCGCCAAAGTTTGTGCTGCAGCTTTGACCTTCATCGACTCCAGGACCTGTTCGTGTTCGGCGTTGCTGATCGAATGATGGCGGATGAAGGAGCGCAGATCGGTACAGGCGAAGTCGATGGCCAGAAGGTACTTCGGCGTGATGAGTTGAAAGGTGGTCCCACGAAGGGTCTCGTTGGACTCCGTCCTTTCCAGCTCGCCGCAGAACATCCGCGCATCGTGCTCCTCTGCCCGCTCCTCCTCCAGCACATCCAGGGTCAGCAGGTACCGCAACAGCTCACGGCGCATCGCTGCGTTGTAGGCTGTTCCTGTGACGTTGATGTAGCCGGCGGCCGAGTATGTATGCCTGAGCCAGTCTCGACGCCCCATGCCCCAGCGGGTGTTGATGAGATGGTTCCGGAAGCGGTTGACCCCCGCCATGTGCCCGTGTTTCTCGGGCGCAGACGCAATCATCGCCTCCATGGACTTGCCACGCTTACCTGTGACCTTGCACCAGACACAGGCAAAGCGAGATCCGCACGCCGCCTTGTTACCACCGTCGCCGGTGATGATCGCGCACGTGCCTTCATTGGCTTCCTTGTAGAGCTGCAGGCATCAGTCGAAGTTATCGACGAACGTCCGGTAGGGACCGCCGCGCTTCGCCTCACACGCCATGAAGAACTCCCACACTTCCTCCATCTCCCAGTCGGCGATGATCGAGCAGTTGTAGGAGTCTTGCTCATTGAGCACCAGCCGCCCAGCCTCCTCCTCGCCCCGCTCGCGCATGTTGGCCGCACGGGTTGCCGACTCCGACATACGGGTGCCCACGAAGGTCACCAGCTCACCAGGAGACAGCAGCATCGAAAGCAGTTGCTTGAGCGCTTTCTGCTGCGGGCGCAGCTTCCAGTCGACCGAGCAGCTGCGAGAGGCACCCGCGAACACCGGCAGCTTTCCACGGCCTAGGGTGGCGTAGGCAAACGCCGAGGTCAGCGAGGGCTCAACTTTGACCACCGTGATAGGCAGTCCGAGCCGAGTGCAGTACGCCTCCAACTCAGTGATCATCGCCTCGGCATAAATGTCCATGCTTGGGTTTTCAGTGCCAGTGTTGGAACTCGTCACGAAAGCCGCCGGCACGTACAACCCAGCCTCGACCCGGCGCCGGATAGCCTCCAGCATCAGTACCAGCACATCTGCACGCCCCTACCCATCGTAGTGAACTATCAACACTGCTCAGACAATTCGGCTTTGACGCGGGCAAGCAGCTCGTCCAAATTGCCCCCTGATTGCAGCACAAAACCTTCGGCCAAGATGCTCAGCGGGTGCACGCCCATCATGTCGGCGATCGACGTGAGCTTGTTGACGGTTACCGCTTTCATCCCGCGCTCCAGTGAGCTGATATAGGTTCGACTGCTGATGCTGCCAAAATCCTCCTGGGTATAGCCCTTGCGAAGGCGTGCATTCCGTAAGGCCAGGCCGACGGCATCATTCAGTTCCATTTGCGACTCCTGCAAAAGGAACGATGAAGCGACATTGAACACTAAAGGACTACAATCTATAGTGTTCATTTTCGGTACGAGGTAGCCTGCATGTTTGTGACTCATCCAGGCGCTGAGCTTCGAGGTAGCCTGCATTTCGCTGACGGAAGCAGGCAATGGGCGATCGTCGAGCAGGAGCTGGCCGTACCTTGGCTTTATGTATGCGTAACCCAATTGGATAACAGCTTCGACTTTCAGCGGATGATGCTGGTCTCCTGCGTGGAACATTTTCGGCAGCTCCTGCAGAGTCTGCCAGCCAACGCGACCGTGACTCGCGTTATGAGCGTTGTGCCCAGCCCCGATGGCTCGGGCATGTGGTCAATGGTGCCAGTACAAGCCATCGAATTGCGGGAAAATGGTGACCGATCCACATTCATGATTGATCTTGTCAACGGTACCCACTATGAGGAATCAGCCTGGAACGTGGCGCTCGTTCGCGATCAGCTGACACTCTATCGCGCGGACTGAGCGGTCTTTCAGCCAGCCACACATTGGGTGGCTCGCGCCTGGCTTTGAGATGGGGCTATACCCGAAGGGTAAAAGGGGTGCCGGATATGGTTGATACGCCTAGAATTGCACCCTTTAACGCGCGCGGATGATCGATTGCCCAGCGGCGCTCGGCCACTTTTGCACCCCTCAGTGGTCTGACTGACCAGCGAGTGCGGATCGGCAAGGATCGCACAGAATTGCACATAGAATAAGCAACCTGCCAGCCCAGCACGTGACGCTCCTTGACAGCGAGAGCAGCCATAATTGACCTGACTGTCAACTAGCCGGCGCTAACGGGACGGCGCCAAGCGCCGGTTCTTGGCTGGTTTCCAACCCAATAGCGCATCCACACTTCCGGCCGTACGACATAAGCCCAGAACTGCACTGTTTCTCTCGATCGGTGGTTGACCATATCGCTGTATTGTCTACGTGTCGCACAACGCACCGAAGCAGCAGTCCGCAACCATGCTTCAGAGCAGTGCAATGCCAGTAACACGTCAGTGCATTTATCCTGAGAGTTGTAAATCACAACACTATCCTCACCCAGGCGTAACGGTGGCACGGAAGAAGCGAGTTCGACTGAAAAGCGATCATGGTTACATTTGCAGCCCTGACAATTTCGTTCAATGCCACCCCAGATGGTATAAAAATGCAGTAGCCATAATGAAGCTACTTGGTGGACCTGTTCTGGCGCCGCTGCCCAGCCCGTAGACACCTTGTTTGGCGCATCGGCCCAGTCCCCTCCATCCAGATATGAAATCGAACGCTCCCAGGCGATAAAGGCCGAGGCAGCGCTGCATGCCCAAGTTGCATCCAGGCAATGCAAGTCCTTCTGGGTAAAGGAAGAGAGCAATGAGTAACATTTCTTATGGGGGCGTACAAATTTTTTGAATAGGTGACGGCGGATGCTTTTCAGCACTATTTTGAGATCGACTCCTTGTGTATTGCCTCTATTTGCAGCGCCCAGATGCATTATCGAGAAATCGGCACAAGGGTAGCTAAGCGCATCAAGCACTGATGGCCAAGGACACGCCAACCCAATGCTTAGCGCCCAACAATAGCACGGGTACATAATTTTTATAAGCCTTTCGTCGAGGTGCTTATCATGGGTTAGCTGTCCAAGAACATGTGCAAAGGGCGTACTCGAATGGGTGCAACGTTCCAACCACTCGGCACATAAAAACGCTTTCTCTAGATAGGCTTGAACCTGCTGATCAGTTTTGAAATCAAATCGAGTGGTCGCTTTTGAGTTGAAGTAAAAATGACCACACTTCAAGCTAGCTTCGTAGTACCCCTCATGCAAGGTGAAGCGCATGCCCTGTTTCTGTGAGATGGCACGAGTGCACGAGGCACAAGAGATCAGTTTATGGCCATGCCATGGGCAAGTATCGAACAGCGCGAACTGGAACAGCACAGAGTGGTAGCCCTGCGCAATGCACACAGGGCAGTGACGGATGATTATCTGCTCTACACCTTGAACACATTTTGAATAGCGGTCCACGAACAGGGTGTCCAACAAGCGCTCCGCTAGCCCTGTGCACTGCGCCAGATATGGAATATCGACAAATGTCGAGGTCCAGTAATATGGATCGACCCTTGAATTTACACCGGGCCTCCTCACAATATTGACCAAATAGTTGGGTGACAAGTAGTTGATTGCTGACGCTTTGACAAATAAAAGCCACGATGACGAAAGCGCCAGCGGCCTATTACAGCCAAGCGTAATCTTCAGCGCTCTCCTGTGCATCCTACTTTATTCTCATGGACTCAAAAAAGTCTGTTAGAAAGGTCGCCTTCAACGAGACATCAATCATCTTGCTCGACAACCTAAAATCCAGTGAGTCTTTCGCCCTATTGACAATCAAGAGGTGATTCAGCAGGCGAATGATATAGGAAAATGGAATTCGTGGCAGCACGCCTTCACCGACTAACTGGACTAAAGCATCCCAAATATCGCCATGCTGCGCTGCAAGACGATATTTGTTGGAGAAAGCAATCGGGAGAAAGAAATCGGTATAAGAGCACCCTGAGTTTGGCGGAAATTCAGTGACCTCATCAAAGTTGTAAAGAATAGATTGAAATACGTTGGCCGACAAACACCCTTCAAACCGTACAGGCTCGCTTAAAAATCGGGCCACCAGATTGAAGGCCTCCAGAGAAATCAAAAGATTTCGAGCTTCGAGGATCTGCGGTTGGCCGAATCCCAGGGTTGTCATGCTGATACCTTTTGCATCAAGCCGATTATGGACCACCAAGAGGTCGTTGAATGCCTGCAATAGCATCAACTGCATCTCATCAACAATCAGGACAAATTGGTCCCCGCCTCTGACCTCGCACTCGGCAGCGATATGCTCGATATAACGTTCTAGTTGTATTGCGCGACTCTCTCGATTGGCAACGGCCAAATTTGCCGAGCTCAACAAATCGCGCACCAGATAAGTAGCTCGCTCACTATCCATTGTATGATACAGCACATAAGAATCAGGGAACTCGCTAGAAAGCAAGTCCTTGATGGCAAGGGCGCATCGCGTCTTCCCCATGCGAGGGGAGGCAAACATAAAGGCACCGGAGTGCCTAAAAAAGACTTTCTCCCGGAACATCGCATATGACGCCTTGATCATGGGGGTCAGGATAGTATATTTATCTCGTTTGACCGGATGGGTGCGAAAGAGTTCAGCACGAGATTTGTCATCAAGAACCAACATGCTTCACCTCAGCTTGTTCTTGCCAATTAATTTGTTGAGGTCTGGCATCGGTGCAAAGCTGCAGTGACCTTCTGCTTCGAGATCCAATGATAAAACTGAAGGATACTCTGCGCCTTCTATTGGATCATGAATATTTAAACTCAGACCAGTTTCATCCGATAGTCGTTTCGCCTCGGTCGCCTGTCGAGTACTGAGAGGGGATTTTGACTTTTTCCTGCTGGTTTTGCTTTTTGTGGTCAAATATTGCATGTACACCTGCACGGGATTTTGCCCCCTAGCAATAATAATGACCCGTTCAGATACCAATTTATTGATTGCTTGTCGGGTGGCCAAGCTATGTTTCATGCCCGCCCAATGCCCCATAGCAACCAACATCCCCAAAGACTCACCCTGCAAAGTGAATGCCCTCAGATACCGTATATCGTCCTCAAAAATTTCAATGTATATCTGCTTGCCGATCAGACTAGCTGCCTGCCTCAATTGCTCGCTCGTATACTTAACTCTCGCAAACTGAATGTGTGGTGCACGGCCAGTTCTCCGCCCACCTCTGACGAATACACGTTTCTTTCTGAGTAATATTTCAGAAGCATTCTGAACATGCGCATTGGGAAGCTTTCGCAAAATCAGATGGTTATTGTTGTTCGTGATTTTTTGTCGGATATAGTCTAGAGGGGACATGTAAAGACCTTCGGTAGGAAGAGCATTATACATGGCGATTTCAACATCAAGCAGATGCCTGATTTCATCTGCGATGATTCGCTTGGTAACCGCAACTTGCTCAGCTTTATCGGCTCGACCTTTGCCTGGACCATGCCCCGTGGTAGACGGCATTCGCGAAAAAATGCCATTTGCGAAGTCAGCAAATTTCCGCTCTATAGAGTTTCGTCTTTCAAAATGTTGCGAAGGCCCAACATTCCAGGAGTAGCCAAGTTCTTTACGTGATTGATCAGTAACTTTCTCAGCAAGGTTAGCGAGCGCACCGTCAAATTTGACAATCGACCATAATGCCCCTTTGCATTCCTCAATCACTTCGCTGGGTAAGCCAGAGCCTTCGGGATAAATCAGCCCGTCGACGAGTGGTAATGGCCTTTCACGGTTTGGCAACAAAGCAATCCGAAACAGATTGACCACATCCTCAGCATTAACCTCTGGCTTAAATACAAGGGTATAACTTATGACAGCAGTCGAAGCGACATCGATCATCGCTAGCAACCACATTCGCGTAATATGGACAGCAGTGAGTAGTCCCTCAGGAGTCATGAATTCAACGGATGTGTGACAATCTACCTTGTAGGCATCAACCTCGACTATGTCATAGGGCTGACTAGATCTAAGACTTGTGTGCATGCCCTTTCCAACCTTAAGATGAGCGCGGGCCGATGATTCTTCATTAACTAGAACCGCCTGATCAAAATTCCTGTCCATAATTGCATTTAAAAACTTGCTAATTGTTCTCGCCCCCATGAGCTCGGTAGTGAATGGCCATTGATCTATCGGCGCCCCAAGCTCTTGTAAGGTTTGAAGAAAAATCGAATGGAGGGTTTTAGCACTCACCTTATGTTCATATACCGTCCCGCGACCTCCTATCTTAAAGATTTTCTTGCGCAATAGTTCTGGTAAATCTTCATATTTATCAAGAATCCAACCAAAAGCTCCTGCATACCCCCCTCTTCCACTAGCGCTGCCATTTGACGGGGGAGCGCTTCGGGTATACGGCGCCAGTCTAATTCTTGGCAATAGAGCGCGACACCCCCACGGATTACCGTCTGGTGAAATTTCGAGGCATTTTTTTGCTAGAGATACAACTTGCGAAGGAGCGATTCCCGTCAACCCTTCAATATCGCTTAACTTACTTCCTGCCGAGTACATCTCGAGGGCTCGATACCTGAAGATATAAACCTCTTTGTCGCTATCGTTTAAATGCGAGACATCGGGCCTCTGCCAAGATTCAAATTGGTCACAGGCTCTATTTTGGACTGCTCCGCCTCGACTGAGTCTGATATTCACTTGGAGGGCCTCCTGACAAATGCCATCGTGTTTGCCGGCCAAAGAAATCCCGCGTGAAGTCCACATCAATTAAGTTTCGAATCATGTGTCTAACAATGACTCCTGCAACCAGCGATTCCTCTATTCCTTCAAAAGCCTCCAATAGCTGCCTTATCGTTCCGCTTATCATTTGGCGCTCGACCAATATGAGTCTGTTTTCGATTTGAGCCAATTCCTGGTCACGGACACCAGCGCAAAAAGACAATGCCCCAAAAATTCGCATAGCCTCCGGTGCTTTTGATATAATCTCATCAGGTGTAACTATTATACTGTCAGATTCGATCTCACCTTGCTCAGCATCGTCAGCATGGATCTTGGGTGGTATTTTTTTTGCTATCCAGAATTGTCTAACACAGCCATCTGCCGTAATCAATTCGCCATCCGGTTCGGCTGAGGTTTTTTTGTCAAAGTACTCAAAGCTTCTTACATACGCATTAGTTTCAAGCCAGTAAATCCAGTGGAACAGGCGCAAGTCAGAGTTTAATGCAAAGTCACGATGCATCTTCTCGCTATAGACCAACCATATATTGTTCGCCCGCCCACTATTGCCCCCATACTTCTTATAAAGATTGTACTTGGCGGCACTCTTTACTGTTTTTGACATAACACAACACCCAAAACCATCCAGCCTTCCTTAAGCGATACGCTAGCGCAAATTTTGCGAATCCAATTATATTGTTTAACCATAGGTGCCATGCCTTAAGGAAATATAACACGGCACTATAAATGCTCATTCAAAGCAATAGCGCCGATGCATGATCCATGCAACTAGAGTAGAAATGTAATTTCTCTTACTTTTCAATTATATGATCTCTGCAGCCAGGGAGGTTTCGTATTGATCGTGATCCCTTTATCAAAAACCCAGAATACTGTAATTCACAATTACGATACCAAGAGTATTGATGATCTGCACCGGAGAATGAGTTCCTGATAAAGGCTGAATTTTCTAGTCAAAAAAAATATATCACATCGCGCACACCACCAAAAAAATCACAAGCCCTTCCGCCTATTAGATTTGCACGTCTATTGTTTGCAGATTGCAGGAGTCCATGCCGCTATTCTTTTGTGAAATTCATTGTCAGAGCAATAATAATACTGCTCCGTCACGCCCAACCCCTTATACCCTGCAATTCGTTTTAATTCATATACATTTCTGGTAGCAGCAATGCTGGCTAAGCATGAGTGCCTCAACATATATCCATTAGCACGCGCCAGTGTCGCCGCGACATCGCACTGCCTTCTTTCTCGCAGCAGTCCCATTGCTTGCCTTGCGAGATTTTTTATTATTGCCAGTACTGTCGAGCTATGTAGACGCCTTAATTTCCCGGTTAATGGCAGTATCAAGGGTATGGGACTATCAATTTTTTGTTCTAGCTCAGAGAGAAATAGAGTTTTACAGTGGCCCACCAATGAAAATAATTCAGGTGTGATTGCAAGCCTTCGCAACCTACCATTCTTGCCCTTTACAGCTATCCAGCAGGCTCCATTTTCGTCCCGACTAACATCCTCCAGATCTGCGGCTACTACTTCTGAAGTTAGCAGTCCAGTTTGCAAGAGCACTGAAAGTAACAAATTATCTCTTAATCTCTTTTTGATGCTTACATGGCCATTGATAACTTCAAACAATGCCGCAACAGCTTCTTGAGCAAGTGGTGGCGGCCTGAACATGAGTTTGACTATTCTTGGTTTTTCTTGCGATTCCGTCGGAGGAAATTCGAGCAAGCCGCTCCGCACAGCCCATTTGAAGAAACTACCAATCTGCACTAACGCATATCGGCGCGAAGCTTCATTTAGTGGGCCGGCAAAAGGACGCCATGCGTCATTGCACTTGGGATATTTTATTTTAGATATCCACATTTCAGCAGGCTTTGGCTGCCCTAAGAATATTGCGTAGTTGACAAGGTCGTCGGGGGTTAACTCAAGTATGCCCTTATGCCTTATAGCATTCGCCCAGAATATAATGCGTTCAATTTCTTTTTTCATCACCCTTCGAGTTTGACAGTTTTTCGTACCTTGACTGATCCAATCCTTTAACAATTGAAAGTCGGTCATCAAAGAGTCAGCGCCATTCGAACTCATAGCATTTGGTGATAATCCTGCTGCGATTAGAAATCCTTCACTATAGACATCGTCAATCATGGGCCAAGTCTCGATCGCGCATAGATGATTATCTATAGCGCCATTCCCGATACTAAGCTAGCCCAGGGTAGATGCTGCTCTATAGAATAACTATCTAAAAAGCGTTAAGGTCTTAAGGAATTCATCTGACGCCCGTTTCAAAATTTACTTCCATCAACCTCTCATTTCATAGTTTTCTTCAATGCATTAGGAAATAAATGCTTGAATGAACCTCGCTTAGATTATAGAATAATCAGCCATGCGCCTGTTTTATAGATGATTTTTCAATCAGGTTTTTGTACTCAATTACTTCTGAGCACTTTGGTCTAGATAATCCGTCCTGATCCATCGCCCGCTTCGCCGACTTTGGTGCTGGATGCGTTAGCCTTGCCTTTTGACTGTTGGCTACCGCGACTTGGACATCAGGCCAGCCATTTGCACCTGTACCCTGAGTGCTTGAAAGAAACCTGGTACGGTCACCCTCGACCTTGTTTGCCAGGACAAATCCGGCGCATGCATGACCACACTGACGACTAGCGCCTGTCGGCCAGCGCCATTGAGGTTGCCACGCTGCCCATCGCCGGCAACCCAACTCCCGGTCGATCGGTTAACGCGGTCAATTGTAGGAGCGGCCTTGTGTCGCGATGGGCTGCAAGGCAGCCCCAGCAATTATGCGTCTGCTTTGAAACCTTGGGGGCTGCTGCGC